>NZ_QVFV01000003.1:300000-451727 GCF_004212215.1 Leptolyngbya iicbica LK
TTGCGGGCATTGGGGAAGCGCTGTTGACCACAGCGGTGGGCCTGGTGATTGCGATCGCTACGCTGGTCTTTGCCAATTACTTTCAAAGTCAATATCGGCGTCAGCGGGCGTTCATTCAAGAGACTGGGGGACAGCTAGAGCTGCTGTATCGGCGATCGACTCGCCACAAAATCACCCGGCCCCGCGATCGCGCCCACTCCAATCAGCCTTATCCCTATCCATAGAAATTCCGTGATTGTTATGCGCTCCAAAGGTCGTGCTTGAAATGCGACTGCCTATGGTTCATCAGCTTAAACTTGAGACACAATTGAGTGGAGGTGTTGGAAACGGGGCAAATTAACGACGTAGCATCAACCAAACTTACAGTCGAAGGCAATAGACGTGGAAGCTCGTAACCGTAAAATCAGCGAATGGTATACCAAGATTCAGTACGGTGAAATTAAATTACCTAGATTTCAGCGCGTTGAAGCATGGGACAGTCATCGTATTGCCAGTCTTTTACAAACCGTTATTCAGAATTTACCTTTAGGTATCACCCTGGTCTTAGAGGTCGGTGACCAAGAGAAATTTATCTCACGCTACCTGGAAACGGCCCCTGCCACCCATAACAAAGTCCAGGAACATCTTCTAGATGGACAGCAACGACTGACGGCTCTCTGGCGAACATTCCACAACAACTATGCACAGGAGACTTACTACGTCTATCTCAAAGAATTTGACAATTACGATAAAAATCAAGACCGTGACGATCTATCAATTTACTGGCGTGGGAGATATATCAAGAAGAAAGACGGTAAAAGATATCCTCTTTGGTGTGATAATCCCGCACGAACTCTAGAGAGAGGCTTAATCCCGGTTGATTTATTGCGCCCTGACAGCATTCAAACCGAAATCGATGATTGGAGCAATGCTGCGCTTCAGGAACCTGATGCTGAAGCTGGCATAGAAACCCTAAAACAGTTTTTCTCCCTTAAAGATCGGTTACGTGCCCAAATTCAAGAGTTGCGTTCCATAATTTCCAATTACAATTTGCCCTTTCTTTCTTTACCGAATTACACAGATAAATCTGTCGCCTTGAGTGTGTTCATCAACATGAACACCAATAGCAAACCACTCTCAACCTACGACATTATCGTTGCGGAAGTGGAAAGCGCGATGGGGCAATCTTTACATGACTTAGAGGCTGATTTACATCAGCAACATCCAGCCATCAGTCGTTATGCACCTTTGTCGAGTCTGATTTTGACGACATCAGCACTGCTGCAAGGTAATTTGCCTAATCAACGGGGAGCCTGGAATATGGATAAGACTCGTATGGTTGAGCAGTGGAGCAGACTGGAACGGGGATTAAACTTAATGGCTCAGTTCCTTAATGGTGAAGGGATTTATGACGAACATCGATTACCCACTAATGCTGTGCTGGCAGTTGTCGCCGCTCTTTATGCAGATATTCCAGAATCTGGAGATAAGCGTGGGCAAGACGAGCTACTACTAAGGAAGTATATGTGGTACAGCTTCTTTAGCGATCGTTATGAGAATTCTGCAGCCACTTATGCTTTCGCTGATTTCAACGTGCTTAGAGCCATTATTACGGGCAAGTCAAAACCTGATGGAAGCGCTTATACAGTTGCAGATGTTCCAATTTTTGCGAATCATTCTCTAGTTGAGTTGGAAGAACTAAAGACCGCTGAATGGCCTAAGCGTACAACCATTCGCGGAAGGGGAGTTCTGGCTGTTATGTGCCGCTTTGGAGGGCTTGACTTTTTCACCGCAGAGAAGCTGGATGCTCAGAATATTCGTGAACGTCACTACCACCACGTCTATCCCGATGCTTTACTGAAAGAGGCTGGTATTGAAAGCTTTTTGGCGCTCAACTGTGCTCTGATAAAAGATAAAACCAATATGTCTATCGGGCGAAAAGACCCATTAGTCTACATGAAAGAAAGATTTAAATGGGTTTCAGAAGAGATTGTACAAGACCGATTACAATCTCATCTAATTCCCATTAATGAGCTAGCCAACGGCGGCTATGAAGGATTATCAGAAGAACAGAAAAATACGAAGTTGAAGCAAGATTTCGAAGCATTTATCCAGAAACGAGCTGAATTAGTCATGGTGGCTGTAAACAAATTAGTTGAAGGACGCCAGCTTAGCGCCACAGAGGTTTATGAAGAGGTCGAGAGCTCCTTAGTAACTATTATTTAGAGTCTGATAGTGTTCCCGTAGTTGACCCTTCAATTCTGGTTTGTTGATAGCCTTTCATTTCCAGCTCAGAGTTGCTTGGAATCAAAACAATTGTATTGTTTGAAGTTGCTCTTGTTTACAAGTAGTCTTGCAACGCTTTGACGCTGAGCGATTCCTTTTGCAATGCTCGCAAAGCCGCTGCGGTTGCCCGAGCGGCGGCGATGGTGGTGATAGTCGGCACTTTGTAGGCCAACGCCGTCCGCCGAATTTCGTGATCATCCTGCTGGGCTTTGTCCCCCAGCGGCGTATTGATGATGAGCTGAATTTGCCCGTTTTTGATCTGGTCCACGACGTGGGGGCGACCTTCGTGAACTTTGAGGACGGTATCCACCGTCAGGCCATGCTCTTGCAGCACCGCTTGAGTGCCGCTGGTCGCAACTAATTGGAAACCCAGGTCAGTTAAGTCTTTGGCGATGGGCACTACCGCCTGTTTATCGCGATCGTTCATCGAGATAAAGACCGCTCCCTGCTGCGGCAGCTTCTGATTCGCGCCCAACTCGGCTTTGGCGAAGGCCTTACCGAAGTCCACGTCGATGCCCATGACTTCCCCAGTGGAACGCATCTCTGGCCCGAGGATGGTGTCGGTGCCCAGGAAGCGATCGAAGGGCAGCACCGCTTCTTTTACGGCGATGTGTTTGGGAATCACCTCTTTGGTTACGCCGAGTTCTGCGAGGGTTTTGCCGGACATGACCTGTACCGCAATTTTGGCCAGCGGTACCCCCGTCGCTTTGGAGACAAAAGGCACGGTGCGCGAGGCACGGGGATTCGCTTCGAGAATGTAAACCTGTTCGTCTTTGACGGCAAATTGGATGTTCATTAACCCGATGACTTGCAACCGCTTCGCCAGCTTGACGGTCCATTCGCGGATGGTGGCTAGGGCGGCATCGGACAGGGTGATGGTGGGGATGGAGCAGGCAGAGTCGCCGGAGTGAATCCCGGCTTGTTCGATATGCTCCATGATGCCGCCGATAACGACATCGCCGGTGGCGTCGGCGATCGCATCCACATCCACTTCCACCGCTTCTTGCAAAAATTGGTCGATGAGGATGGGATGATCAGGCTCCACCTGCACCGCATAGGTCATGTAGTGTTCGAGTTCTCGATCGGAATAGACAATTTCCATCGCCCGACCGCCGAGCACATAGCTGGGCCGCACCACGACGGGATAGTCGATCTTGCGCGCAATCTGGAGGGCTTCGCCCGTGCTGCGGGCAATGCCGTTAGCGGGTTGGACAATCTCCAACTCGTGCAAAATCTGCTCAAATCGCTCGCGATCTTCTGCCGTATCGATGGAGTCGGGCGAGGTGCCCCAGATTTTTGTGGTGCTGTTGTTGGACAGATATTCTTGCAGCGGGACGGCCAGTTTCAATGGTGTCTGACCACCAAACTGGATGATGATGCCCTCGGGTTGCTCGGCTTCGATGATATTCAGCACGTCCTCTTTAGTCAGCGGCTCAAAGTAGAGGCGATCGCTGGTGTCGTAGTCGGTGGAAACCGTCTCGGGGTTGGAATTGACCATGATGGTCTCGAAGTCATCATCCTGCAGCGCAAAGGACGCATGGCAGCAGCAGTAGTCAAACTCGATGCCCTGCCCGATGCGGTTCGGCCCCCCGCCGAGAATCATGACTTTGCGGCGATCGCTGGGCTGTACCTCGGTCTCTTCTTCGTAAGTGGAATAGTAGTAGGGGGTGTAAGCTTCGAACTCAGCGGCGCAGGTGTCCACTGTTTTATAGACAGGGTTCACCCCGAGAGACTGCCGCAGTTGCCGCACGGCATCTTCGGTGGTGTTTTTGGCAAAGGCGATCTGGCGATCGCTAAAGCCCTGCTGTTTGAGGCGATACATTTGCTGCGCCGTCAGGGTATTGAGGTCTTGGCGCTTGAGCCATTTTTCGGTGGCGAGCAGATCCGCGAGCTTGTGCAAAAACCAGGGGTCGATGCCCGTCAGGGAGTAGATTTCGTCAATGTCGATGCCGAGCTGCAGGGCGTGACGCACCGAGAAGATGCGATCGGGGCTGGGGGTGCGTAAGCGCGATCGCAAGGTGGAGAGATTGGGCAAGGTTTCGCGGCGATCGCCGCCCCAACCAGCGCGGCCCGTTTCCAGCGATCGCAACGCCTTTTGAAAGGATTCCTGAAAGGTGCGACCAATGGCCATGGCCTCGCCCACCGACTTCATCTGGGTGGTCAGCACCGCCTGGGTACCGGGGAATTTTTCGAAGGCAAAGCGGGGAATTTTCGTCACCACATAGTCAATGGTGGGCTCAAAGCTCGCGGGCGTTTTTTGGGTGATGTCGTTGTTGATTTCATCCAGGGTGTAGCCGACGGCCAGCTTGGCGGCAAATTTCGCGATGGGGAAGCCCGTCGCCTTGGAGGCCAGGGCCGAACTGCGGGACACGCGCGGGTTCATCTCAATTACGATGAATTCGCCATTGGTGGGATTCACCGCAAACTGAATGTTGGAGCCCCCCGTTTCCACGCCAATTTCGCGAATGATGCGAATGGAGGCGTCCCGCAGCCGCTGATATTCCTTATCGGTCAGGGTTTGGGCCGGTGCCACCGTGATGGAGTCCCCGGTGTGAACCCCCATGGGGTCCACGTTTTCGATGGAGCAGATGATCACGACGTTGTCCGCCAGGTCGCGCATCACTTCCAGCTCATACTCTTTCCACCCCAGCAGCGATTGCTCGATGATGATCTGCGACACGGGGCTGGCATCTAGCCCGGACTGGGAAATGCGCTCAAATTCTTCTTGGTTGTAGGCGATGCCGCCGCCCGCGCCGCCCATGGTAAAAGCGGGACGAATAATCAGCGGAAAGGAGTTGATTTTGGCGGCGACCTCTTTGGCGTCGCTCATGGTCTCGGCCAGCCCCGACGGACACACCGCCACGCCGATTTTTTCCATGGCGTCTTTAAAGAGTTTGCGGTCCTCGGCTTTTTCAATGGCGTCCAATTTGGCCCCAATCAGCTCCACGCCGTAGCGATCGAGCACGCCGCTTTTGGCCAAATCCACCGCAATATTCAGCGCCGTCTGGCCCCCCATGGTGGGCAGCATGGCGTCGGGGCGTTCCTGTTCGATGACCTTGGCGACCAGTTCCGGCGTCAGGGGCTCAATGTAGGTGCGATCGGCCGTTTCGGGGTCGGTCATGATGGTGGCCGGATTCGAGTTCACCAGCACCACTTCGTAGCCTTCTTCGCGCAGCGCTTTGCACGCCTGAGTCCCCGAGTAGTCAAACTCGCAGGCTTGACCAATCACAATCGGGCCAGAACCAATGAGGAGGATTTTTTTCAGGTCTTCGCGGCGCGGCATAGGCTTTTCCCAACCAAGGCAGGATACAGATCCAAATCATTCTATAGGCTGTTGCTGATCCCCAACGTCCTGATCCAAATTTGCTTGGAATTGCAAGACCTGCCGCAATGCCAAAAGACTCAATACTCGCTAGCAACCGCCGAAAAAAGCTGACGGTCTAGCGGTGGCTTTGAGAGTCCTTGTCCGCCGCCGCCACTGAGCAAACAAGCTCTAGGACAGCGGACAATTACCATCATGATTTTGGCTCAACAGGCGAGCCAAAATTTGATCTGAGCATGGAGCTACGGAGCGGTTAGGCGTTCGGTACTCAAAATTACTTGGTGACTCCAGAAATTCTTGTTATTTTCATGGAACGACGTAATCACCCTGCGATCGCTGTATTTATCAACTTAGTCTTCTTGGTGCTGCTGCCTTATGACTTTCGCGCAGGATGTCTTTATTAGCTTCACCCATATTGATAACCAGTCTTTGAACCCGGATGAAGACGGCTGGATATCATCCTTCCACAAGGCGTTAGAGATTCGGCTGTCGCAGTTGCGGGGCAAAGAGTCGCGCATTTGGCGCGATCGCCGACTGTGGGGCAACGAAGATCTCGATGAAGCCATTTTTGATGCTCTGACCCAGTCAGCCCTACTGGTGTCGGTGTTGTCGCCGCGCTACTTGCAATCCGAATGGTGTATGAGAGAGCTCCAGCGGTTTTGTCAGGCCGCAGATCAGGGGGGCGGCTTGCGAGTCGGAGAGGCCAAAGCACGGCTGTTTAAGGTGATTAAGACTTACCTGCCCATCGAGCAGCACCCAGCAGTAGTGGCCAACTTTTTAGGGTATGAGTTCTACGAAATTGATGATGCCGGTCGGCCCCAAGAGTTTGACCGGGTTTACGGCCCAGAGCAGGAGCGGAAGTTTTACGCCAAATTAAACGACTTGGCCTACGACATTCACCAAACTCTGGAAATTCTAGACGCCCAGGTGGGGCAGCCCCCATTGACCGAGCCACAATTCGGAGCCGTCGCCGCTGATCGCAAAGTGATTTACCTGGCCGATACTACGCCCGACTTGCAGGTCGATCGCGAGCGCATTCGGCGGGAGTTAGAGCAGGCGGGCCATCAGGTGCTGCCAGAGCAGCCCTTGCCCAGCGAGCCGGGAGCCTTTAAGCAGACGGTGTGTGAAGCGTTGACCCGCGCCCACCTGTCGGTGCATTTATTGAGTCCGTATCCCAGTCAGCCCCCGGCGGGGCAGTCGCCCACTCAGGAACAGCTCTATCGCCAATTGGTGACTGCGCGGACCCGCGATCAGGTTGCCCTCGCCGCCCAATGTGGACAAGGACGGTCAGACTTTTCGCGGTTGTTGTGGTTGCCCCCGGATACCGGCGCAGTCGCCCCAGACGATTTCGTGACTGAACTTCAAAGCGACCCCGATTTCATCCGCACGAATTTAGAAGCGTTGAAGGACATCATCCACACCCGCTTGACTCAGCCTGCTACACCAGCCTTGGAGCTTTCCACCGATGGGCGGGTACAGATTTATTTGGATTGTGACGAGCGCGATTTGGAGAATCCAGCGATCGATCCCCTATTTGAGTGGCTCGATCAGCATTTTCAGGTGATTTTGCCGGACTACGAGCAGGGCACCCTCAGCCGCTCGGAGGCATTGCTACAGCAGTGTGAGGCGGTATTGATTTATTACGGTGAGGCCAGTGCCCTGTGGCTCAAGCGTCGCCTCAATGCGCTGAAAAAGACCCTGTATGGTCGACCCAAACCCTTGTTGGCCAAGGCCGTGTATGTGGCCGACCCGGCCAAGCAAAAGTTTTCTGATCCGGAGGTGTTGATGATTCCCGGTTATCAGGGCTTTCAGCCCACACTGTTGGAAGAGTTTGTGGCCTCGTTAGGCCCTGCAGGAGGGCAAGCATAATCATGGTGATGACTCCTCAGCGCACGAATCCATTCCCCGGTCTACGGCCCTTTGAGCTGGACGAAGAGCATCTGTTTTTTGGCCGCGAAGGGCAATCCGATGAACTGATCAATCGCCTGCATCGCACTCGCTTTCTGGGGGTCGTGGGCACCTCGGGTAGTGGTAAATCCTCTCTGGTGCGGGCGGGGTTGTTGCCCTCGCTGTATAGCGGCTTTTTGCCGGGGGCGAGTTCCAGTTGGCGTATTGCGGTGTTGCGGCCCGGTAGTGCCCCGATACACAATTTGGCCGCCGCGCTGAATGACTCAGAGGTCTTAGGGGCAGCAACCACCAACGACGAAGCCATTATTCGCCTGGCGCTCATGGAGAGTACTCTGCGGCGAGGCAGCCTGGGCCTGGTGGAAGTGGCCCAGCAAGCCCGTCTGGCTGCGGATGAGAGTCTGCTCATCGTGGTGGATCAGTTTGAGGAACTGTTTCGCTTTAAGGCGCAAGCGGAAGCTGCGGGCAAGTCCCTAGAGGCGGAAGATGAGGCGGCCGCGTTTGTGAAGCTGCTATTGGCGGCGGTGAATCAGCGGGCGGTGCCGATTTTTGTGGTGCTGACCATGCGATCGGACTTTTTGGGGGACTGCGCCCAGTTTCGTGACCTGCCGGAAACCCTGAACGATAGCCAGTACCTGATTCCCCGGCTGACGCGGGAGCAGCTGCGGCGGGCCATTGAGGGGCCAGTGGCGGTGGGAGGCGCGACCATCACCCCGCGCCTGGTGAATAAGCTGCTCAACGACACCGGGGACAACCCCGACCAGTTGCCGATTTTGCAGCATGCCCTGATGCGCACCTGGGACTATTGGGAAGATCAGCGCACCCCGGACGCGCCGCTGGATCTAGAACATTATGAAGCGATCGGCGGTATGGCCCAGGCCCTCTCCCGCCATGCGGATCAGATTTATGAAGGCTTTACTGACGATCAGTGTGAAGGGTTAAAGACCGATCGCAGTCGGGCGATCGCTGAAGTCTTGTTCAAATGCCTGACGGATCGGGGAGCCGATAATCGAGAAATTCGCCGCCCGACCCAGCTCGGGGAAATTTGCGCCGTAGCGAATGCCGAGTTAACTGAAGTCGTTGAGGTTATTGATGCCTTTCGGGGGCCACGGCGATCGTTTTTGATGCCACCCCCCTCGGTGCCCCTGCACGCAGGTTCCGTAATTGATATCTCTCACGAGAGTTTGATGCGCAACTGGCAGCGGCTCAAAGGGTGGGTCGAGCAGGAGGTACAGTCAGCCAACATTTACCGACGACTAGCAGAAACGGCGTCGATGCATGAGCAGAGTCAGGCTGGCTATTTGCGCGACCCAGAGTTGACCATTGCCCTGAATTGGGAAGCCAAAACGCAACCCACCCAAGCTTGGGCCGATCGCTATGCGACCAATTTTGAAGAGGCCATGGCGTTTTTGGCGGCGAGTGCCGACGCGCAAGAGCGCGAAGCCACAGAACGGGAACGAACCCGAAGACGGGAAATCAATCGTTTGCGAGGGTTTCTCGCCATCTTTGCAGGGCTATCGGTATTGGCTGGGAGTACAGCAGTCTACGCCTTCTATCAGCAACAGGAAGCTCAAATACAAGCACAGATAGCAGAAGAACGAGGACGAGAAGCGAAACACCAAGAAGGGGTGGCAGATCGTCGTCGACAAGAAGCAGAATGGCAGCAACAAGAAGCTGAGCGGCAGCGGCGAGAAGCGGAACGCCTACGAGCTGAAGCAGAAGTTGCGAAGGAAGATGCCCTAGAACAGCAGCAGGAAGCCGAAACGGCTCGACTTGCCGAAGCCGAACAGCGTCAGCAGGCGCAAGCAGCACGACGAAGAGCTGAGGCTGGAGAAGCGGAAGCACAGCAACAGGCCGAAATTGCCAAACAGCAAACAGCAATTGCCATACGGGAAACGCAAAGGGCCGAAAAGCAAGCTCTAAATGCAAACATCCAGACTGGAGCGTTAACGGTCGAAAACTTAATGGCCAGTAAGCTCCATATCCCAGCGCTGCTCAGCGGCTTAGAGTTAGGACTACTCATTAGTACAATTGAAGCAGACTTAATCTCGCGAATTGACAGCCCAATCAGCTCAAGTACTCGCCTACAGGCGGTTTCGGTCCTGCGAGAGAGCTACCATCACAAAGACCTGGAGCGCAACACTTTCCTCCATCCTGATGGACTCAGGAGTGTGAGTTTTGCTCCCGATGGTCAGACAATTGCCAGTGCTAGCTTCTCAAGGGTGAAGCTGTGGGATCGCAGTGGTCGTGAACTGCAAACCTTGGTTGGCCATTCCGATAGGATTTTGAGTGTGAGTTTTGCCCCGGATGGTCAAACGCTAGTCAGTGCCAGCACCGATGGTACGGTGAAGCTGTGGGATGTGAGTAGCGGTCGTGAACTGCAAACCTTGGCTGGCCATTCCGATTGGGTTTGGAGTGTAAGTTTTGCTCCCGATGGTCAGACAATTGTCAGTGCCAGCAATGATGGCACGGTGAAGCTGTGGGATGTGAGTAGCGGTCGTGAACTGCAAACCCTAGAAGGTCATAATGATTTGGTCTTGAGTGTAAGTTTTGCTCCGGATGGTCAGACGATAGCTAGTTCTAGCGATGGCACGGTGAAGCTGTGGGATGTGAGTAGTGGTCGTGAATTGCAAACCTTAGAAGGTCATAATGACTGGGTCAGGAGTGTAAGTTTTGCCCCGGATGGTCAGACAATTGCTAGTGCCAGCGCAGATGGCACGGTGAAGCTGTGGGATGTGAGTAGCGGTCGTGAACTGCAAACCCTAGAAGGTCATAATGATTTGGTCTTAAGTGTAAGTTTCGCTCCGGATGGTCAGACGATAGCTAGTTCTGGCAATGGCACGGTGAAGCTGTGGGATGTAAGGAGCGGCCGTGAACTGCAAACCCTCGAAGGTCATAATGACTGGGTCTGGAGTGTCAGTTTTGCTCCGGATGGTCAGACGATTGCCAGTGCCAGCGAAGATAACACCATGAAGCTGTGGGATGTGAGTAGCAGTCGTGAATTGCAAACCTTAGAAGGTCATAATGACTGGGTCAGGAGTGTGAGTTTTGCCCCAGATGGTCAGACGATTGCCAGTGCCAGCGATGATGGCACCGTCAAGCTATGGAGTATGAGTGGTCGTGAACTGCAAACCATGGCCGGCCATTCCGGCTATGTCTTAAGTGTGAGTTTTGCCCCAGATGGTCAGACGATTGCCAGTGCTAGCGAAGATAACACCATGAAGTTGTGGGATGTGAGTAGCGGTCGTGAACTGCAAACCCTAGAAGGTCATAATGACTGGGTCTGGAGTGTCAGTTTTGCCCCGAATGGTCAAACCCTGGCCAGTGGCAGCGAAGATGGCACAGCAAAGCTGTGGGATGTGAGTAGTGGTCGTGAACTGCAAACTCTGGCTGGCCATTCTGGCTATGTCTTGAGTGTGAGTTTTACCCCGGATGGTCAAACGCTGGCTAGTGCCAGTACCAGTGGTACGGTGAAGCTATGGGATGTGAATAGCGGTCGTGAACTGCAAACCCTAGTAGGTCATACTGACTGGGTCAGGAGTGTCAGTTTTGCCCCGAATGGTCAAATCCTGGCCAGTGCTAGCGATGATGGCACGGTGAAGCTGTGGGATGTGAATAGCGGTCGTGAACTGCAAACCCTAGTAGGTCATACTGACTGGGTCAGGAGTGTCAGTTTTGCCCCGAATGGTCAAACCCTCGCCAGTACTAGCGATGATGGCACCGTCAAGCTGTGGGATGTAAATAGCGGTCGTGAACTGCAAACTCTGGTTGGCCATTCCGGCTATGTCTTGAGTGTGAGTTTTGCCCCGGATGGAAACACACTAATCTCTAGTGATGGAGACAGCCTTGGTTCTAGTAACTATACAGGTAGTATTATTCTTTGGAACTTGAACCTCGACGACCTCATCGCCAAAAGTTGTGACTGGCTCCGCGACTACATGACCAATCCCACTACTCTCCCCGAGGAAAAAGCTCTGTGCGCCCGCTGAGGAGAGGCCTGTCAAAGTGGTCTCTCCTGAGTCTCAGATCGTTAATTTGATGGTTGCTTTGCTTTCGGTTCAAGTCTGTTGAGGTCTCAGTAACGAGGCCAGGCAGCTTTTGAAAAAGGCTTACGACATAAACTACCAGTGCGGGGTGTCACGCATCCAGTTCCAGCGCAAACCCGTGACGCAACTTGGTCGTCACCCGATCGCACGCCCGGGCCGTGATCGCCATTTCCGTCAGCGTCGGACTCTGCCACCCGGAGGACGTCCAGCACGCCCCATCCGTCACCAACACATTGGGGGCTTCCCAGCATTGGTTGTCGGCATTCACCACCGAGTTGTGGGGCGAGGTGCCCATGCGGGCGCCGCCGACTTCATGGATGTAGTACCCCGGCGGGCCAGCGGGGGTGAGGGTTTTCTCCACTCGTCGCATTAAGGGGGCCACAGCGGGCATGTGGTACAGGTCTGTGAGCGCGTAGCACTGTCCCCCTGCGGCCTTAACCGTCGCTTCGATTTCTTGGCGCATGTGGGCCACCATTTGGTGCTCATTCTCCGACCAGGCACAATCAATGTGCGCGGCAGGAATGCCCCAAGCATCCACCGTGTCGGGGCTGAGGCTGACGTGATTTTCGGCATGGGGCAGCACTTCGCCATGGCCGATCAGAAAGCCGATCTCCCCTTCCCCCACCTTTTGCAACACCGACGGCACCCCAATGCGCTGAATGCCACCCCACAGCCCGTAACCGCGCAAAAACGATTCCGCTTGCGGGTTAGCCAAATTGCAAAAGCGCGGAATAAAGAAGCTCTCACTGCCCGATAGCGGAAACGATTCCGATGGCGCCGGCATCCCCGGCAGCCAGAAAAACTGCATGGCAGAAATATGATCCATCAGGTAACGCCCCAGCAAATCCGCCTCGTTCGCTAAACCATGGGGCTGATGCTCAGCGGTGGAATGCAGCAAAATTCGCACCGTCTCGATCGCCGATGCACAGAGCATCACCACCCGTCCCCGCACTTCATAGGTCTCATGGGTCAGACGATCAATAAAGGCAACCCCGCTGGCGTGATGACTGTCTGCATCAAAGGTCAGGTGACTGACGATCGCATTGGGGCGCAGCTCCACATTGCCCGTGGCCAGGGCCGTTTTTAGGGATGAGCCAGGACTCGCCGCCCGCGACCAAGGCTGCTCGGGCGTCGGTCGATGCAGCGCAAAGCCCCGGGAGTGGATCAGTTGCCGATCCGTCCAGCGATCGCCAATCAACTGCTGCAATTCCCTTTCAGCCGGGGTCAACGGGGCGGGGGGCAGATAATCCCCATCGGGCAACTGCGCCAAGCGATCGCACTCCCCCTGCACCTGAAAGAACCGTTCCAAGCGAGTGTAATAGGGCGCCAGGTCGGCATGAGCGATCGGCCAGTCTTCCCCAAAGCCATCCCGCTGCGCCGCCTTAAATTCATAGTCCGATAGCCGCAGGGTAATGCCGCCCCAGGTGTGGCTGCGTCCCCCCACCTGCCGACCGCGAATCCAGTAAAACGGTTTGTGCTCCGGCGTCGTGTAGGGGTGCTCCCGCTCGTCTACGAAAAAGTCGGGATTCGCCTTCCAATAGCCGGGGTGAGTGGCTTGATGGGTCTGTTTTCCCGTGGCAATGTTGAAGGCGCGGCGAGCCGTGTCGCGCACTGGATGGTGGGGATCACGCTTCGGGTCAATGTCCCGCCCCGCTTCTAAGACCAGTACCCGCAACCCGCGCTCACCGAGTTCTTTCGCGGCGACCCCGCCGTTGGCCCCTGATCCCACCACGATCGCATCATACGGTTCTGCCGTTTTGTGGATATGCATGTCCCCGGTCTCCTGCTTAATTGAAGTAGCCGACCATCACCCCGGCGGCGGGGGCTGCGGAAGCTAAGCAATGGGGCGCGCGATCGTTCATTCGTCCTAAATAACCTGTGCTGAGTATGAATCGGTTGGGTAAGCGGCTGGGATGACTCAGGCGCTCCCGCTGTCGCCGCTGGATGACCCGGGGGATCGACAGTGGTGTTTCGCTTAACCAATCGTGGCATGCTCAATTCAGCATAAATCCTATTGGGTGGGCTCTCGTGCGACTTTGCCAAATGTATTAAGGTTGTCGGGCCGCCGAGAAAACACCCCGGTCAGCGCTGAAACATGGCTGCTGACTTCGGTAGAATATGCCATGTATTCTTGCAGTGGAATCAATTGGGTGAGCCTATGCCGCCAGCGGTGTTAGTCGAAGGATTGCAGAAGCGCTACGGCGATGTCGAAGCCGTGCGAGATGTCTCGTTCACCATTGAGCCAGGCGAGATTTTTGGTCTGCTAGGGCCTAACGGCGCGGGTAAAACCACCACGATTCGCTGTCTCTGCACGTTGAGCACCCCCGATGCGGGCAAGGTGGAAATCAGTGGCGAGTCCGTGCTGGAAAATCCGCCTTTGGCCCGTCAGCGGCTAGGGTACATCGCTCAAGACGTGGCGCTGGATAAGGTGTTGACCGGGCGCGAACTGCTGCAATTGCAAGCGGCGCTATATCACATGCCCGCTAAGGTGGCCCGCGATCGCATCGCGCAAATGATTGACCTGCTAGAGCTGACCGACTGGGCCGATAAAAAGTCGGGCACCTATTCCGGCGGGCTGAAAAAGCGCCTGGATTTGGCGATGGGGCTCCTGCATCAACCCGATGTTTTAGTGCTGGACGAACCCACCGTCGGGCTAGACATTGAAACCCGTTCGGCAGTGTGGCAGTTTTTGCGGCAGCTGCGCGAAGCCGGCACCACCGTCCTACTCACCAGCCACTATTTAGAAGAAGTGGATGCCCTCTCCGATCGCGTTGCCATCATTGACCAGGGCAAAGTCATTGCCGTCGGCACGCCCAGTGAATTGAAAGACCGGGTGGGGGGCGATCGCATCACCCTGCGCATTCGCGAATTCACCCCCGACGCGGAAGCCGAGCAGGCCAAAACCTTGCTGCAAGAACTGCCCTGCGTGGAAGAGGTGATTGTCAACGAAGCCCAGGGCAACTCTCTGAATCTGGTCGTCACCGCCCAATCCGATGCCTTAATGACGGTGCAGCAGGCGTTGAAAGAGGCCAGCTTACCGATGTTTGGTATTTCTCAGTCGCGACCCAGCTTGGATGATGTGTACTTGGCAGCTACCGGCCGCACCCTGATGGATGCCGAAATCGCCGCTGCGGGCAGCCGCGACCTCAAAGCCGAGCGTAAACAAGCGATGAAGGGCAGCTAACTGATTCATCTGCCCCGTGGCCGCCAACTCCCCGCTAAGATACACGCAGGTAGCGATCCTCTTCTCATCGACGACTAAATCCGACGTTTTAGAGACACCCATGAGCACCACCCTGAGTCCCAAACCCAAATCGTCGCTGGATAACCCCGAATTGCGGCAGTGGAAAGCGCAACTCCGCGACGAGGCTCCAGCGGCCACGCCCGGCCTGTTTTCCCCCGAGTTTTGGCAAGAAACGGGCGCCATGACTCGACGGCTGTTCATTCAGCTGCAGCGCCGTCCGTCCACATTGGTGGCAGGCGTGGTACAGCCCGTGATGTGGCTGATTTTGTTTGGTGCTCTCTTTCAAAATGTGCCTGAAGGTTTGTTCGGCGAGAGCCGCAACTATGGGCAGTTCTTAGGCGCGGGCATCATTGTGTTCACGGCGTTTGGCGGCGCGTTGAATGCCGGACTCCCCGTCATGTTCGATCGCGAGTTTGGCTTTTTGAATCGCTTCCTGGTGGCTCCGTTGGCGTCTCGCTATTCCATTGTGGCGGCGTCAGCCATCTTTATTGCGGCCATGAGCATGGTGCAAACGGCGGCGATCATTGGCTTGAGTGCCGCCCTGGGCGCTGGCTTGCCTGATCCCGCTGGATTAGCGTTAGTGGTGCTGATTGTGCTGACGCTGGTGCTGGGCGTCACAGCTTTGAGCCTCGGCTTATCCTTTGCGCTGCCGGGCCACATTGAGCTGATTGCCGTCATCTTTGTGACCAACCTACCGCTGCTGTTCTCTAGCACGGCGTTGGTGCCGCTGTCGTTTATGCCGCCGTGGCTACAGGTGGTCGCCAGTCTGAATCCGCTGAGCTATGCGATCGAGCCCATTCGCTACATCTACTTGCATGCGGGCGATTGGGGGTTGGGCAGTGTGGTGATGCACGCGCCCTTTGCCGAAGTCACCCTGGCGGCAGCGCTGGGAGTGTTGATCGGGTTTTGTGGCCTGTCGCTGGCACTTATTCAGCCGTTACTGCGTCGTAGAATTGCGTAAAGCGGGCGATCGCCCCCAAATTTCTTTGCTAAGGTAGGGCTTAGGTCGTACCACATTGCACCGCTGGTGTTGTAGGAGTTAACCATCATGTTTTCGACAAAATCGATTCTGACCGGCTTGTTCGCGGGTACTTTATTGGCTTTTGGTGCTGGTATTGTCATGGGCAACGCCTCGGCTCAGACCGCAGATGCAGAAGCCTTTGGCAGCATCGGGACTGATGATGATGGGGCGGACCTCTTTGGCGAATCCTCTAGCCCCTACGAGCTGATTCAAAACGCTATTCTTGCTCCCAGCATGAGTGCTCAAGAGTTCTTTGAGTATCAGAATCGGGTTTTGGGTGATGAAGCCCAAGACTTTTTGCAGCGCCGTCAAGAGGCATTGCAGCAGCAAGAAGCCACACCCGCAGCCACCGACGAGATTACGGTGGATGGCGAAGGCATCTAGACCGTAAATTCTTTGATGAATTTGTTGATTAGAAAAAGGGATTGGCTGAGCCAGTCCCTTTTTTTAGGTTGAGCCTCCTTTTAGACCGGCAAGCGCGATCGTTCTACACAACTTGGTGTTATCTAGAATCACACTTATCTTGGTTCGTCTCAGACGAATCCCAGCTTGAGCGGCGTGGGTATTGCGCTCTCAGCATCACCTGATCACACGAAGCCGGAAAGGTTGATGGTTTTTACTGAGTCCAACCCAGCATCTATGCGAAGTTTTGAAGAACTTTACTGGTGTTATCACGAAGTTTCCGACAATTTAAGACGCTGGCATCAGTAATTATGCGCACAATCTGCCCATAATTACTTAACGGCTTAACAGCACCATCACTGTTTGACAAGCCTTTTTTCAGATTGGGTGCGATCGCGAATTTGTCTCACGCAGACGATATCAGGATGCGCTAAATACCTCTACCGACAGCGCAAATTATATCTTGCACATTGACTACCAGATAAAGGCTGACCGATCAGGTTTGGGTGCTCTGTGTCGGCCGGTCAATATCATTGCAACTGAATTTCCGAACTCTATTGGTTGAGCACAACGCATCGAATTAGCCGCTTGAGGCAAGAAGACAGCCCCAACTGCTGATTAGCGCATCGTGCATGAGGGCATTCAGCGTTGGCGCGCAGTCTCAACACCAGCGGCAACCTGATGGCCAAGGGCCTGAGGCTTCTGAAAAAGATCTCCCGATCAATGAAGTCGGCCATCTGGTCGGTCGGCCATCTGATTCGAGCGTCATCTTGGCTGATGCCGATAAGAAAACTTATCCCAATACGTGAGTCACTCATGCCTGCACAAACCTGAATGTGCTTGGCAGTGTCAAACGTATTTCCTGATTGTTACGGAGTACCTGTGAATCATGTCTTTTACTTACGAAGCGGAGTCAGCCATCCTATCTGGCCCAGCCATCGCAACTAACCACGGCGGGTTTTCGGGGAGTGGTTTTGCCGATTATCTGAATCCCACCGAGGATTACACAGAATTTGCCATTGAGGTGGATGCGACGGGTCAGTATGAGCTGAGCTTTCGCTATGCTCTTGGGGCCGATGCCAATCGTTCACTCAGCTTGACCGTTGATGCTCAAGCCATTGGCATACTGGACTTTGAGCCCACTGGGGCGTGGGAAAATTGGGACGAGTTGGCAGCGCAAGTGCAGCTCACTGCCGGCACTCACACGGTGAAACTAACGGCAATTGGGACGAGCGGGCCTAACCTTGATGCGTTGATTGTCGACGCCTTAAATATTGAGACAGGCGGGGGTGGCTCGGGTGATGTGGGCAGTGGGGCCGGTTCTGGAACAGACTCGCTGGCCCCTGGCAATGCGGGCGTTGGCGTCAACAATGCCTTCCTTAGTTTCGAGCAGTGGGTTGCCTTCGCTGCTATTCGGACCGGCGCGGTTTATCAAAGCAACTTGACCGACTTTAACACCACCATTGGCGGGCTGAGAGTGGCGCCGTTATTTGATGAAACGGCATACCTGAAGGCCAATCCTGATGTGGCCGAGGCGGTGCAGCAGGGGCGTTTACGCTACGGCTTTGAGCACTTTGTGCTGTATGGGATGAATGAGGGGCGAATTCCGGGAGCTTGGTTCGACCAGAGATACTACTTGGAGCAAAATCCCGATGTTGCCGCCGCAGTCAAGAACGGTACGGTGCGTAGTGCGATCGCCCATTTCTTTGAATTTGGTCATCTTGAGCAGCGCAATCCCAATGCGGTTTTTGATGCGGAAGACTATCTACTCAACAATCCCGATGTCAAAGCGGCGGTCGATTCGGGCAAGTTGGATAGCGCGTTTGAGCACTATGCCGAATTTGGGATAGAAGAGGGTCGCCAGTCAGGGCTGCTCTTTGAGGAATCGTTTTATTTGCAGAATAATCCTGATGTGGCGGCTGCTGTGACCAAGGGTGACATTGCCTTAGGCATCCACCACTTCTTTACTTTCGGGCAAAGCGAAGGTCGTGATCCATCCCGCAACTTTGATCAAAGTGCTTATCTTGAGCGTTATGGCGATGTGGCAGCAGCCGTGGCGAATGGCGCATTTGCGAGTGGTTTTGAGCACTATTACATGTTTGGCCAAGCTGAGGGCAGGTTGCCAATTTAGGCGCTGATGCATTGCGATCGCTCTGTTACGACGATCGCGGTTTCAATCCTGTCGTGTAGCAGCCATAGGGGGCAGATATCACTCTGGCGTAATTTGGACCTGCGGTGGTCAGCCAATTGATACAGTGGCAAGAGGAGTTCGAAGCCGCGATCGCGATGAAGCCGCCATTCCAACAAAAATTCCGGGGGGGCCTGCTCGTCGGCCTCGGTTATATGCTGTCGCCGCTGTCGTGGTGGAATGATGTGTTCTTTAACCTGCCGATCGCGATCGCGGTGGGCTACGCCATTAGTTGGCTGCACCCGAGCTGGTTTGTGCCGGGTACGCTAGTCGGCTACTGGCTCTCCAATGTGGTGGGCATGGTGATGATGCAGTTTGGCGCAACGGATATCTTTCTGGCCGATGAGCGCCGTAATTTCCAACGCGATTTGCTCATTGGCTTTGGCAGTTCTACGCTGTACACCTTGGTCGTGGCGGCTTTGGTGTACTGGCAGGTGTTAGAAGTTCCTGATTTTTTGCTGGCGCTAGAGCCTTAGCTCTGGGGGGGAAAGGCATATCCCGGCTGAGGATGGTGGCTGGGTAAATGGGTTGAGGGTTGCAGGTAACGCCAGTGCGACGAACTGCTGTTTGCGCACTCTCCAAACCTCTCGCTCAGGGAAGAAAGGCTTTAAGTCCCGGGTTTTACGTGGGTCATCGTGTCCACATCAATTGGCAATGACCAGCTTGGCGCTTCATCGAACTCACTTATATCCCGGGGGGCATCTGTCTTGAATGGCCCAAAGGGGGAAAGTCGTTAACGGCTAAACGGCACGATGGCATCGTCAGCGATCGCATAAGCGGTGGTTTCAGCGGTTAGCGAAATGGTATGCCCCCCGGTAAAGTCGCCAAATGATGGCAGGGTAAGACGCTGGAGGGCCGCTTCCCAGTAAAAGCAGGGTAATCGCAGGCGATCGCCTTTGCCCCCTACCTGTACGCAGGGATGGATGTGGCCGCACACGTTTAAGGTGTCGTTATTGGGTAGGGGCTCGTGGCTGAGGAGGATGTCATCCAAATCAATGGGCTCGGTGTAGCAGGTCAGAGAGAACTGCGAGAGTTCGCTGGCGAGGGGGCGATCGTGGTTGCCGAGAATCAGGTGGGCCTCGAACTGTGTAGTCGCTAAAAACTTGAGCCAGGCATCAATCACTTCATCCACCATGCCAGATCGAGCATGAAACAAATCGCCCAGGATAAAGAGTCGCGTGGCTTGGGTCCGGGATTGGGCTTGCTGCAGTCGCTGTAGCGTGGCCTGGTTAACTTGGCTGGGGATGGGAATGCCGCAATGTTGAAAGGTTTCGGATTTGCCCAAATGTACGTCAGAGACCAGCAGGGCGGCCTGTTGGGGCAGATAAACGGCTTTTTCGGGCAGTAGGGTCAGCGTTTGATGGTTTAGGACAACCGTTTCCATATTGTTTCTGGGCTTAGCGTTTTTACTGTGCCACAGCGTTTAGTGTTTGAGGAGCGACGACTCTCGCTAAAGTGGGGGCGATCGCGGCTCCCGTTGGTAACCACCATGTCCCAAACCATTCCTGTTTTGAGTCTGCAACAGTTTTTGCAAGGTACGCCAGCGGAGCAGTCTGCTTTTGTGCAGCAATTGGGCGAGGCGTTGGGGGCGATCGGGTTTTTCGCCCTTGTCGATCACGGCATTGATGGCGGGCTCATTCAAGCCGCCTATGCGGCAGCCGAAGCGGTGTTTACGCTGCCCGCTAGCGTCAAGCAGCAGTACGAAGACCGAGCGCTGCACGGTCAGCGAGGGTTTACGGCGTTTGGACGCGAGCACGCCAAGGACTCTCCCTATCCCGATCTCAAGGAGTTTTGGCACATTGGCCCAGAGCAGGTTTTGCCAATGAATCTGTGGCCAGCGGAGGTACCGAGTTTTAAGCCCGCGATGTTGACCTTATTTACCGAGCTCGATCGCTGTGCGCAAGTTTTGCTCGAAGCCTGTGCGCGATTTCTTGATTTGCCCCCAAGGTCGCTGGCTGATGCGACGGTGAATAGTCCGACGCTATTACGGGTTTTGCATTATCCGCCGGTGTCGCCGGAACAGCCCCCGGCGCAGCTGCGGGCAGCGGCCCACGAAGATATCAACCTGATTACGTTACTCTGCGAAGCGACGGCTCCAGGATTGGAATTGCAGCAAGGGGATGGCACTTGGTTACCGATCGCGGCGATTCCGGGGCAGATCATTGTGGATACGGGGGATATGCTGCAAAACCTGACGAATGGCTTATTCAAAAGCACGACTCATCGGGTGCTGAACCCGGACAACGATCGCGATCGGCGGTTTTCGCTACCGTTTTTTGTCCACCCTCGTGCAGAAATTGATTTGTCACCGCGTCCGGGTTGTGTGGCTCGCACAGGCGGCAAACCCCGTTTTCCACAAATTACAGCTGGGGAATATCTGCATCTGCGCCTGCAAGAAATTGGGTTGACTTAGCGCCGTGTTAAGGGGGGGCGAACTCATGGGCAAGGGCCAGAGCGATGAGAACTGAATCCGTTGTTCGCCGGGAACAAGGTCTACGATCGCGACTACCCGTTGCTGGAGAATGGCTAGGGGCCAGGGATGTACTGGGCAGTGGCGAATCATGTGCCAGGTTCGTTAAAACCAGTCATAGATGTTTACTTTACAAACGGTGAAACGCCCGGACTGATAGAAAAAACGCTCTTAGAATGGGGGCGATACTGGCGTTTGCCGAGTCCCTAAAGGTGAGCCCGGTAGATTTTGAGCGAGCGCCGATCCGTGATTGCCAGACGAGTCGTCCCCAACGTTCGGTGCGTCACCGCTTCGAGGAGGGCTGCACAGCCTGCATGATGACGCCATTGAGTGCTAGCCAGGAGGCAGAGTCATGCTTAATGGTGCGCTCGACGTCGCGCAAACGCTTGCGGGCCGACGGTTTATTCTTCTGCTTTGAACTTAACGCGATGTCTTCTAACTCTGCTTCGACACTGACGGGTTACCAGTTTTTTCAGGGGATATGTCAGCCTGATGAGCCAGCGGCCATGGTGATTGCACCGATGCGGCCCAGCGATGATGTGCAACAAAAAACGGCAGCACTGCAGCAAATTTTGCATACGCTGATGGCAGCGGATAGCGGCTGGCCGACAGATCAGCCCCAAACGTCTGAAACGCTGTTGCCCTATGTGATGGATGAAGCGGAGGAACTGTTAGAGGCTTTACAAGCAGAGCCTCAGACGACGGCAGCCGCGGCGGCCCAGCGGCTCAGTGCGGGCTCCCCCCGTTTGTTGACTGAGTTGAGCGCGGATTGGCTATGGGCGATCGCGGCGAGTATGCCCATCGCGATGCAACTGCTGGAAGGGGTTGCCGCTAACATTCATGACTGGCCTCAGGTTTATGGCATTCGCCTGGTGCCCATGCTGGAAATTAAAACGGATGAGGTGACTTACACCCTCGATCTGACGACGCAAAGTTGGGGCTCTTTGGTGCCAGCGGTGGCGCCAGAGGCGGCTATGCAATTGCTCGATCTGCCTGCGGCTCCCTGGGTCACGGCGGCCACGTTGCAAACCCAGATCCGCGATCGCAGCACTGCTCTAGTGCCCGGCCTCCGTCCTTGGTTTGCCGGAGTCGCCGTCCAACTCTGTCTGCCAGATCACCCGTGGATGACGGCTCAAGCGCGACTCGTCTTGCCCTTGCTGCCTCTGACGATGCAGGTTACGGCACCCGAGCCCACCGCGTTGGAAATGCCCCTGGCGTATGTCGAAGCGTCGGGATTGCCCACCGCGCGAGTTTGGGAAGCGGAAGCACTGCCCACAACTGTGATTGAGACTAGCACTGCGATTTTGAATGCGCCCGCCCAGGCTTACCCGTGGACGCTGGATGCGGAACTGAGTTTTGCGGAGCCGGGAGCGGTGGTGGCGGCCATGTCAGCCCGGCAGCAGCAGGCATTGGGCCAGCGGGTGGTGGCATATGCGCGCGGGCAACCTCAACTCACGCTCTCTGCGTTGTTAGAGACGGTGCTCAGCAGCCTAGCGGCCCCTGAATTGGGGGGGCTGACGCTGGGCCACTCGCCGATCTCGTTGTCAGAGCTCTGCAACCAGGTGAAATGGTTATGGATTCAAGCGAGTCAGGAATATATGCCGCTGATGCGGGGGCTGTCGGCACAGCAATTGCAGTCTGGGCGTCCATGGCAGTCGGGCACATTGATGAGTCAGGGCCAATTGGTGTTGTTATCAGAGGGAGAGGCGATCGCGGCTCTGGATGTCGCAACGAGCGAATGGATCGCCGCCGCGCCGACTTTAGCGGCGACCGATCTACTGCACCTGCCGCCGGTTTTTCAATCGCAGGTGGCGATCTGGTCAGTTGAGCAGTTAACTAGCCAGATTAACCAAACAGTGGCGGCGCGATCGCCAGTATTGGCTAGCCTGATGACGGCTCCCCCGGTACAGCTATGGTCACCACAGGACGACCTATTTCCTGACTTACAGCTGCCAACCCTCGCCCTGCGCTGGCAGATTGAGTTGACCTTTTTGACCTCGACCTTCTAAGTCAGCACTTCCTTAGGTTTCAGGTTATGGCACCCTTGGGGCCATCACGTAGAGAGTCGGTTAGCCATTCATGTTCTCTGGTTGAGACAGCAGCGGATTTTGCTCAACCCAGACGGAGACGGAACCCCCGTTGCAGCGAAATTCGGCCCAGCCATATTCATTCGTGTGAATCGGCCCTTTAATGTGGCCCGTGATGTCATAAAACGGGCGATTGGGCTTGCCCACTTCCATCCATTTGGTGCCCGCTGGCCCGTCACTGAGAATCACCGCCATCGCGTGGGGATGATGTTCCGTGCCGAGTCGCGTCCAGCCGATGGTGTTGAAATGGTCGATGTAGTCGTACTGGGGTCCGTAGGCAAAATTACTGCGAGCAAACAAAAGGCGATCGATGATCCACTGGTGAGAATCCATCCAAATTTCGTATTCATTGCCGTCGGGCGCTTTGTCGCGATAGTGTGCGCCGTAGTAGTCGGCATAAAAGACGCAGGGATAGCCCTGCTCGCGCAGCAAAATAATGGCGTAGGCTAGCGGCTTAAACCAAGACTCGACAATCGATTCCAAAGCCTGCAAGGGCTGCGTGTCGTGATTTTCGACCAGGGTGACGGCAAATAAGGGCAGCTCTTTCATCAGGCTGCCGTCAAAAATGCGCCGCATGTCATAGTTGCCGCCTGCTTTGCTGGCTTTGTGGAAGTTGTGGTGTAGTGGCGCATCAAAGAGGTTGAGCCGTCCCCCCGCATTGCCGATATACCAACTCAGGGTGCCAAAGTCATACGTCCAATATTCGCCGACGCAGAACAGATCGCGTCCGGTGTGGGCTTCGAGATGGTCGAGCCATTCGTTAAAGAAATCGCCGTTGATGTGTTTAATGGCGTCGAGCCGAAAGCCGTCCGCGCCGATTTCATCCAGCATCCACTCACCCCAATATTTCAATTCGCCTTTGACTTCGGGGTGGTTCATATCCAGGTCGCTGCCCATCAGGTAGTCGTAGTTGCCGCGTTCTAAGTCGACCTTGGTTTCAAAGCTTTTGTCGGCCATTTTCCACACGGCTTTGAAGTTGGGATCAGCGCTGTTGTAATCCACTGAGTCAAAGTGATACCAGTGCCACTTCATGCTGGAATATTGGTCGCCCCGGCCTCCGCTGCCGTTGGTGCCGCGAAAGTCAAAGCCTGTCCACGCGCGGATCTGGCGGGCTCCCCCCAGTGGCTGATTGCGATTGTGGGGATCGTAGGGGATCGCATCGAATTCTTCTTCAAAGTCAGCGGCCATTTTGTGGTTAAACACCACGTCGGCGTAAATTTGGATGCCGTTTTGGCGACAGGTTTGCACCGCTGCAACGTACTCATCTTTAGTGCCGTATTTGGTACGAATGGTGCCGCGCTGATCAAATTCTCCCAGGTCAAACAGGTCATAAATGCCGTAGCCGACGTCGTAACTGCCGCCGATGCCTTTGTAAGCCGGGGGCAGCCAAAGGGCGGTGAAGCCCGCATTAGCCAGCATGGGGGCGTCTTCTTTCAGCTTTTGCCAGTGGGTGCCGTCGGGCTCGATGTACCAGTGAAACCACTGCATCATGGTGCCGTTGAATTCGGCGGGGGCTTTTTTGGCGGCGATCGCAGGGGCGTTAGTCTTCACCCAATCCTGGAGGGCCAGTTCGGCGGTTTTCAGGACATCAGCCTGGAGGGCTTTGCCGATCGCACGAAAGTTTTCTTTGAGTTGCTGAAAAGGTGTCGACATAGAAGCGCACAAGGGTGGAGGACGAAGTGGCCTTAGCGTACGGCGTTCAAGACAGGGAATGGGCAGTCGTCTTCGAAAACTGGACTCAAACTATCCGCATCACCAGTCGCCAGAGCCATCTCTGAAACCGCCTAAATAAAGTCGGGGCTCTGGTCAAATTTAATCGACTACGGCAGCCTTGGCACGATCGCAGCAAAACACTGGAACATTCCGCCGCGATCGCCGCATATCAAAGAAATGCCCCGACTAGCAAGGTTTTGTCGTCTCAGATACCAGAATCGCATCAGGCTTTAGGAAACGTTACAAGAGTTATTGAATCGTTCCATAAATTCCGAAGAAAACCCTAAAGCTTTTACGGAATTAAAATCACTCTTCCTAAAGTGATAGCAATCCACCTCGGAGAAGATAGCGCTGTCAGCAATTGCTGGTGATTGACTATCGCCGGGTTTAAGGGTTCTGGATTGCACGTTTAATTTCTATGTCAGCCAACATCCCTTTTGATTCTGCTCCGCGATTACAAAATTTATTTAGCGTATTTAGCGCTGACAAACGCCTGGCCGCTCCGATGCGGTTGCGGCGGCTGATTTGGAAACTCGCGATCGCGACATTGGCGTTGATGGCCGTTGGTAGCGCCACTCGCGTCATGAATGCCGGATTGGCCTGTCCCGATTGGCCGCTCTGTTATGGCCAGCTGGTGCCGAGCCAGCAAATGAACCTGCAAGTCTTTTTGGAATGGTTTCATCGGCTGGATGCGTCGCTGATTGGCTTGATGTCGATCTGGTTAGCGGTGCAGGCTTGGTGGTGCCGTCGTGATGTGCCGACTTGGCTGCCTGGGGCCACGGTCGGAGCGGTCTTGTTGATCATGGTGCAGGGGGCGCTGGGTGGTCTCACGGTGACTGAACTGTTGCGGTTTGATATTGTCACCGCGCATCTGGGCACGGCCCTCGCCTTTTTGCTGACGCTGTTGGTGATTGGTTTGGGCTTGACGCCTTATCAGGGGTTGGGCACTTCTGGCCGATTGCCCTTTATTGGGGCGATCGCGACTGGATTGGTTTACATCCAGTGCTTGTTGGGAGCCCTCGTGGGCTCTCGCTGGGCCGCCCACCAATGCCTCGGCGGTGCCCAACTCTGTCAGGTTATGGATAGTCACTTGATTGGCGTCGTGCCGCCTACTGTCGCCATTTTGGGATTGCTGCTGGTGTCTTGGCGTACGCCGGCGCTGCATCCTTGGTTGCGACGACTCACGATGTTGATCGGCACGTTATTGGCGAGCCAGATTGTGCTGGGCATTGCCACCTTGCAGCTACACCTTCAGGTCGAGCCGTTGACCGTGACTCACCATACCGTTGGCGCGACCCTGACCGCTGCGTTAATGGCCTTTACCGTATTGGCTTGGCGCGATCGCCAAGCGGCTCCCACCGCCCTGGCCGACGATACCTCGCGACTTGCTTCCACGATTTAGCCCTGCGGCCAGCGAGTTATCGGTTATCAAAGACGGGCGATCGCCCTCATTTTCATACTTGCTTTCTCATTTTTAAGGATTTCACTGCATATGCAGACTTCTCCCACTTGGCAGAGTCCCACGCCTCACCACGACAGCTTTTGGCAAGTTTGCCGCAGCTATTGGCAACTCACAAAGCCGAGAATTATTCCGCTTTTGTTAATCGAGACGGCGGCGAGCATGTTGGTCGCGGCACAGGGCACGGTTGAGCCGCTGTTGCTCTTGGTAACCCTGTTGACGGGGGCCCTGGCGGCGGCCTCGGCCCAATCGATTAACTGCATCTACGATCGCGATATCGACTTCGATATGGAGCGTACTCGGCATCGCCCGATTCCCTCCGGTCGCATTCAGCTGCGAGATGCGCTGATTTTTGCGGTGGTGCTGGCGGCGACGGCCTTTGCCTTGCAAACATTGGTCGCTAACGTGCTTAGTGCCACCCTCGAAATGGTCGGAATCGCCGTGTATGTGGGCGTCTACACTCACTGGCTCAAGCGCTCTTCGACTCAAAATATTGTGATCGGCGGCGCTGCGGGGGCGATTCCGCCCCTGGTGGGTTGGGCTGCCGTCACGGGTGAACTCAGCTGGGCCGCCTGGCTGTTTTTTGCCATCGTCTTTATCTGGACGCCACCGCACTTTTGGGCGCTGGCGCTGGTGATTCAAGACGACTATGCCAAGGTCGGCGTGCCAATGCTGCCAGTGGTCGTGGGCGATGAAGCGACTGCCAAGCAAATCTGGGCCTATACGCTGCTGTTGGTGCCGATTACTTTATTGATGACGGTGCCGCTGCATGCAACCGGTTGGGTCTATGGGGCGATCGCACTCTACCTAGGCTGGATTTTTCTCCGCAAGGCTTGGGACTTATTGCAAACGCCCAGCGATCGCGATCAGGCCAAGTCTCTGTTCAAATACTCCATCCTTTACATGATGGCCCTCTCAGCTGGGATGGTGATCGATAGTCTGCCGGTGACTCGCGCCGCGATCACCGCCCTCAGCCAGCAGGTCTACGAATTTGCCAGCGTCTTGATGCCGCTGTTAACGGGCGCATAACCCCAAGGTTTATCGGCCCAGCCGCTTCGAACTGCTAGAACAGGCCGTTGTCTCTCACTCAAAAGCCGCTGTATTGATCATCTTTTGGAAATCAATACAGCGGCTTCTTGATCGATTAGGTTGCTGGCTGGGGTCAGCGCCAGGGAACGTCAAACCTGTTTCGCCTCAGCATGAGACTATACTGGGGCCGCGTATTCGCCTGTGAGTTTGTTCAGTTGGTTGACTAGCAGACTGAGGAACAGTCCGACATCGGTGACCACCCCAATGGATTCTAGCGAGCCGCGATCGCTCAACTTCGTCACCACCGCTGGATTAATGTCCACACACACCATCTTCACGCCCGCCGGAGTCATGTTGCCCACCCCAATCGAGTGCAGCATGGTCGAGAGCATCAGCACCAGATCCGCTCCCTCAATCAGCCGCGCATAATCTGCCTGGGCTTGCAGCAAATCCATCTGCGTATCCGGTAGCGGCCCATCATCACGGATGGAGCCAGCTAGTGAAAATGGCACGTTGTGCTTCACGCACTCGTACATCACCCCGCTTTGCAATACGCCCTGCTCGACGGCCTGAGCAATGCTGCCACAGCGGCGAATGGTATTGATCGCCTTGAGGTGGTGACGGTGACCACCATGCACCGACACGCCACGCTGCATGTCCATGCCCAAAGAGGTGCCCATCAGCGCCTGCTCAATATCGTGAACAGCGATCGCATTGCCCCCCAGCAGGCCGTGAATATAGCCGCCACGAATCAGCGTTTGCAGATGCTCACTGCCCCCCGTGTGGATCACGACTGGCCCTGCAGTAACCACGGCTTTGCCACCCTGATCGCGAATGCGGCGCAGGTCCCAGGCAATTTGCTCCACGACCAGTTCCACGCGGCGCTCGCTAGAGACCCCCGCCCCCATAAAGCTGAATTCTTCGCTGGAGCGTGGTTTGAGACTCGTGTCCTTGCGCCGGGTCCGAATGCCCTCGCTGCCCACGACGACGGACTCGCCCACCTGTAAATCGCGCAGGAGTTTGCAACAAGCCACCGGGCCATCAGCGGTTTGGGTGACCGCGATCGCGGCATCCATCCGCTGAGCCTGCACCGGAATCCAGCGCCCATCTACCGAAATCTCCGTCGGATAAATTGCCGTCACATAAAAGTCGTCGGGCGCGACCCCAGCTTGCACAATGGCTTCTAAATGGGCGTCTGCCGTGTCTTCTGACTGCACCACCGCGCCCAAATCGACCAGTTGCCCGAGAATGTCTTCAATCACGGCGGCATCGGGAGCCGACACTTTGACTTCGGCGGTGGAAACGTCCTGACGCTGTTCGCCCAAGGTGAAATTCAACACTTGGAAGCTGCCGCCTCCGGCCACAATCGTATCGAGCGCCCGGTTGACCAGACCCGAATCCAGCAGGTGGCCCTCAAAATGCACAATGCGGTTTTGAATCGCCGTGGCCCGAGGCGAAGCCTGGCGCGGTTCCGTGACGCGCAGGGTCAAACATTTGGCTGCCCCGCCCGCCTTCAAAAATTCCGTTAACGGTGTTTCCACCACCTGGAAGCCCCGCGCAACAAGCGTCTTTTTGAGTTGATCACTAGCCTGATTGAGCACGATGGTGTGATCAATATTCACCGCATTACAGGCAAAATTCACGGCATCGACTTCATCCACCACGATGCGCTTATCTGCGGGCACCCGGCGCTCAATCAAGTGATTAGAGTAGGTGTCAAAAGCAGGAGGATAGTAGAGCAGATAGCCGTCCGTCAGGGGACAAAAACAGGTGTCGAGGTGATAAAAGCGCCGATCAATCAGCCGTAGCGACAGCACTTCCACATCTAGCCACTGGGCCAAATAAGGATGCGCATCCAGCTCTGTGCGGAAGCCGTAGCCCGCCCACAGCAACTCGCCTGCGCGATCGAGCAGCGCATCGCCAGCGCCCTCAAAAGGCAGGCTTTTGGGCAACGTTTTGACCGTAAAACCCTGATCCGCAAACCATTGCTCAAAATAAGGCTCTTCGCCCTGGCGTTCGGGATGAAAAAAGCGACTGAGGACGACGGTGTCGCCTAACACTAAGCCAGCATTGGCCGTAAACACCATGTCAGGCCAGCCGGGATGCGGTTCCACCAGTTCTACCGTCGCGTGCTCCTTCAAGATTTCATAGAGCTGGTGCCACTGCTCTTCCGCGCGATCGCGCGACGAGCGATGAATATTCCCCTCCATCCACGGGTTGATGACGTAATCGACCTCGTAGTGGTGAGGTGCACACATCAAAATTTGCACTGGCTGTGTCATAGTCCGCTTCCCTGCTGAAACAATATGTTTACGCGACGCTAAATCACCGACTGAGGTCGTCTTTTCTCCGACTCTCAATTATCACCGACCACTGATTCCCCAAGTCACAATATTGCTCTTCACAGTCACCACGTTTCATGATTTCCTGACAAAGCCAAGAGTGCCAACATTTGAGGATTTGGTCGACAGCGTCGCCCGTTCTCGGTATAACTCGACGTCACGATTCTCTTCTTGGCAGAAATCTGTCTTGGCAGGAATCTGGGGGGTTTGCTGCGATCGGTCGGTTCAATGTTTTGACACAAACCGGCACTCTCGCCTGCCAGCAGCTCTGCACAGGAATTCCTCGTGGCCGCCCAGACTATTCTTTGCTCAGAGGCTGAGGCTTATTTAAATTCGCTTCCCCAACGTTGAATGAGATGGCGTACGGACTATCGGTTTTGATGGAAGCTCTCCTGATTTCTAAGCCCACCACCTGACCATCTTCGTCGTAATCCAAAATCAAACCAGGCGAAATTTGGGTCGTTTCCTCAATCACCGCTTTCACAAAAGCGATTTGCAAAATGTCTTTGTCCGGGTCATAAATGACTTTCATGTGGAAAAGGAAACGTCTTCAATAAAACCAGAATAAGTCGGCAAAAACCTTGCTAAACAAAGAATTTTGGGCACCCTCTTATTCCCTTACAGCCTTGAATTATAACGTTTCTCAACAGACTCGCCGATAACGACTCAGGAAATCTCAACTTAGCACGCGGTGATTTCAGACGCGCGTCGTTTGAACCCCAGGGCCGCGATCAAAGTTTGGCGCAACGCCTTTGCGAGCGATCGCGGTTCCCTGATGCCGCCCTCGGTTGAGCTAGGGTTGGCGAATCAACTCAGGTATCGCCAAACTCAACTCTGTAGATTAGGTCAGCCGAACTTTGACAACAGGCTGACGGGAGACTCTCGGTCTAAGGCTAGTTGCCGCTAGGGTTACTGCTCGATGAGCCACTGGGGTTAGAAAATGTGTTGATGTAGCCGCCCCCGGTGTAAACTCCAGGCGCCCGCGGAGCTGTAAAAGGGGGCGGCGGCGGGGCCACCGTCGGGGTAGCGGTACTCCCCCCCACGGGCGTATAGGGCGTGAAGCCATTACTGACATCAACATTCGGAGAGTTGAGGTTAGGCACACCAGTGCCCGAGGCGGTGCCCGGGAACCCTGAGGTCGGAGTAGCCAACGTACTCCCTGGTATCGTCGATGTGCTGGTGCCAGGTAGGGGCGGTATCAGGTTCAGGGAAGCCGGGGCAGTGTAGCCGGTAGTGCCCGGTGGGGGAGACATTTGGGGTTGTGTCGGTAAGACCGGAAAATCGACTCCGGGGATGGTGGTGATTTGCGAGTTGAATTCGCCCGGCGGTAGGTTGAACTGACCGTTCTCTCGAGTCGCATTTTCGCCTTCACCAGTTGTTGTAGCGGTTTGCTGAGCGCTGCTGGAGAGCGATCGCAGCTCATTCGCGAGTTGCGAATCGGATTGTGTCGATACCGCTCCAGCTAGTCCAGCCTGATTCTGCAATGCTTCTGCTAAAGGGTTGATCGGTCGTCGTTCTGTAGCCGAGGACCGACCAAAGGAATTAAAACTAATCCCGCTAAACTGACTGCCGGTATTACTAGCAGTAGACTCAGTGGACCGTGAGTTGCGGCCAAACTGATATTGCTGTAAATAGTCAGAAAAAGGACTGGTGGCGATCGATGAGCCCGAATTGTTGCCTTGGGATAGCGCCAAGACTTCATTCAAGAATGAGGACTGATTCGTGATGTCGCCTTCCGGCAGTGCCTGAATGCGCGGATTATTGCCTGGTTCTACACCGAGCTCATTCATCAAGACGGTCAGGCTATCCAACCCCGCTGCAGCGGCTTGTTCTTCTGGGGTGAGTCCCGATAAATCAGCTTCTTCGCTAGGACCCACTGCATCATCTTCAAAGGCCCCAAACCATTCGGGATGGCGCAAATAATCCCACACAAATACTCCTAGCAGCAGCACCCCTACCGTTGAAGCGAGCGGCAGAGGTCGAGTAAAAAAGCGAAGACGCTTGATCACGACATCTAACCAGGTGGCATCTTCCATGTGTTTTAAGGCCTTAACCCAATCTCTAACTCAATACTAACGGTCAGTTCTGCTTTGTGGTGGGGACGTCGCATGTCTTGTCCGTTACTTTGCAAATGCTGAAGATGCCGTTCGACAATGGCGGCACACGGCGATCACGATGGCTCTAGCAGCCATCATTTAAGCCAGTGAGCTCCCCCCGTAGATTAGGCGTGAGTCAGACGGTTAGCTGGATTGCCAGCGGCAACAAGAGCATTGCCATATCTGGCCATCGGGGGCTACAAAGTCCGGTCAAGATTAAGAACCGGCTAGTCAAATTTAACCTGAGGATGATCTGGTCTTAAGCCATGCCTCAGACGATAGGCCCAAAGGTCATAGGGTAAAGACGCCGTCTGACAGTTAAACCAAAGGTTCGGTAAGGCTGAATGCACCAATAGCCATTGCTTTTCGGTGACACAGTTGGTCGGTGGTTTCTTGTTGTGGCTCCGTCTCGCATTGTCATGAAGCGATTGAGGCGCTGAGATACAGATTCAGATGACAGATGTTATCAGCGGCATCCTAGTGCAAAACTTAGAAAATCACTTAAAGGCGGGGATTGCCTTACAGCCCAACCACATCTTATTGGTCGATGATGAAGCTCTGATTCGCGAGACGGTGGGGCTCGCGCTGAAGGCAGAGGGGTACCGCGTTGATGTGGCGGCTGATGGTACGTTGGCGCTGGAACTGTTGAACAGTCTGCCGTCACAACGCTCGGATGGGATGCCGCCGTTTGATCTGGCGGTTTTGGATTTGATGCTGCCAGGGGTCAGTGGGCTTGATCTTTGTCGTTTGATTCGTCATCGCAACTGGGATATACCCATTTTGATTTTGAGTGCCAAGGCGAGCGAGACCGATCGCGTGGTGGGGCTAGAGGTCGGCGCTGACGATTATTTGGCGAAGCCGTTTGGGATGCGGGAATTGGTGGCGCGATGTCGGGCGTTGCTCAGGCGTTATCGGCGGGCAAAAGCGCCCCCTAAACCGATGACCTTGAGTCATGGCGAGATTGTGCTGTATTTGAACGAGTTTCGAGTAACGGTGGCAGGGTGTGAGGTGGCGTTGTCACCGAAAGAACTGCGGATTTTAGAACTGTTTATGCGTCACCCTAATCGAGTCTGGAGTCGAGAGGAGCTGATTGATCAGGTTTGGGGGGCGGATTTTATGGGCGATCGCAAAACCGTAGACGTCCACATTCGCTGGCTGCGCGAAAAGGTGGAAGCTGACCCCAGTAAACCCCAATACATCGTGACGTTGCGCGGATTTGGTTATCGGTTTGGCTAAGTTGCACTGTGGTCAGTTGCACTGCTCAGATCGGCATCGTGGCGTCGTATGCAAGGTTAGCGATCGCCCCGCCTCGGGCGGCTAATCGTTAATGCTATGTCGGGTAAAGATGTAAATGCGTTGAGTCTGCAAGCGCCCTTGCAACTCGGAGGGATAGAGCATATCGGGACTCGGCTGCAGCGAGAAGATCTGACGGCTGAGCCCCACTTGCAGATGGTTAAAGGGGTCAGCCCCGTCTGACACAATCATTTCGAGCTGTTCGAGATCGGGAGATTGCACCAGTTCGTCCAAAATTTGGGTGACCGATCGCCAGGTTTCTGCCCCAGCCTGGTTATACCAACCGGGGGAGACGGCTTGCGGCGCTTCGAGCCCCAGATTAACGATGAGCTTGCCTTGGCCAAAGAGCGCGACTGCGACGGATCGCACCTCTTCCTGCGCTAAGAACCCCGCTTGGTGAGCTAGTTCCCGCACTTTTTCCAACTGCTCATATTTGGCCGCGATCGCCGAAAAGTCGGCTTTGGTCTGAATCGCGATCGTCACCAAATACGTTTGGATCAGCAGATGCCCGAGCTTTTGGGCTTTAGTTTCCAGGTAGTGAGAGTTGTATGGGGTGGCTTCAATGATCAGGGGCACGCGATCGACCATGTCGAGTCCATACCCTTTCAATCCAGCAATCTTGCGTGGATTGTTGGTGATCAGGCAAAACTGGCGCACGCCAATATCGTTCAAAATTTGTGCCCCGATGCCGTAGTTGCGTTGATCGACTGGCAGACCCAATTTTTCATTCGCTTCGACGGTATCCAGCCCCATGTCTTGCAGTGAATATGCTTTGAGCTTGTTGACCAGGCCAATGCCGCGGCCTTCTTGACGCAGATAAACGACCACCCCCCGTCCGGCCGCGTCAATCATCTTGAGAGCGGCCTGCAGCTGCATGCGACAGTCGCAACGGAGTGACCCAAAAGAGTCGCCCGTCAGGCATTCCGAATGGACTCGCACCATGACTGGCTCGTCGGCAAAAGTCGCCGGATCGCCCTTAACCAGCGCAACGTGCTCTGAGTTATCCATCAGGTTGCGATAGGCGTAAATATCGAAGTGACCGAACTGGGTCGGCAGGGCAGCGATCGCCTCGCGCTTGATAAACCGCTCATGCTCCAGCCGATAACTGATCAAATCCGCAATGCTGATCAGTTTCAGGCCGTGGGTCTGTGCATAGTCAATGAGCTCGGGCAGCCGCGCCATCGACCCATCCGGATTCTGAATTTCACAAATCACGCCAGCGGGATACAGCCCTGCCAACCGAGACAGATCAACCCCGGCCTCGGTATGCCCCGCCCGCTTGAGCACCCCGCCTGCCTTGGCCCGCAACGGAAAGATATGCCCCGGGCGACGCAAATCTTGCGGCTGCGCACTGGGATTCAGGGCCACCTGAATGGTGCGGGCTCGATCTTCGGCTGAGATGCCTGTGGTAACCCCCCACTTCAGGGCTGCATCAATGCTGACAGTAAAGGCAGTTTGCTCGTTTTCATCTTCAAACGAGCTCTGGGTCACCATCAGGGGCAGCTCTAGTTCGTCGAGTCGCTCACCCGTCATCGCCAGGCAAATTAAGCCGCGCGCTTCAACCGCCATGAAGTTGATCATGTCTGGGGTCGCAAACTGGGCTGCGCAGACCACATCCCCTTCATTTTCACGGTTTTCATCGTCTACAACGACGATCGCTCTGCCAGCGGCTAAATCTTGTAGGGCACCGTCAATGCTGTCAAAGGTAAACGCTAACTGTCTTGAGTCACCGGGCTCTGCTGGTGAGATGCCTGCCGGGTTCACGTCCTCAAGGTTCGCCAAGATTTCCTATTTCACTCATTCGTCCTCACTATCGATTCTAGTGTGCTGACCTGATCCCTGACGGCAGATTGTTCCCGTCATCCAGATTTCTGTCAGCAATTAACACCACAAAATAGGGGGTTGTAGTATTAATTGCTGGAGTGTCATACCGCATCCACATTCAACCACCCTGAAAACCGACAGGTATCTCGTCGGGACGAACGGTTGTTCGCCCCGACAAATCGAGGAGATGTCAACCAGATTTCGTTTAGAGAAAGATTCCTGGCTCAGGTTGAGGAATGAGAATCAGTGGGGATAGCCGTCGTATCTGTTTAGCAGGGCTTGAGATCCCCCGCTGTCGCTAAACAGATACTCCGTCTCGGCTACCCCAGGGCAGACATCTCGTCTGCCCTAACCACTGGGATGTTGGTGGATTCTCTTGGTCTTAGGGCTATACACTTTGCCAGGCGACGTAAGGCAGGTTAGCCGCCGTCTGCTGAATGTCAGCGCTCTGGGCGACCAATTGCCCCGTGGCATCCCACGTGCCGCCTGTGAACATTTGGCGTGGGCCACTTGCGAGTTCGACCGGAGCCGTGAAGTCGCCCATCGTGACGGTCATGGCGTCGAGATCAAGCGTGAGCGGCGTTTGGGGTTGGGTGGCGATCCGGGTTTGCAGTTGATTCGCGACGTCGGAACTGACCGTGACACAGGGCACGCCCATCGCCACGCAGTTGCCAAAAAAGATTTCAGCAAAGCTTTCGCCAATCAGGGCTTTGATGCCCCAGCGGGCGATCGCTTGGGGGGCATGTTCGCGAGAGGAACCACAGCCAAAGTTGCGATTCACCACGAGAATTTCGGCGGTTTGATACTGCGGCTGGTCGAAGGCATGTTGACCGTTGAGTTGAGTGCGATCGTCCGCAAAGACTTGTTCGCCTAGGCCGTCAAAGGTGACGCACTTGAGAAAGCGGGCGGGAATGATGCGATCGGTATCAATGTCATCGCCCTTGAGGGGCAGCCCTGGCCCCGACACGGTCTTGATCTGAGACATACGCTATTGCAATTTCTGTGGTGGATTTTCATCATACCGCCTGACGTTGAGCAGCCATCAGCTCAGGCTAGTGGCTGCCCCGCTGCCGTTGGCGTGCTATTCGTCGAGCAAGGGGTCGGGGGTCATGTGGTCTTCCGCCGAGTCAATCTTATTGGTGATCCACAGCGATTGATAAGGCCGAAGGATATATGCGGCATCTAAAGTGGTGAGGCGATCGCCCGAAATCAAATCAGTCCACTCGTCGGTATCCAGCAGATTTAGATCAGATAGCCGTAATTCCTGCACCTCGCGACTGAGGTTATGAATGCAGAAAATGCTCTGATCGCGGGCCATGCTTTGTCGCCAAAAGGCAAAAATCGCCTGGTTGAGCGGATGCAGGGTGTATTGGGTGGCGTTGGGATGAAAGGCTCGCTGCCGACGACGAATTTTGATCAACCGGGAAAGTTCTGCCATGACTTTGGCATGGGGCGTGTTGGGGTCGGCCAGGGCTGCTTCCAATGCCTCAATATTCCACTTAAAGCGGTTAATGGTGCGGTTGTGCCCGGTATGGATGACGCCTTCATGGTTATTCTGAGTCGCGAGCAAGCTGTGGATGTAGAACGCCGGGATGCCTTCTAGCGACATCATGATGGTTTGGGAGCAGAGGAAGCGCTCGATCTGCCATTCATCTTCACCGGCGATCGTCCCTTTCATGGCATCGAACAAGGAAATATTGATTTCGTAAGGAGACTCAGAGCCATCAGCATGGCTGCGCATACTGATCTTGCCCCCAAATGACTTCATCGTCTCCAGGAGTGAATTGTATTCGTCAGCGGTGAGCAGTCCTTCCGTCGGGCGGAGGCCAATACCGTCATGGGACGCAGTGAAGTTAAAGTAAGCGCACCCAATGGGGGCTGGGGGCATACTCATCATCCACTGTTTGAGATAGTCCGATCGCCCCTGCATCAACGCATTCAGCACCAGCGGCGGCAAGCTGAAGTTGTAGATCATGTGCGCTTCGTTGCGGTTGCCAAAGTAGCTAAGGTTTTCGCGGTTGGGGACGTTGGTCTCCGTAATGATGGCAATGCGGGGATCAATCATTTGCAGCAGTTCCCGCAGGAGGCGCACCATGGTGTGGGTTTGGGGCAAATGAATGCAGCGGGTGCCTTTTTCTTTCCACAAATAGCCGACGGCGTCTAAGCGGATGTAGCGAGCCCCAGCCGCCACGTAGAACAGAATGATTTTGACGTATTCCAACAACAGATCAGGATTGCTGAAATCAACGTCGATTTGGTCGCTGCTGAAGGTGCTCCAGACGTGTTTGGGACCATCGACCGTTTCGAGTTTGGTCAACAGCGGCGAGCTGCGGGGCCGCACGACCTCGGCTAGCTGCTCATCTAGGGGATCAGCCTCAATGAGGTAATCGCAACCCGGTTTTTCCCCGGCTTGAAATTGCTTGACCCACGGATGCTGGCTGGAAACGTGGTTAATGACTAAATCGACCATCAGATTAAACGATTCGCTGATGCGCTTCACGTCTTCCCAGTCGCCCAGTTCGGGATTCACTGCGGTGTAGTCTTTGATGGCAAAGCCGTCGTCTGAGGTATAGGGAAAAAACGGCAGAATGTGGACGCCCGTGAGGCTATCTTTGAGGTGAGTTTCTAAAAATTCAGCGAGCACGGTCAGTGGCGATCGCCCATCATCGGCCACGAGACTGTCGCCATAGGTGATCAAAATAACGTTGTCGTGGCTCCATTTGCGCCAGTTTTCGCGACTGCTTTGCTGCATGTGAGGTTGCAACAGAGCTTGCAGTTGTGGAATCAGGGTTTCCACCTGTTCAGGCGAATACACCTTGCTGAGTAAGGGTTGAATACGTGCAGAAAAATCCATCAGCAAACATTAATAACAGAACAGATAGAAAAAAATTAGAGATTTAGACGAGCTGCCGACACCGTTAGAGAGGCGTGCCAATCAGGGTGCCATCGGGCTTAAAAGTGACTATCGATCATCCCATTCGAAAATCAGCGGATTTGACATAACCTGGGCAATTTCTTCACGTAATGGCAAAGACAGCAATAACTCGAAAGGTCAAACAAAGTCTTGAGCCCAGTCGAGCAATGGCGACTGCTTGCGGTAGCCGGGAAGCTCCGATGCGCCCATCCGCCAGCAAGGTGCTCTTGGTTGTGAAAGGAGGGGGCGATCGCATCACCCCCAGCGGTTTTACCGAGATAGCGTAGCATTCTGACCAAAAAGTCTTGTAATCCCTGACACGACATCTTGCTGAAGCTGATCGAGCCGGGACTCATCCTGCCCCGACCGAGGGCGGCGCAAACCCGTGACCGACCGGCTTGGGGCCGAAGTTACTCAAATTGCTAGCAAAGATGTCAGGGGTGCAGCTGCTAGCGGCAATTCCGTTGCCCACGACACCTACAACTATGGGAAAAATCCGCCATCATGAAACAGTTGTTGTCGGCAAGGTGTGAGATAGACATTGTGAGCGATTTCAATATTCAGGCTCCTTTTGAACCTAAGGGAGATCAGCCCAAAGCGATCGCCGGTCTCACTCAATATTTGCAAGACCAGCATAAATACCAGACCTTGCTGGGGGCGACGGGCACAGGTAAGACCCACACCATGGCCCGAGTGATTAACCAGATTGGCAAGCCGACCTTGGTGCTGGCCCACAACAAGACGTTGGCCGCGCAGCTTTGCAACGAGCTGCGCGAGTTTTTCCCCGATAATGCGGTGGAATATTTCATCAGCTATTACGACTACTACCAGCCGGAAGCTTACGTCCCGGTGACGGACACGTACATTGCGAAAACGGCGTCGATTAACGAAGAAATTGACATGCTGCGGCACTCCGCCACGCGATCGCTGTTTGAGCGGCGCGACGTGATTGTGGTGGCCTCCATTAGTTGCATCTACGGTTTGGGGATTCCGTCGGAGTATTTGAAGGCGTCCATTCCCCTACAGGTGGGCATGGAGGTGAACCAGCGCCAGGTGCTGCGGGATTTGGCGGTGATTCAGTACACCCGCAACGATTTGGATTTGGGGCGTGGCCGATTCCGCGTCAAAGGGGATGTGCTGGAAATCGGCCCCGCCTATGAAGATCGCATCATTCGGGTGGAATTTTTTGGCGATGAGATCGACGCCATTCGCTACGTTGATCCCGTCACGGGGGCGACGCTGCAAAGTATGGAGGCGGTGAACATTTATCCTGCCAAGCACTTTGTCACGCCGGATGAAAAGCTGGAAGCGGCGTGTCAGGCGATTCAAGATGAGTTGCGTGATCGCCTCGAAATTTTGGAAAAAGAAGGCAAGCTGCTAGAAGCGCAACGACTAGAACAGCGCACCCGCTATGACTTAGAAATGCTGCGAGAAGTCGGCTACTGCAACGGCGTAGAAAACTATGCCCGCCACTTAGCCGCGCGTCCTGCCGGGTCGCCGCCAGAGTGTTTGATCGACTATTTCCCCAAGGACTGGCTGTTGGTGATTGACGAATCCCACGTCACCATTCCCCAGATTCACGCCATGTATAACGGCGATCGCGCCCGCAAAATGGTGTTGATCGAACACGGTTTTCGCCTGCCCAGCGCCGCCGACAACCGTCCCCTCAAGGCGGAGGAATTTTGGGAAAAGGTCAATCAATGCGTGTTTGTGTCGGCGACGCCAGGTAACTGGGAAATTGAGATCTCAGAGGGGCGTGTGGTCGAGCAAATCATTCGTCCGACGGGGGTGCTCGATCCCGAAATTTATGTGCGGCCCACGGAGGGGCAGGTCGATGACCTGTTGGACGAAATTCGCGAGCGGGCAGTGCGCAATGAGCGGGTGCTGGTGACGACGTTGACCAAGCGCATGGCCGAAGATCTGACGGAATATCTTGACGAGCAGAATGTGCGGGTGCGGTATCTGCACTCGGAAATTCACTCGATTGAGCGGATTGAGCTGATTCAAGATTTGCGGGACGGCAACTTTGACGTGCTGATTGGGGTCAACCTGCTGCGAGAAGGGTTGGACTTGCCGGAAGTCTCTCTAGTGGCGATTTTGGATGCGGACAAAGAGGGCTTTTTGCGGGCGGAGCGATCGCTAATTCAAACCATGGGCCGAGCGGCGCGACATGTGCAGGGCAAGGCCATCCTCTACGCCGATAACCTGACCGACAGCATGGCTAGGGCCATTGACGAAACGGAGCGGCGGCGGGCGATTCAGCAAAAGTACAACGAAGACAACGGCGTTGTGCCCCAGGCCATCATCCGTAAAAAGAGCAACGCGATTTTGTCCTTTTTGGAAGTGTCCCGCCGCTTGAACGTGCAAGAACTGGATGAGGTTTATGAGCAGAAGGATGACCTGGCGCTAGAAGATATTCCGGAACTCATTAGCCAGCTCGAAAAGCAAATGAAAGAAGCGGCCAAAAATCTCGATTTTGAAGAAGCAGCCAAGTATCGTGATCGCGTTAAACAATTACGGGATCGGTTGCTAGGCAAGCGATCGCCCGTGGCTGATTAGGTACGTGTTTAGCGTCGATTTAAGCAGCGCGATTTTGCCGCACCATGGCTTGGGCGACTTGTTCGATGAACGAGTCGCCTCGTTGTTGGCAGGTGGCGGCTAAGGAGGCCAACACACTCCAAGTGGTGGCCCCGGAGAGCGTTTTGTTGCCGCAGGAGAGTTTACGACTGATGACCGCGGGGCGTAGTTGCCGCTCGGCGTGGTTGTTGGTGGCGTTGACTTCCGGGTAGTCCAGGAATGTGAGCAAGTGGTCTTGCTGCTTAGCCAAGCGCTGCCGCAGCTTTTCCTCTTGCTGTCCCTGGGAGGTGTCGGGCGGTCGGGGATGAGCCAGCAGTTGGGCAAAGCGAGTTTCGAGGAAATCGCGACTGCGCTGTTGTTGAACGGGGTCCAAATCAGGGACCAGTCGTTTGAGCAGCAAGGCCGTGTGCAACAGGGTGCGCAGTTCGAGTAAATAGCTGGAGCCTTGTCCGGCTTCGCTCCTCAGCGCTTTGGAGAGGGCTTTGAGGTGGTGGGCGTAGCATTTTTGTTGGACGCCGTCGAGCCCATCGTAGATGGATAAACAGTCGCTCACCAACACCCCTTGAAAGGTGTCTGACAGAATGGCTTGCGCCGTGGCCCGGTCGCGATGCTCGACGACGCGATAGTAAGTGGTCGTGGGATTGGTAAACACCCAGAGGGTGTAGCCGGGACCACCGACCCACCAACCCGTCTCATCGGTATGGATGACCGGGCTCTGGCGTAAGGTCTCCAAGCTCTCGTCGTACGCGCCTTGCAGCGCCGTGGCGATGCGTCCAGTCGCTTGCGCTAAGCCACCAGGACTAAGCGACAGGCCAAACATCTCCTGCAACACACGGCAGGTCTTGCGCATCGTCAGTTTCAGGTCTTTATTCAACGCCGCCGCCAACCCCAAGGCGCGAGGACCGAGATGGGTGCCCGCCGCACCCGTCGCTTGGGACACTTGCAGCGGATGGGTGGATGACACTGTTTGCTGGCAAGCCCCGCACTCGGTTCGATAGGTGCGTAAGCGAATTACCCGCGGGTGTATTTCCGGAATTTCGAGAATCGTTTGTTCCACCGCTCGTTGATCTGAGAATGGTAAGGCTACGCCACAGTCAGGACATGCCATCAGCGGGACTTCAATCTGCTCATCGCTCGCCAAGGGCGCCGGCGAGCGTCGCCAGTCGCCCGGATGACCCGGTTTGCGACCCGGCTTTGGAGGCCCTTTGGCCGACTCCTCGGGTGTCCGACGAAACGGAGCAACGCTGCCTCGATGTAGCTCGTCCTGAAGCTGCTGTAACTCAGCCTGACCAGTCTGCAGTTGGGCTTGACAGGTCCGTAATTCTGCCCGCAACTGCAGCAGTTGCTCGGCTTGGCGGGCAAAGTGTTGAAGCAATTGCTCCGGATCCTCCGCTAGCCACTGACGACCGAAGGCGACCACTCGTTCTAGGGCGATCGCTTTCGCGTTACGGGTATTCTCAGGGGCGGATAGCGGTTCTTGGGACAATTGCGTTCGGTCATCCTATCAGCGCGATAGTCACTACCTTAAGCCTCCTTTTCTCTGCTGGGAGGAATGACAACCGAACACAGACGCTAAACACGTACGTTAGCGCAGCGTAACCCATGCAGGCGTTGGGTTTCGTTCCTCAACCACAACCTACATATACCTACGTCTATTTATCTCCACCTACTTATTTAGCGATCGCCACGCTTAACCATCCGTCAGTTGGGGCGTCAGCTTGTCGCATCATGCCCCCCAGTGGGTCATCGCGAGCAAATCTTGCTACCCTCGCGATGTCATCTTTAGTTATTTGCAGGTAGATGCGAATGGTAGCCCCTCAGGCGCTCATTTTTGATATGGATGGGTTGATGCTCAACAGTGAGCCACTGTATCAACAGGCTTGGCAGGCAGCAGCTCAAGAGTTGGGGTTCACGCTTGAAACGGAACTGTATCTCAGTCTGGTGGGACGCAGCAGCGCTGAAGCCGATCGTCTGTTTGTGGAAATGTATGGCGATCAGTTTCCGGTTGAGGTTTTTAATGAGCGTTGGGAAGCGCAGTGGAGATCGCTCGTCCAACAGCAAGGTATTCAACTGCAACCCGGTTTGCTGCCGCTACTCGATTGGGTAGAGCAACAGGGCTTACCGAAAGCTGTGGGAACGTCAAGCCTGGCGGCAGAAGCCGAGTTATGTCTGGGAATGGCGGGAATTCGCGATCGCTTCACGACCGTCGTGACCGCTGATCAGGTCACAGCAGGCAAGCCAGCCCCTGACATTTTCCTTGCAGCGGCAACCCTGTTAGGCGCATCACCTGCTGATTGTCTGGTATTAGAAGACTCAAATGCTGGTGTCCAGGCAGCACAGGCAGCAGGGATGTCAGTGGTGATGGTGCCCGACTTACAGGTGCCAACCGCGACGTCACAGGAAATCGCCCAGCAAATTTTTGCGTCACTACACGAAGTTTTGACCTGGTTGCGGGGCCTCTAACCAGTCGAAAATTTGATCTAACTGTTCCGCTGTGATTAGGCCATATTTCCAGAGCGCAATCGGCAATAGATTGGGCAAGGCTCCGGCTTGACGAACCGCCAGTGCGATCGCATCCTCTGACAAGCCCATCTCTTTTTCTAAGTATTCAATTAGGCGGGCTTGTGTGGTCATTGGCTGGATTAGGTGCGATTTACTACAGACAGTTAACGTAGTGTAGCCATGAAAGGACACTTTTAGTAGCGACTTTCGAGGGATTTTGCCACAAGATCAAAAAAAATTACTGATCACACCTCAAAAAGTTCTATACCCGTTCATATCTTGAACGTTTGGGTGGCTTAAGTCCTCGTCTCATGACAGGGTACGAGGGCGATCGCGCTCCCTTAACCAGGGTTGTTGCCAAGTCAGTACCCGGCTGGCTCGAACCTATTTCGCTGGCTAGAGACTCGCCCTGATCCGGGTCTGAAACCACCGTCATCCCGTCGCCGCCGCTGGGGCAAACCTCAATTCGCTCACCCGTCATTGCGGCGTTGAGTGGTGAATAATGGCGATATTTCTATCTTTTAGTTCGGCATTTCTATCTTTTAACAGGTTGTGGTGGGGCGCATTTCTGGTGTAATGGGCACGGACTGCGTTTAGAAGCTGTCGCCATCGTCGCGCTTGGGTGACCCCAATGCAGGAAAGCTCCAACATCATTCGACTACTCAGTGCGATCGCCGCCATTGTGTTGGGCTCCGGTGGCGTGATCGCGTTATTTTATGCCGCCAATATTTTGGTCAATCGGCTGCCCTATCAATTGCGATCTCGCATTTTGCCTTGGGTTTACATGGCTCCGGCGCTGGCGGTGCTCACCGCATTTCTGATTTTGCCGACCATTCGCACGGTCATCATCAGTTTTATGGATCGGCGATCGGAAGCCTGGGTCGGGTTCGACAACTATATATTTGCCTTCACCAACTCAGATATGCTCATCGCCTTCCGCAACAATGTGTTGTGGCTGGTGTTGGTGACGGGCATTAGCGTCAGTCTGGGGCTGGTGATTGCGGTGCTGGTGGATCGCGTCAAATATGAACCCCTCGCCAAAGCGCTGATCTTTTTGCCGATGGCGATTTCCTTTGTGGGCGCGAGTGTGATTTGGCGGTTTGTCTATGCCTATCAGCCCCCCGGTGTGGAGCAGATTGGGTTGTTGAATGCGATCGTGGTGGCGCTGGGGTTCGAGCCGATTGGCTGGCTGGTGAACAAAACCGTCAACAACTTTGCCCTCATTGCCATCATGATCTGGCTGCAAACGGGCTTTGCCATGGTGCTGCTGTCGTCGGCAGTGAAGGGCATTCCCAAAGACGTGATCGAAGCGGCGCGAATCGATGGGGCGAACGAGTTTCAGATTTTTTGGCGCATCACCATTCCCATGATTAGCTCCACCATCGTCGTCGTGTCCACCACGATTATTGTGCTGGTGCTTAAGGTGTTTGACATCGTGTTTGTGATGACGGGCGGCAATTTGGATACCGACGTGATTGCCAGTCGCATGATCAAAGAGATGTTCAACTTCCGCAACTTTGGCCGGGGTAGCGCGATCGCGGTCATTCTGCTCCTCGCGGTGATTCCCGTCATGGTGACCAACATTCGCCGATTTCAGCAGCAGGAGGCCAACCGATGATCCAATTACCGGAAAAGCGATCGCCCCAATCCCTCACCCTGATGGATCGGGTGGAAAAGCTGCTCACCGCCGCCCCCGTCCACTTGGTCGTCATTCTCCTTGCCGTACTGTGGACGCTGCCCACTGCCGGACTGCTGATCAGCTCCTTTCGCCAGCCGGACGTGCTGCTCGAAACGGGCTGGTGGACGGTCTTCACGCCGCCGTTCAATCCGGGACAGTTTCACCTGGGCAACTATGCCGACGTGCTGACTGGACAAGGCATGGGCCAAGCGTTTTTGAATAGCCTGATTATCACCATTCCCGCCACGGTAATGCCCATCGCGATCGCCACCTTTGCCGCTTACGCCCTGGCCTGGATGCGCTTTCCCGGTCGGCAACTGTTGTTTGTCGTCATCGTGGGATTGCTGGTGGTGCCCCTGCAAATGACCCTGATTCCGGTGTTGCGGGCTTACAACACGTTGGGCATGTCCGGGACGTTTCTCGCCGTCTGGCTGGCCCATACCGGCTACGGCATGCCCCTCGGCATTTACCTGCTGCGCAACTACATCGGCACCTTACCCCGCGACCTGATCGAAGCCGCCGCCGTCGATGGCGCGTCCCACCTCAAAATTTTCACCCGCATTGTGGTGCCGCTCTCGACCCCCGCGATCGCCTCCTTCGCCGTCTTCCAGTTCCTCTGGGTGTGGAACGATCTGCTCGTCGCGCTGGTCTACCTCGGCGGCAATCAGAATGTCGCCCCCGTCACGCTGGTACTGCGCAACCTGGTGGGCGATCGCGGTCAAGACTGGCACTTGCTCACAGCGGGCGCATTTATCTCCATGATTGTGCCGTTGCTGGTGTTCTTTGCCTTGCAGCGGTACTTTGTCCGAGGATTATTAGCCGGTTCAGTCAAGGGGTAATCAGGTTGCTAACAGTTATGCCTCAAACCTCCAAGCATCCGATATCGGGGCAGCGGCTGGTAGCCCCGATGAACACAACTGCGATCGCTAACTGTACTCGCCCCCTCAAAAACCAAACCAGCCACTCCTTTCGCGAGGTCCAGGACGGCGGGTCGTCCTGGTTGATGGGGGTCTGGGGGAAAGCAAAATTTCCCCCAGTCGCCCCCTGCTTGATCAACCAAAATATTCATCTTACGAACCCTACCCACAAATCTAAAACCGCTAATCGGCACCCCAAAAACTCGTCCCGCGGCCCCCAATATTTAACCCATCCCTCCGATCCACAGTCCAGTCACCTACAGTCATAAGCATGGCGCACATCGTATTTGAACAAGTCACCAAGCAATACGACAACGGCTTCGTCGCCGTCAAAGACCTCAACCTCGACATTGGCGAAGACGAATTTCTCGTCCTAGTCGGCCCCTCCGGCTGCGGCAAAACCACCTCCCTGCGGATGCTCGCCGGACTCGAATCCATCAGCAGCGGCAACATTTATATCGATGGCAAGCGGGTCAACGAGCTGTCCCCCCGAGAACGGGACATTGCGATGGTGTTCCAGTCCTACGCGCTCTACCCCCACATGAGCGTGTTTGAAAATATGGCCTTTAGCCTGCAACTCCAGGGCACGCCCAAACCCGACATCCAAACTCGCGTTCACGCCGCCGCCACTCAACTCGGCATCGAAGCCCTGCTCGATCGCAAACCCAAACAACTCTCGGGAGGGCAACGCCAGCGGGTCGCCGTAGGGCGGGCGATCGTCCGTGACCCCGCTGCCTTTTTGATGGATGAACCCCTCTCCAACCTCGACGCCAAGCTGCGGGTCCAAGCCCGCGCCGAACTCAGCAAGCTGCACAAAAAGCTGAGCACCACCTTCATCTATGTCACCCACGATCAGGTAGAAGCCATGACCATGGGCAGCCGCATCGCCGTGATGAATCAGGGCATTTTGCAGCAGGTCGATACCCCCCAAACCCTCTACGACCAGCCCAACAACGTTTTCGTCGCTGGCTTCATGGGCAGCCCCTCCATGAATTTCTTTGACGCGACTCTGAAGCCCGAGGGCGATGCATTATTCATTAAAGCGGGCGCGTTGCGATTGCCGATTCCAGCAGAGGAGCGATCGCGCTACCAGCCCCACATCGGCACCCCCGTCATCTTCGGCATCCGCCCCGAAAACATCTACAACCCCAAATTTGCACCCCCTGGCATCAACCCCTGCGAAGTTGAAGCGACGGTCTCCGTCGTCGAAATGATGGGCCACGAAGAAATCGTGTATCTTGCCTTGGCGGACGGGCATGAATTTTTAGCCAGAGTCGATCCGCGATCGCGCTTCACCCCCGGCGAAATTGTCCGCGTCAGCTTTGATATGAATCGGTTTCATCTCTTTGAGCAAGCCTCCGAGCATGTCTTGGCTTAAAACATGGGCTGCTGAGGCATCGGTTTTCTGCCGTCGATTAACGGTCTTGGCTTAGCTGACCAGTCTCACTTCGCCTGCTTTTCAAACCATTTAAGGGCATCACCCCCAAAGTCTTAATGCGAGAACTGGGTTAAGGGCGATCGCCCAAACACACCTCGATAATCCTCAGCATTTAGGAGGGTGATTATACTGAATGCGTCTACCTAATCACCCATATCAGGGCATTAGACTGACAAATTTCCAACTAATTAGCTGCGTCAGGGATCCAGACTTGAATTTTCCGCCTAACTACAAGTTGACTAATGTAGAGTCAGCTATTACTTAGACAGCTTCTCAGCCTACTGTTGAGATAGCCGAAAACCATTTTCTCCTACGTCTGAAAATCAGATCTCCAAACATGTACAGCCCGTTGCGCTAGCTGTCGTTGCCTAGAAGCAATTGCATTAATAGTCCACTCTTCAGCAGCAATATTGCGCGTCAAGTTATACACACTCTGCTGATAAGCATCACTTTTAGCTGCATAGAATTCGTTACCAACCTGGCGATTAAGACTTGGTTCTAGAGGAGTCAAATTACCAATTCGATATGTTACAGCCTCAATTTGGTCTTCTGAAAAGGCTCTTCTCCAATCTTCAGTAGGTGATTCGGGCAAAATGTGCTCAATAGAGAAGCCATCTTCACTAATGTCATTTCGTTCTGAAGCATCTATCTCAAGCTTCCAAAGTATATACCTCACTAGCTTCCTTTTCTGGCCTTTTGTAGAAATTGAGAGAAAGGAGAAATCTTGAGAGAACTTTTCATCGGAAACATAAACTGAACGCAGATTTTCAAAAACCTGCCTTGGAACAACTATCTCGCCATTCATAATGCCAATAGCCACCCTATTGTAGAGGGTTTCTAATTCATTAGGGTTTAGGCTGCTCACAATGGTATAGCGAAAAGATAAAACGCAAACCAGTTTCAGTAAGCGGACAAAATCTTGAGGTGAAAATTTTTCATATGCAGCAAATAAAGTTGGATAAGCCTGTTTCACTCGAAAAAGCTCTAGTTCCCGAATATAGTGCTGACTATCTGGGCTATCGCGCCAGAAATCGTCATCAGAATTTCCAAGAGCAACAAAAAGACTGCTATAGTTCTCAAGCTGGTCTAGCAAATCGAAAGCTTGCTGACCATCTTTCACGCTATCTCGAACTATTTTGAACAGCCTTTCACGCCTAACTCGGGTTCTTTGAAGACTTAGATAATATCGAAGAAACTCAGGAAATTTCTCCATCTGCACGGTGTTAATAATTCTTCGCCACTGCCGTTGAGCTTCTTGCAAATCATCTGGCCCCTCAAATTGGGAAAATAAATAGTTTTTCAATAAATCTGTTGAACTCAGCTCTATCCCTCTGGCATTTAAAGTTTCAAATACAGTATAAGCATTTAGCTCATCCTGAACATTGATTTGAATGAATAGTAACTCCTGAGCTATTATGTTCGTCAAAAATTCGGCAAGTTTTTCGCCATCCTGAACTAAATTCTGAAGTTCACCTATATGACTTGAAAAATATTGAAAAGCCTGCCAAAGTAGCTGATTTGATTTAGAAAGAGAGCGAATATTACGTGGCCTTCTAAGGTTGATTAAGTTGCTTTGATAGAAATCATTGTTGTTTTCATTCAAGATAAGCTTACTTGAATAACGCAGAGAACGTGGATCTCTATCACTTAGATAAGTTCGTTTCAGGATTTCTTGTCGTTCCTGATTAGCTTCTTTGCACTTTTCTCGCTCCACGAGATTTTGAATTTTTTCAATTACAGCTATAGCAATAACACTTAGAGTGGCTAATCTTTGTTGCCCATCGATCACAGTAAACTCTTTGTCTGAAACGTCGGAGCTTTGTAAAACAAGAGCTCCCATATAATGACTAGAGTCAGGCTTGTTACGAATGATCAAAATATCTTGCCAAAGATCCTCCCAATTCTCTTCCTTCCAGGAGTAATCACGCTGAAAAGGTGGAACTCTGTAAATCTTGCCATTACCAATCAAGTCACCGAAACTAGTGGTACGTGTATCTAGTAAGTTGCTTCGGGCCATATTTTTTGGTGAAGAGGTCAGTCTTATCCTTTAAGTTATCAAGCAACTGCTTATTTTTGCCAGTCCGAAACAGGGCAAGTAGCCAGAATTACGTTACTACGGACGGTCTAGATGCCATTGCTAAGTGTCAAAAGATACTTGCCGGCGCACAGCTTCACCTTTAGAAAATGGGATCTCTCACCGGGCACGGTAGATTTTCGGTGTCATCTCCGTCGGTCAGTTGTCGAAATGTTCGGCCAAAATGGCTGTGGCTATTTAAAGTTAAGCTCCAGGGTGATCGCCATAATTAGGTTTATCGGTACACTTCAGCAATGTCTTTACCCGCTCGACCCATTGTTGCAGCAGACATGGATAGGGAGATCGTCTTGAAACTGGCTGGTGCCTACCAAATTTTTGCCATCTGCAATTGGAACCCCGGTAGTTCTGGGTCGCCGCTGACCCTGTCAGGGTTTTCCAAAATCTCGGGTGCTTGACCGGGGCGATAAACATGCACTTGGCGCGGTTTGCGATCGATCAGAAATCCGAGCAGCGCTCCATTCGCCATGTATTCTTCCATCTTGGCCTGCAGTCCGCTCAACGTATCGCTGGATGACTTTAGCTCCACGACAAAATCTGGACAAATTGGCGCAAAGGACGCCTTCTCGTCCTCTGTTAGTGCATTCCAGCGTTCGAGCCGAATCCAGGCGGCGTCGGGCGATCGCGTTGCTCCATTGGGTAGCGTAAAGCCAGCACTTGAGTCAAACCCTAGCCCGTTACCATCCTGCTCAGCCCAGTTACCAATCTGCACAGCTAAATTGAAGTTACGGTTTCCCGTGTCAGAAAAGGCAGGTGGCATGATGATCACCTCTCCGTTAGCATTGCGCTCAATCCGCAGCTCACGATTGGCCTGACAAAATTCATAAAACTCTGCCATCGTCATCTCAATCGGCATCGGCAGGTTTACCGTCAGAGGAAAGCTCTCCGTCTGAATCAGCAGCGTTGTCATGGGTCACCTTTGGTCGCCTAGTCGCAAGGGCTTGGGATTGATCATTACCGTTGATCCTAGTGCTAATCCAGTCAGATGATACTAAAAAGGCACCCAACGGCTTGAGCCTCACGCTGCGTCACCCCTTAGCCTCTAGTCATCAACCGTACACGTTTGGATAGGAGCGGAAAGGCGTTATGTCTAACCTGCTGCAAATTGGGGAATTGGCAAAACAGACCGGACTGTCAATCCGCACCTTGCGGTACTACGACGAGATTGGCCTGCTGGTGCCCTCGCACCGCACCGAGGCCGAGTATCGACTCTACAGCGAAGCCGATATTGCTCGACTCCAGCAAATCTTATCGCTGCGGCAATTGGGGTTTGCGCTCAAGGAAATCCGTGAGTGTCTGGAGAATCCTGAATTTTCCTTGCCGCAAGTGATTGACCTGCATCTAGCGCGCCTGCAAGAGCAGATGGCGGTATCGCGATCGCTCTTCACCCAGCTCAGCCAGCTAGCTCAACAGCTCCAAACCTCTCAGTCCGTTGCGGTTGAAGACCTGATGACCACAATGGAGACGATCACCATGACCCAGCAATATTTGACCCAAGAACAGCACGATTTACTCGCAGCTCGGCTCCAGCAGGGCCAGGCCGAATGGCAGCAGTTCCTGACCCAAGCGCGATCTCAGCTCGCTGAGGGGCGCAACCTCAACGATCCGGAAGTCCAGCAAATGGCGTGGCAGTGGCGCACCAGCATTCTCGAGTTTGTCGGTGGCGATCTCCAGCTCTACGAAGCCCTGACTCAGCTCTACCAACAAGCAGGCGCTGAAGCGGCGAGCTGGGGCACGCTGGATGGCCCGACCTTGGAATACATTCTCAAAGCGGTGGCGATGCTATCCATGCGGGAAGAGTTCGTGGGGTCTACCCTGGGTCGCTTAGCGCCAGCAACCCAGGCGGTGCTCACCCAAGGCCAGTCAGCCATGCGAAACAAATTGCAGATTCACGACTTCATGGGTACGGAAGGTCTGCTGCTGGGACTGCTAGCAGTGGAAACGAGCGTGGCCGCCCAGGCGCTGGGGGAACAAGGCGTGGATTTCGCCACCGCAGCAACCCTATTTCGCGACTGGTTAGCCGACTGCGCCACGTCACCTGCCGAAATCCCGGCCAACATGCCGTTTACCCCCCGCGCCCACCGCGTATTAGAACTGGCCGCTCAGCAAGCACAACAGCAGGGTGACGACCAGATTACCCCGGAACATTTGCTGCTCGGTATTTTGCAAGAAGGCGAAACCGGGGGCGGCATGGCCATGCGCGTTTTGCAGGCGTGTCAGGTGGACTGCGATCGCCTAAAGCAACAACTCAGGCCCTAGCAGGGAGACCTTTGGCCGAGGGTCGCCTGCCCGGAGTGTCTGTTTCACGCCAGTTGAGTGACTCTTGGCAGGGCTCATACTGCGGCCTGGTAATAGAGATGGCGCTGTGCAGATCGCTCCGTTCATTGCTTTGCATAAACCTGAGGGGATGAGATGAGGAAGCAGGACTTTATCAAATCCAAGTTTCGTCAGGCAGGCAGCTTGTCTGCTGCGGGACAGCCGAGACGGCTGTCCACACTTAGATGTAAAGCTTTTGGGCTCTCGGCATTTGACTGCGGATTGCGATATCTGGAACCTTGCAACCCAGCATCACGCCTCGCGATCACCCCCCGGTTTAGTCTTGTGCAACCATATCCGCCTGCGCCTCTGACACCGGCTTGCGCGTCAGCAAATACAGCAACGGCCCAAAAGATCCGGCCACCAAAGTGATGCCCAACCAAGGCCAGGGATTGCGCTGCATTTTCTGCGCGTCTTGCCACATCCAGATCATCACCAGACCTAACGCAATCACCAGGTCGGCAAACACCTGGCCCGCCCCAAAACTCTGAAAGTGGGGCATTAAAATCCCCAGATATCCGTGATACCAAAGCGCCGCGCCACTGAGGGCACCAAATAACATGAGCGTCAAAATAATCAGGCTACGGTTCATAGGACACATCTCGATAGGCAGCAATATGGCTCAGTATTGAGGGCTCAGGTTATCGCCGCAATTACCTGACAGGTAATTGCAGCCAGTGGGTCTGGCGATCGACCATCAGTCCGCACAGTTTTCATCATGCCGATGTATTCCCATGCTCGATACCTTGCGTCAGGCGCGTAAATATCGTCATCTCAGCCAGTTAGAGTTGTCCTTACGGCTGGGGGTGTCACAACGGCACATCAGCTTTGTCGAAAGTGGGCGCGCCCGGCCCAGCCGAGAACTCTTAGCGGCCTGGCTGCGAGAATTAGAGGTGCCCATGGGCTTGCAAAATGAGCTGATGCGGCAAATTGGCTATGCACCGATTTACAGCCAGACGCCGCTACATGAGCCGACCCTCGCCCCGGTAAATCGAGCCCTTGAACGGCTATTACAAGCCCAAGACCCGATTCCAGCCTTAGTGATCGATGCCCACTGGAATTTGTTACGTCTCAATCGGGGTGCGGCGTGGCTGGCGACAACACTGACTGGCGGCAGGGTCAACCTGGCTGAGGCCCAAGCTATGAATTTGTTAGATCTGCTCATCCATCCCGAGGGGCTCACTCAGTCGATCCTCAATCTGCCTGAAGTCGGCCCGGCCTTTCTCGCCCGGTTGCGCTACGAGGCGGCGATTCATCCCCCGCTCACTGAAAAAGTCAACGCCTTCGAAGCTCTGCTCGTCGCCAAACTCGGCCAGCCCCCTCTGCCACCCGAGGACTTGTCACCGACTGACCCCGTACTGACGACTCGTTATGCCACACCCTGTGGGGAGTTGGCTTTTTTCAGCATGTTCACCACTTTTGGAACACCGCAGGATATTACGCTGGCATCCTTACGGGTAGAGCATATCTTTCCGGCAGATCAAGCCACCCATGACATCCTCAAAGCCCAGATTCAGTAGGGATTCGACCGATCGCTCATCGTCATTGGGTGGCTGAAGCCTTGATCACGACGAGAGGCCCGAATTGACGTCAGCGCTTGATGCACAGTTTCTTTGATCTTGTCAAACGAGCTAGCGATGCGGCACCTCAATGCCTTAGCGGTGAATGATTTAGTCAATGCTGGAGGCTGGAATGTTACGTTCGCGTTTTAACCAAAAAGTGCTGATGACGATACCCGCGATCGCTAATATCGCCATGGGATAAAACACAAAATTGTACGTGCCAAATAAATCGCGAATGCGGCCAGTAACCAGCGTGCCGATGAGCGCCCCGATGCCGTAGGCGGTAAACACAATGCCATAGTTTTGGGCATAGTGCTCCGGATCAAAAAAGTGCAGGGTGATGGTCGGAGCCATGGCCAGCCAGCCGCCCAGACAGAACCAGAACAGGCTAAATGCCACTAGATAAAGGGCCACCTGTCCGGTCTGCGCATTCATCATCAAAAGGCAGGCGATGAGAATAAGCGTGTAGGAAAAGATGGCGACATGTTGCGGCTTAAAGCGATCGCTTAGCCAGCCAAAGAGGGGTCGACTGACTCCATTAAAGACGGCAAACATAGAGACACTAATGGCCGCCGTTGTGGGTGTAATTTGGATGATTTCTTCCCCCACTGGCCCGGAAATGCCAATGGCACTTAAGCCGACCAGAGTGGCGATCGCATAACAAATCCATAGCCCATAAAACGACCGACTCTTCAATAAGTTATGCGGATAGCTATGGGGCTCAAGCTGTTGAGCTTTAGCAATATCATGCTGTGGATGCCATCCCAACGGCGGCAATTTCATCACTAGGGCCAGCCCTAGAATAATCAGAGTAAATGCGACGCCTAAAATCCGTAACGTTGGTCGCACCGTGTAAGCGCTAATCAAATAATTGGCTAAGGGAGCAGTGATAAAAGGAGACAGCCCAAAGCCTAAAACTGTTAGGCCCAACGCTAACCCCTTTTTATCGGGAAACCAGCGGGAAGCCACGACCATCGGCACGCCATACACAATGCCGACCCCCATGCCAGCAATCACACCATAGGTCAGCGCCAAGACGCCAATCTGATTAGCAAAACTGGAGAGAATGTATCCTGCCCCCACCACAAGTCCGCCGATCGCGGTCGTGAGCCGAGTACCAATGCGGGGAATGTAAAAGCCCGCGATCGGCATGGTCGCCGCATAAAAGACGAGCGCCAACGTAAAGGGCAACAGGCTTTGGGTGGCACTAATACCGAGTTCTCCTTCTAGCGGAGTTCTGAAAATGCTCCATGAATAGACCGTTCCTAAGCACAACAAAATCGTCATCCCCAAAGGCAACAAAAGCCATCGACCTTGCTCGGCGGGTCGGCCCAAAATCTGCACATTAGGCACATTCTCATGTGTGATATTCATGACATATTTAAGCCCCACATCACTAGATTGAGTGCAGAGGCAGCGCACATTCTAGCTGCCCGATCCATGAATAGCGTATGGAGCTTTCATGACCCTAATTTTTATAGAAATGCTTATTATTTAGACCCGCAATACCGCCTCGTTTGTGATGGCAGAAGGAACAAAGGAGAGCATAACAACCGACGTTCTAAAACAGAGGTCATGCAGGCTAATCGTTGGGGCAAACAAACGGTTGCAGATCGGACTTTGCCACCATGGTTTGCGTGTCGCCTCGCACAGCATCTGCATTTGCGTGGGGTGTTCCAGTACTTCCATGAGGCGCACCGCGATCGCCTCTCGTGCAAAGAAGTCCACCCGCCAACCCTGGTGCCCCTTCCGCATGGCCTTTTCCTCACAATGTGTCGCTCAGTGTCGCTGCTCTTAGCCGCTTTGAGGTGAACCTGATCGATATTTAGGAGTTCTTAAAAATACGTTGAGACCCTCGCCTCTCGATGGAACGCACACTTACAATGGCGACGTTCACTCCACTAAATTTCATCCATGTTGCATCGCATGTTTCCCACAGCAGGTTGGTTAGCGGCTCTATCGTTATCGGCGGCTTTGCTCCCCATCGGCACAGCCCAGGCGCAGTACACCGACTTGACTGAAAACCAGTCTTACATTCGGGGCTGTCGCCAAATTAAGCAAGGGGCGAACGCGATCGTTTACGACAATACCGACCTGGCGAATAAACCGGACAATCAAATCGGCACTTTATTTTCGGGTACGCAAGTGGTTTTGACGGGGGTGCTGCGGGAAACCAGCGACTACACTGCGGCCCAGGTGTATTTAGCGAATGACGATCTCACCACGACGCAACCCGTTGGGTGGGTCAATGCGAACCAGCTTGCTCCCTGCTCCGGCACGACTCCACCGCCAACCAGCAACACCTGCTTCCGGCCACGCACGACTCTGATCGTTCGCAGCGGTCCCAGTTTGAATGCCGCTAATACAGGTATGACCTTCACGCCAGCGTCGTTGATTACGCCCCACACGCAACCGCCCAGCTTCGAAGTCAGCAGCGATGGTCGCGTATGGCTGCATGTTGATACTTATCGCGGCCCCAACTGGGTCGCCAGCACTGGCCCCAATGGCGCAGGCAGCAATCTTAATACGGAGCCGTGTCGATAGAGCAGGCCATGATGAACCTCTAAAAGCGCTATTTGAACAGCCGTCCGATCGCTGAGTCAGCGTTTCCCCGTTTTGACCTGGAGCGGCTGGGGCGGACTCGTTGGCCCGGCACTGTCGCCCTTGACGGCAAGGCGACGGTGACAGCGATCGCCTTCAGGAATGCTGTAAACTAGCCCGCAAATCGCTACTTTGAGGGCGCTTTTTCATGGAATCCAGCTTTTTGACAACGGTCTTTTTGCCCCTAGCGCTGTTCATCATCATGTTGGGCATGGGCTTGGGATTAACCCTGGCCGACTTTCGCCGCATTTTGACGGAACCCAAAGCCGTTGTGCTGGGATTGGCGGCTCAACTCATCGTCTTGCCTGTGATTGGGTTTGCCCTGGCGGTAATTCTGCCATTGCCGCCAGAACTCGCCGTCGGCGTAATGATTTTGGCGGCTTGTCCGGGGGGACCAACCTCCAATCTTTTGACTTATCTCGCCAAAGGTCGGATTGCGCTCTCCATCACGCTCACCGCGATCGGGAGCTTAATCACGGTCTTTACGATTCCCCTGGTCGTGAACGCAGCGATGGGCTATTTCATGGGAGTCGGCTCCGATTTACAACTGCCGTTTATCCAGACCGTGGTGCAGATTGCTGTCATTACGTTCGTGCCTGTCAGCTTGGGCATGTTGCTGCATCACTATGCTCCGCGCCTAGCCGCCACCGTCGAAAAGCAGGTGAAATGGCTCGCTCTAGTGTTTCTGGGGCTAGTGATTGCCGGACTCTTGCTCAAAGAGCGCGACAACGTCCTGGGTTTCTTTGCCCAGGTGGGCTGGGTCACGGTGCCGCTCATCGTGCTGTCGATGTTGGCGGGCTGTGGGTTAGCGATCGCCGCCAAGCTCGATCGCCCCAGCACCACCGCCATCACGATTGAAGTAGGCATTCAAAATGGCACGCTGGCGATCGCGATCGCCAGCGCCCCCACTTTTCTCAACAATCCGACGATGGCCATTCCGGCTGCCATCTACAGTTTGATGATGTTTGTCATTGGCGGCGGCTTTGCATGGTGGGCGCAGCGCCATATGCCCCCCCTCAGTCCACTCACCAGCCCCCCAGAAGACGAAGAAGCCACCCTGTTGCGACGCTAAACACCGTCCGATAAGGTGCCAATTGTGAGCCGCGATCGTAGGCATCGCCAAAATTAGCTGTAATAATGCTCAGAAGGAAAATCGACAGGAAGCATATGGTTGATTTTGGGGTTCGGAGCTGGCGTCTGAGTCGTCATTTACGGCAATACGGCAAACGGTGGCTGTTAGTCGTGTTGGCCTTAGTGGGCGCGATCGCCTTTGCCGGCTGCAATCCGTCACAATTCACAACGGCGGAGGCCACCTCGTCACGCATCGTCTTTAGCTCCCTCGGCGACCCCAAAACCTTTAACCCCGCCCTCAGTCAGGAATATCCCAACATTTTTCTCTACACCTTTGAGGGCATGGTCACTCGGGATGGCATCACCGGGGAAATCGTGCCGCAAATGGCCGAATCTTGGGACATTTCCGAAGATGGCTTGACCTACACCTTCACCCTGCGCGAAGGATTGAAATGGTCTGACGGTGAACCGATCACCACCGACGATGTCATCTTCACCTACGACGACGTCATCTTCAATGAAGCGATTCCGACCTCGGCGCGAGATGTGATGCGCATTGGCCCCGAAGGCAAACTGCCCAGCATCACCAAACTGGACGATCGCCGCTTCCAATTCACCCTGCCAGAGCCCTTTGCCCCGTTTTTAGAAACTACGGGCAATGGCATCCTGCCCGCCCACATCCTCCAAGACTCGGTCAACACGTTGGATGCAGAGGGCAGTCCCCAATTCCTCTCCATGTGGACGACGGGCACCCCCCCCGAAGAAATCATTGGCAACGGCCCTTATCGCCTCAAGCAATATTTGCCGAGCCAGCGTGTCATTTTTGAGAAAAATCCCTACTACTGGCAAACCGACGATCAGGGCAACCAGCAGCCTTATATCGAAGAACTCGTTTGGCAGGTGATCGAGTCCACTGACAACCAGCTTTTGCAATTCCGGTCTGGCGGCCTTGACACCATTGGCATCGGCCCCGACGAATTTGCCCTGATGAAGCGTGAAGAAGAGCGCGGCAACTTCACCATTCACGAAGGCGGACCCGCCCTGAGCACGTTATTTATCACCTTCAATTTGAATAAAGGGGTGCGGGATGGTAAGCCATTAGTCGATCCAGTGAAATCGAAATGGTTTAACTCCGTCGCCTTTCGTCAGGCGGTGTCGTATGCGATCGATCGCCAAACCATGATCAACAACATCTATCAGGGCTTGGGCGAACCGCAAACGTCACCGCTACCGGTCCAAAGCCCGTTTTATGCCAGTCCCGCCGATGGCATGCCCACCTATGAGTACAGCCAAGAGAGAGCGCGCGCACTTCTAGAGTCCGACGGCTTTCAGTACAACGCCGCCGGGGAACTGCTAGACGCCGAGGGCAATCGCGTTCGCTTTACGCTACTCACCAACTCGGGCAACAAAATTCGCGAAGCGACCGGTGCACAGATCAAGCAAGACCTGAGCAAAATCGGCATCCAGGTCGACTTTCAGCCCATCAGTTTTAACGCTTTGGTCACCAAACTCAGCGACAGCCTCGACTGGGAAGCTCACATCATCGGCTTTACAGCGGGCTTAGAACCCAATGGCGGGGCCACCGTCTGGCTGCTTGATGGCTCTCTTCATGCCTTTAATCAGCAGGCCCTGGCGGGGCAAGAACCCCTCACCGGCTGGGAAGCTGCCGATTGGGAAAAAAGCATTGCCGACATCTACATCCAAGCGGCGCAAGAAGTCGATCCAGAAAAGCGCAAGGCGCTGTATTTCGAGAGTCAACGCTTGACTCAGGAATATCTGCCCTTTATCTATCTGGTCAATCCCCTCAATCTCGGTGCGGTGCGCAACACCATTGAGAATGTGAACTACTCTGGCATCGTCCGCCCGTTTGCCCTGTGGAATGTGCAAGAACTGAAACGCACCGAATAGCCATCGAGAGGGGAGCAGCCCATTAATACAACCGCCTCGGCTATTCACGATGGGGCACTCATGCGCAACCGACCGACCGGCCCATGCCCGCCCTCAAGCAGGGTCGGCAAGCGCGATCGCGGGCAACTCGCAACGTTTATTCTTTTTATGCCAAAAATAGGCATTTTTAATGACGCTACAAAACTTCAAACAAATCCAGCAATCAGGCCAAAAGACGTTGCGAATTGTTACGCATGGCGCTGTACCCCTTATCTGACAAGGTTTTTCTGCTACAAGGTTGATAGGTTTCTCAACCTTTTTAGCTCTGTGCTAGCAGCTTCTGTACACGCATTGTTGGGTTTTGTAAATAGCCTTCTGCTGAATAAAAATCCAGCCATTTAGAGTTGTTACCGGAAGCTCATCGCCACCCCTGAGACCAAACTGATGGGATGAAGGGTGGCGGCAAACGTCAGGCTTGAGGGTTGACTAGCCAAGTCATTTTGGGATCTAGATACGTCACAAAGGAGTCATCACTGCATGTTCACCAACGTCAAGCCCACTGTGCGCCACATTGCGCCCGATGATCTGAACGGGCGATCGCTGGTAAAGGTGGTCTACGTGGTGCTGGAGCCTCAGTACCAGAGCGCTCTTTCGTCGGCCATTCGGGCAATTAACAGCAACAACTCGGAAGTTGCGTTTGAAGTCAGCGGCTATTTAATCGAAGAGCTCCGCAGTCAGGAGAACTACGAAGCCTTTAAGCAAGACATTTCGGAAGCGAATATTTTCATCGCCTCGCTGATCTTTATTGAAGACCTGGCCGACAAGGTCGTGGAAGCGGTGCAGCCCCATCGCGACAACTTGGATGCTGCCGTTGTCTTCCCCTCCATGCCCCAGGTGATGCGCCTGAACAAGATGGGCAGCTTCTCGATGGCGCAACTTGGCCAGTCCAAGAGCGTCATTGGCGAATTCATGAAGAAGCGCCGCCAAAAGAAGGGCAGCGGCTTTGAAGACGCCATGCTGAAGCTGCTGCGGACGTTGCCCAACGTGCTGAAATACCTGCCGGTGGAAAAGGCCCAGGATGCCCGGAACTTCATGCTCAGCTTCCAGTATTGGCTGGGCGGCTCCCCGGAAAACCTGGAAAACTTCTTCCTGATGTTGGCCGATCGCTACGTCTTCACCGACCACGCCATTGAGGGCGCACCTCAGGTCGAGATTGGCGACTATGCCGAGCCCGTGACGTTCCCCGATGTGGGCATCTGGCACCCGATGGCGACTCAAATGTTCGAAGATCTCAAGGAGTATCTGAACTGGTATGAGTCCCGGAAGGATCTGCCGGAGGATCTGCGGGATCCCCTGGCTCCCTGTGTGGGTCTGGTGCTTCAGCGGACGCACCTCGTCACCGGGGACGAAGCCCACTACGCGGCGATGGTGCAAGAGTTGGAATATTACGGGGCGCGAGTGATTCCCGTATTCTCCGGCGGTCTGGACTTTGCCAAGCCGGTGAACGAGTACTTTTTCGATCCCCTGGATAAGGATCGGGCGATCGTTGATTCCGTCGTGTCTCTGACGGGCTTTGCACTGGTCGGTGGACCGGCACGGCAGGATCATCCGAAGGCGATCGAAACCCTGCGCCGCCTGAACCGCCCCTACATGGTGGCGCTGCCCCTCGTCTTCCAAACCACTGAGGAGTGGGAAGAGAGCGACCTGGGTCTGCACCCGATTCAGGTGGCGTTGCAGATGGCGATTCCCGAGTTGGATGGCGCGATCGAGCCCATCGTCCTCTCCGGTCGCGACGGCATGACGGGCCGCGCCATCACCCTGCAAGACCGCATCAGCTCTATCGCGCAGCGGGCAATCAAGTGGGGCAACCTGCGCCGCAAACCCAAGCTCGACAAAAAGCTGGCAATCACCGTCTTCAGCTTCCCCCCGGATAAGGGCAACGTCGGTACTGCCGCGTATCTGGACGTCTTCGGCTCCATCTACAAAGTGCTGGAAGCCATGAAAGGCAACGGCTACGACGTGCAGGATCTGCCCGAGTCGCCAGAAGCCCTGATGCAGGAAGTCATCCACGATGCCCAGGCCCAGTACGCCAGCCCTGAGCTGAACGTGGCTTACCGCATGTCCGTCCCTGAGTACGAGGAGCTGACCCCCTACTCCACCCGGTTGGAAGAAAACTGGGGTGCGCCTCCCGGACATCTGAACACTGACGGGCAAAACCTGCTGGTGTACGGCAAGGCATTTGGCAACGTGTTCATCGGCGTGCAGCCCACCTTTGGCTACGAAGGCGACCCGATGCGGCTGCTGTTCTCCCGGTCCGCCAGCCCCCACCACGGCTTTGCGGCCTACTATACCTACCTGGAGAAAATATGGGGCGCGGACGCGGTGCTGCACTTCGGGACCCACGGTTCGCTGGAATTCATGCCCGGTAAGCAGATGGGCATGTCCGGCACCTGCTACCCCGATAGTCTCATCGGCACTACGCCGAACCTCTACTACTATGCGGCGAACAACCCCTCCGAGGCGACGATCGCCAAGCGACGCGGCTACGCCGAAACCATCAGCTACCTCACCCCGCCCGCTGAGAACGCCGGACTGTACAAAGGGCTGAAGGAACTGAGCGAACTGATCGGCTCTTACCAGTCCCAAAAGGACAGCGGTCGGGCAGTGCAGATTGTGAACGCGATCGTGGAAACGGCGCGGGTCTGCAACCTGGATCGCGATGTGGAGTTGCCGGAAATCGACGCCAGCGAAATGTCCGAGGGCGATCGCAGCAACCTGGTCGGCAAGATCTACATCAAGCTGATGGAAATTGAGTCGCGCCTGTTGCCCTGCGGCCTACACGTCATTGGTAAGCCCCCGACCGCTGAGGAGGCGATCGCCACCCTGGTCAACATCGCCGGACTGGACCGCGAAGAAGAAGGCATCATGAGCCTCCAGCGCGTGATCGCCGAAAGCATCGGTCGCGATATCGACGAAATCTACGCCAACAGCGATAAGGGTGTCCTCGATGACGTGCAACTGCTGTACGACATCAACCAGGCGGTGCGCGATGCCGTCGGTGCCCTCGTCCACGAACAGGTAGACGCCGAAGGTCGTGTGTCGATGGTGTCGCGCCTGAACTTCCTCAACATTGGCCGCAAGGAGCCCTGGGTCAAGGCGCTCCACGATGCGGGCTACACCAAGGTGGAAGGGGAAACCCTCAAGCCTCTGATGGAATTCCTGGAGTTCTGCCTGGAGCAGGTCTGCGCCGACAACGAATTGGGCGCATTGCTCAAGGGTCTGGAAGGCGAGTACGTCCTCCCCGGCCCCGGCGGCGACCCCATCCGCAACCCCGACGTACTGCCCACGGGCAAGAACCTGCACGCGCTGGATCCCCAGGCGATTCCTACCCTGGCGGCGGTGCAGTCCGCGAAGATTGTGGTCGATCGCCTCCTCGAACGCCAAAAGCAGGAAAACGGCGGTCGCTACCCCGAAACCATCGCCACCGTCCTCTGGGGCACCGACAACATCAAGACCTACGGCGAATCCCTGGCGCAAATGCTCTGGTTCGTCGGCGTCAAGCCCGTCCCCGATGCCCTCGGTCGGGTCAACAAGCTGGAGTTGCTCTCGCTAGAAGAACTCGGTCGTCCCCGCGTCGATATTGTGGTGAACTGTTCCGGTGTCTTCCGCGACCTGTTCATCAACCAGATGGCCCTGCTCGATCGCGCCGTGAAAATGGCCGCCGAAGCCAACGAGCCTTTGGAAATGAACTTCGTCCGCAAGCATGCCCTGGAGCAAGCGGCAGAAATGGGCTGCGACCTGCGGACGGCAGCGACCCGAATCTTCTCCAACGCCTCCGGCTCCTACGCCTCCAACGTCAACCTGGCAGTGGAAAACAGCAGTTGGGAAGAGGAAAGCGAACTCCAGGAAATGTACCTGAAGCGCAAATCCTTCGCCTTTAACTCCGACAACCCCGGCGTCATGGACGAATCGCGCGGCATCTTTGAGTCCTCGCTGAAGAAGGCGGAAGTCACCTTCCAAAACCTGGACTCTTCGGAGATTTCGCTGACGGATGTGTCCCACTACTTCGACTCTGACCCCACCAAGGTCGTCGCGAGTCTGCGGGGCGACGGCACCAAGCCCGCCTCCTATGTGGCCGACACCACCACCGCCAACGCCCAGGTGCGCACCCTGTCGGAAACGGTCCGCCTGGATGCCCGCACGAAGCTGCTAAATCCCAAGTGGTACGAGGGCATGCTTTCCCACGGCTACGAAGGCGTGCGGGAACTCTCGAAGCGTCTGGTGAACACGATGGGCTGGTCGGCAACGGCGGACGCGGTGGATAACTGGGTTTACGAAGACACCAACACCACCTTTATCAAGGATCCGGAGATGTGCAAGCGCCTCATGGATCTCAACCCGAACTCCTTCCGCCGCATGGTCTCGACCCTGCTGGAAGTGAACGGGCGCGGCTACTGGGAAACCAGCGATGACAACATCGAACGGCTGCAAGAGCTGTACCAGGAAGTCGAAGACCGCATCGAAGGCGTCGAGTAAGCGCAAAAAAGGGAACGGTTCCCTGAGCGACTTAAAGGGGTAGGCGATCGCTTGCCCCTTTCCGCTATATTTGAGCCCACGTGATGTGACGAATTGCCATGACGTACGCCCCCTCTCAACTGCTGACCTTTGAAGCTTTCCTAGCTCAGTACCGCGACGAGCCAGCCTTTGAACTGGCTGACGGAGAACTCATTGATATGGAACCGACTGGCCCTCATGAAGCGGTTGCGGGAAAAGTGGCCAGCAGGCTTAACCTGGCCATTGACCGGATGAGTACTGATTGGTTGATTCCCCGAACGTGCATTTTAAGACCCTTTAGTGACCAAGCCACTGCGAGACGCCCCGATGTCACCGTATTGGATGAAAGTGCATTAAGAGACGAGCCATTATGGGAGCGAGAGCCAGTCATCACCCAAAGCACTTCAGTCAAGCTGGTAGTCGAGGTCGTCAGCACTAACTGGGAAACCGACTATGCCCGCAAGGTTGAAGAGTACGCGCTGATGGGCATTCCTGAATATTGGATTGTGGATTTTCGGGGACTGGGTGGTGTGGCGTTTATTGGTCGGCCCAAACAGCCCACATTCACAGTATGTCAGCTCGTCAATGAGGACTATGTAAAAAGCACATTTCGGCTCGGGCAGGAAATCGTCTCTCCAGCATTTCCCGACTTAGCCCTAAAGCTGAATGATGTAATGCCTTTGTGATACTAAAGCCGTCTGAAATAATTATCTTGGAGCAGGCTAAAGTTTTTATCTACTGCAACTTATGAGTCTGGATACAGCATTTCTCACTCTAGTGAGGTGCAGTAGCAGCAATTTGTAAACCAGTTTTTAATGTCTGTCAAAGAAACTTCCTTGAATGCCTTTTCTAAGGCTTTTGCTAAGTCGGGATACGTTCTTGCTTCAAGTGACCGTAGTATCGACTTGACCTTTGACCAGAAATTCTCAATCGGCGAGAACTCAGGTGAGTAAGGTGGCAAATAAATGAGTGAGGCTCCCGCCTGATGAATCATATCCTCAATTTCTTTACCTAAATGAATAGAGCAGTTATCCATGATTACCCAAGCTCCTGGCCATAACTTTGGCACTAGCCGCTGGGAGATGAAAGCCTCAAAGGTCAAGCCATCAAAGGCCCCCATGATACTTGCACTAGCTAATAATCCAGTTAAGCTCAGGGCTCCGACCACGGAAACATTCTGACCTCTTTTCTGAGGTCGTTTGCCATGAGCACGTTGACCTTTAGGAGCGCGCGCCCGGAGTCGAGTCAAAGCCAGATTCACTCCAGATTCATCAATAAAGATGAGGTTTTTAGCCAAAATCCCTCGTACTAACTGCCAAAACTCTACCCGCTTTAGCTGGACGCGCTCACTTTCCTTTTCGTCGGCGTGGAACGTCTTTTTTTTACGGTCAGGTCAAGCTTTTTAAGAGCTCGATTAATGGTTGAAGTACTGACCCAGAGGTCAGTTTTTGCCGCCAGTTGTACTCGTAGTTCTGCCAGGGTCGCGTCATTTTGCGCTGCCACTAATTGTTGCAGCACATCGAGATGTACACTCGTGAGCTTTGGGGGTGTCTGCTGCGTTCGGATTTTGGGGGCGAAGGAATCGGTTTCTCGATATTGCTTCAATAACTTCTGAACAAAGCTTGGGGCAACCCCAAATCGTCTTGCTAGCTTTCGTTGCGAAATCGATTCGTCTTCATGTGCCTTGATGATTTTTCGACGGAACTCGATAGAGTAAGCTTTCATCCCTGTCTCTTAGCAAATTCCAAAACATACTAAGTGTATCTCACGAGACTGGAAAAGGCTGTATAGTAGCCGGACATCAAACTCTATGCGCAATCCAATCAAACAAAGCGTTCTATTTGATTGATCGTTCTAGCGGCTTATTTTTCTCTACTGGAAGTATCCACAGATGATGACAACTGGCATCGCTGATGCAGTGGGGCAGCGATCATAAAACTTGTGAATTTGAGTAATGAACTTTTGCCATCTTTACGGAAAACCCCGCACAATTACGGAAGACAGGGATGTATATTTTCGCAGCACTGCCGTATTTTTGCGCAGATTCTCGCACCACAGGGATCGTTTACAGTGACGGATTAAGTCATTTAAGGCTGGGATGGGTTGAATTTTAATTAAATCTGCGAAGCTCTCCGACTACTGCATCTACTTATAATTTGCGTAAAGGCAGTGTATTGATTGTCTTTTTGAACTTGCAGGCCAGTTCATGCTGCTTTCTTTCTCTGTAGAAACTCCGGTTGAGTTCGGTGAAGTTTTCGACAGGTTAGCCGATATCTTTTCTCAGTTTCATCAGGCGACTCAACTTGAAGACCTGTTAGCCTGCGGAGTACAACACACCCGCTACTTATTTGGCTGCGATCGCGCGCTGATTTATCAGTTCACCGACGGTGGCGATGGGGCCGTTACCGCCGAATCTGTGGGCGAAGGCTGGTCGCCGACGTTGGGACAACTGATTTACGACCCCTGTTTTGAAAATGTTTGGGGCGAAAAATTTCAGCGCGGAGAAATTACCGCGATCGCCGATATTGAACAGAGCGATATCGAGCCTTGCTACCGCGAGTTAATGATGCGGTTGCAGGTTAAGGCCAATCTCATCAGTCCGATTTTGCTGCCGTCACCAACTCCAGAGGGCACCGCCCAGTTGCCCGTGTTATGGGGACTGCTGATTATTCATCAATGCGGCGAACCGCGAGAGTGGGCCCCGATTCATCGGCAGGTGAGCCAACACTTGGCCGCGCAGCTGGGCATTGCGATTCGCCACCTGCAGACCGCTCAAACCCTGGTAGCCAGCCGCCGAGCAGTGGAGCCATGGCAGCAGGCTGCGGCACTAGCTGGGTGTGTGATGTGGCAATGGCAGCTAGACACTGACATCATTCAATATTCGCCGCAGTGGCGATCGCTGCTGGGCTATCAACCCCCAGATATTGAGACCGATTTCAATGCGTTGCTGGCGTTGATCCACGCGGATGATCGCGAACGGGTACGGGCCGCCATGCGTCAACATTTGGAGCACCGCACCGCCGCCTATCGAGTTGAGCATCGGCTGCGCTGTCGCAATGGGCAGTGGAAATGGGTCTACAGCCAGGGGCAAGTGACAGCTTACCGAGCCAATGACACGCCCCTCAAGTTTGTCGGCATGATGGTGGATATCAGCGATCGCAAAGCGCAGGAATTAGCGCTGCAACAGCAGACTCAGCGAGAGCGCGCCCTCTACGAAGTGATTGATGTCATTCGGCGATCGCTCGATTTTCAACATATCTTTGCCGTGGCGGCGACACAAGTGGCCCAATGCTTGCAGTCCCGAGTGCGGATTACGCAATACATCACCAACGAAACGGTGGCCTGCTGGCGAGCCGTAGCGGTAGATGGCGGCCCCCATGACTGGACAGCAGAACAAGAAGCGCAAATTTGGGTAGATGTGCCTGACCAGGATAATGCGATCGCCGCCCAACTCAAGCAGCTCCAAGTAGTGCAGATCAGCGATACCGCCGACATCAGTCTCACCGATACCGTCAATCAGCCCTATGCCCAATCATTTCCTGGGCACTGGCTGATCGTGCCCATTGCGATTGAGACGGAGGTCTGGGGTGCCATTGCAATGACTCGCCCCAGCCTAGTTGACTGGATCCCCGCAGAAGTGGAGCTAACCCAACGGATTGCCACGCAGTTAGCCAATGCGATTCATCACGCCCAGTTACATCGGCAAACGCAATTGGCTTCAGAGCGTGATGCCTTAGTGCTCCAAAGTATCGACGAAGGCATTTGGGAATGGCGCGCCAACACGGGCATTGACCAGATCTCCGATCGCTATTGGGAGATTTTAGGCTACGACCCACCCGCAACACCGCCAGCCTTGAGAGACGAACTCGCCCGAGTGCATCCTGACGATCGCCAGTGGTTGGTAGCTTCCATCGAGACCCACCTTTATACGCAGCAACCTTTTCAGCAAGAATTTCGGCTACAGCATCGCGACGGTCATTACATCTGGGTGCGGGTGCGAGGGCGCGCCATTTGGGATGAGGACGGCAATCCCACCAGAATGCTCGGCACTGTGGAAGATATTAGCGATCGCAAAACCCTCGACGTCAGGCTCCGTCAACAGGAAAAAGAGTTTCGAGGGCTGGTGGAGAATAATCCCGACGGCATCATGCGGGTCAACCGGCAGTTTCAGATTTTGTATGCCAACCCGATGATCGCCTCCAGAATGGGGGTACCCCAAGCAGATTTGCTCGGTCAAAGACTCAGCGATTTAGAGCTGTCTCGATTGGTGAGAAACCGCTGGCAAACGGCTATTTCACGAGTGTTTGAAACGCAGCAAGAACAGCTACTTGAAACCCAAGAAATGCTAGCGGGTCAAGAGCAGACTTTTTACTCCCGCATTGTGCCAGAGGTGAATGAGAGCAACCACATTCAATCGGTTTTGATCATTTCTCGCAATGTGACCAACTTGCGGACAATACAAATTGCGCTGCAACAGCGCATTCAGCAAGAGCACAAGCTGCGCCTAATGATGCAGCACTTTCGCGCCACCTTGAATCTGGATGAAATTTTATCGACGGCGGTGGTTGAGCTGCAAACGGCCTTTTATGCCGATCGCACTTTGGTGGTTCAACTCTTTGCCGATCAGTCACGACAGGTCATTGCTGAAACCCGCGATCACCAATATCCCAGCCTGTTGCACACCCGGTGGGAAAATGCCCCGATCACCTCTCACTGCCTTGCCCTTTATCGAGCGGGGCAAGCCCAGATTGTGCCCGATATCGCGCAGGCCGACTGCGACCCGGAGGCAGTAATCGCCGCTTGGCAGCGGGCAGGCGTCAAGTCGGCCATGGTGGCCCCGTTGACCCAATCGTTGGGAGCCGAAGCTAACGTCTGGGGCTTTTTGATCACCCAGGCCTGCGCCACCCAACGCGATTGGCATGCGGATGAATTGCACCTGCTGCAACAGGTGGCCGAGCAGCTGGCGATCGCCATCCAACAGTCAGAACTGTATCAACAGCTGCAAGCCGCGAACCAAGAGTTGGCCAGCATCTCGACCACCGATGCCTTGACCCAGATTGCCAATCGTCGCCATTTTGATAACACCCTCGAAGATGAATGGCTGCGGGGGCAGCGTCACCAGCGCGAGATCAGCCTGATCCTCTGTGACATTGATTGGTTTAAAGACTTTAACGACACCTATGGTCATCCGGCGGGCGACACTTGCATTGCGGCGGTGGCTCAGGCTTTGCAGCAATGTGTCAACCGCTCGACAGACTGCCTGGCGCGCTATGGGGGCGAAGAGTTTGCCCTCATTTTGCCCCACACCAATCAGGCAGGGGCGATCGCCATTGTGGAACAAATTCGCGAGGCGATCGCAGCGCTTGAGATTCATCACCCGGCCCCTCAATCCAGTGGTCGACTAACCCTCAGTTACGGCATTGCGACGGTGATGCCGGTACCAAGCACGACGCCCCAATCGCTGATTGCCTTAGCTGACCGTGCCCTCTACCAAGCCAAGCAAGCTGGCCGCGATCGCTACGTTATTGCCGATGTCAGTGCTCCGCCTGAAGAGTAACGAGCACTGGCACGCGCCGGATAGGCGTTAACTTGCCAATAGCCACTCCCATCCCCGAGAGTGGGCAGTGCCCAACCCGCACAGATCCGTAGCTGGTTTGGGGACGTTATAGCGTTGCGCAGATAGCTCCATTCATTGATTTGACAGAAAAACGAGGGGCTTAGGTTAGGAAGCAGGACTTTTCAAATCCAACCCAAGTTTTGTTGAGCAAGCATCTTGCTTGCCCCAGGACAGCCGAGACGGCTGTCCACACTTCGATCAATGCCCATACTTTAAACTTTTGGGCTCTCGGCACCTGACTGCGGATTGCTATATTGCAGCGCACAGTCCGAAGACAAAAAGCCCCCTGCTGGTTGCAGAGGGCGGTGCTCTCAGAAAATTCTTAATCAGCAGTACTCGTTGACTGAATCGCTATCAGACCTTGGCAAGGCGGCGCTCTACTTGGAGGGCCGGTAAGCGATCGATGACGCGCTGCATCATGGTGCTGGCATTCAGCGCGACCTCTTTGGCACGGGGGCTGTGCACCATGAGAAACATCATCAGCGGATCCACTGCCGACACCTCGACGCGGCCATCCGGGCGCTCTTGCACGACGACGTTGCAGGGAAATAACACACCAGCCTTATCGTCCTCTTCCAAAATCTGAAAAGCGGTTTGCGGATGACAAGCTCCCAAAATGGTGTAGCGCCGAAAATCGATATCCAGCTTTTTCTTAAATGCCGCCTGGGCATTAATTTCAGTCAACACGCCCATGCCTTCTGCCTTTAGGGCATCGGTCACTAGCGCGATCGCCTCATCAAACGAGGCATTCACAATTTTGCTGAAGTGATACATAGCTTCCTCATGGCGCCCCAACAAGCGGAGCAATTCAAAGTTCTATATTTACAATACTACAAATTATCAATTGAATAACTATATAGTTGAATATTATTGCATGAGTGAACGGGTGACTGGTGCGGATGTAGGCCGCAACTTTGCCGTCAGTGTCAGCCAGGCGTCCCATGCTCAGGCCGCAAAGACTCAAGCGTCCACTGTCGTCCAAAAGGATGCGATGGCTCGCAGCTTCCTCACCAGGGATCTTCCAATAGCGTGTCGGGCAGACGCAGGGTGGCACCGGTCGTAGTTTGCATAATTTGCGTAACGGCACCGCTCAGGGTCTGCGTCACCAGGGCATATCCCTGAGCACTGAGGTGGATGTGGTCACGATATAAAGCGTCTGGGTTAGCGGTGGCTTGGAAATCGGCCAGAAAGTCAATGTAGGGAATCTGCTCGAGCTCGGCGAATTGGGTCACCCGTTGGCGGGCAACGATTTCGTAGTCACGGGAGCCCGGTGGCTGAACTTCGCGCAACAGCGGCGTCATCGCCAAAATCAGCCGACCATCGGCTTGGTCGGTCAGCTGCTTGAGTTGTCGCACCGCTTCGAGATTTACTCCCACGCGATCGCCCCCTTCTTGCCGCACCGCCTCCAGTTCAGGAATGGCGGGCGACTTGAGAAACCGTCCAGCCACTTCGACCAGCGCCAAGGGCGGATACCGTTGGGGATAAGCGCGATCGCGACCCACCTGCACCGATGTCGGCGCAGTGGCAAACAAGTCGTCAGTGTTGAGCAATAGCACCACCACTTGCGAGTCAAAGGTGCCAAATTTCAGCGCGTAGGCCAACTCATTGCGCGGTCCCCAAGAATTGGCCGAAGCATTCAACACTTCGACCTGGGTGTAAGGCCCGGAGAGCGTAGCGGTGAGCTGCTGTTGCAACCGCTGCGACAAGATTTTTGACTGGTCAGTCCACCAGCCACCATTGGCAATGGAATCGCCCAAGAGCAATATCCGTAAGGTGTCTGGTGTAGGCTGGGGGGCGATCACGTCTCCCCGCATGGAATATTGGTTGATCTCAAAAACGTTGCCAAAGCGCTTGGTGCGCTGGTTGGGGGCGAGTCGATACCCGGTCTGAGTATCGGCAACGTACAGCGGGGGCTTGCCAAACCCCAAAAAGACTCGCAACGCTAGCTCGGCAGCGCCCAATATCAGGATGAGCAGCCCAGCAATAATCAACGTGAGTTTCACCGATAAGTCTCCCAGCGATGCCTTAACAGTTTAGAGGATGCCCCATCACGGCCTTCGATGCGAATGCAACAATCTATGAAGGTTACTGTGACTGTCCACCTCAAACGCTTTGAATGAACTAGCAAGGGTTAGCCTGATAGGCGTCTGGGTTACGCAAGCACATGAAGAAATCACTGTTTTTATTTAGCGCGATCGCGGTGGGCATTTTGTTTCCGCAAGGTCACCATTACGCCTATCTGATCCGCTACTTGATCATGCTGATTCTCTTCTGCTCATTGCTGGATCTGAAGATCGATGTGAAATCAGCCCTGAATCCCCGCTTGGGCACGATCATCGCCATGATGATGGCGATCGCGGGCATTACCGCCTGGGTCAGCAACTGGGTCAGCCCCGAACTGGCGCTCGCCGCCTTTATGATTGCCATGGCCCCAACCGCAGCGGCAGCGCCGGTCATGACTCGATTTTTAGACGGGCGAGTGGACTATGTGATGTCTTCGGTGATTGTCACCAATAGTTTCTCAGCGATCGCCTTGCCGTTGGTCTTGCCCTTGTTGAATCCGAATGGTCATACCAGTATTGACCTCACGGGGTTGGCGAATACTCTGACCGTGATTTTGCTGCCGTTGGGCCTCACCCAACTGATGCAAAATTATGCTCCCGCCCTAGTCAAAGCTTTAGAGCCTGTGCGGAGTACCGGCTTTTACTTTTGGATGGCAGCGATTTACCTCTCGACAGCCAAAGCAACATACTTCATTGAAGTTGAGTCGACCTATCCCTGGATCGTTATTTTAGAAATTGCATCGGTCTCGCTGCTGCTCTGTACTTTTAACTTTGGCCTGGGCCGCTGGCTCGGGGGCTACGACTGGGGCCAAGAGATGGGCCAATCCCTCGGACAAAAAAATACCCTGTTTAGCATTTGGGTCTGCCTGACATTTTTGACGCCCGCGATCGCCCTCGGCCCCATGTTTTACGTGGTATTTCAGAATCTCTACAATTCCTATTTGCTCGCTCGCAAACCGCAGTTGAAATCGGGCTAGAGTCATGTATTCCAGCGTTTATTACCTGCTGCGCTCTAAACAAGATGGTCGCCACCTCGCCGCGCGTCCCGAGGGGCCAGAGAGCGATCGCACCTATTTGCTCATCTTCTCAGCAGATCATGAAGCCCTGTCGTATTTGAGCGCCCATGCGCCCGAGGTGCGCGATCGCTTTGCGGTGGAATCCGTTCCGGCGTATCAACTGAAAGGTATGCTGAGCCGCTGGGGCTTTGCGGGTATCGGCTTAGTTAGCGATCCCAGCGGCCCCAAGGTCGAGTTTATGCAGCGCGATCGCCTCTTTTAACGACTGGCCCTAGCGAAATTCAACTATCGGCCGGAGTTCCGAACCGTGAGCGAGTAACGCCTCCGGATCAATAGCTAGAGCCTGAGCGAGTTTGAGCAAAGGTTTTAACCACACCGCAGCCTGGGCGGGGTCTTCTTGTCGTAGCCAACTCAGCCATTCCGCACTGTGCTGCCAATACAACTCCTGCGAACGCACCAATGAAATACCGCCCAAACGGTAACCCAGGTTAATCAACCGTCGCAGCCAATCCACATTCTCGACCAGATGCTCAGGCCGGGGATTATCGAGGAAATGTCGTAGCGATCGCCAGATGATCCCCTCCAAGATGCGTTGCCCTTCAGGAATGGCACAATCACATTGAAACTGCTGGGCCTCTTGGGCGATGCTCTCTAGCTGCATCAGGTGCACCGTGCCTCGATTGAGCGGCCCCCCATTCAAGTCAATCGTCTCTTGATCTAACATCCGGAGGCTTTCTAAAGCCCGATGGCGGATCGCCACTTCTGCGGCTACTTGGAGTTCTTGGGGCACGGTTAGCCCATCGCGGTGAAAAGCTTTGAGCAGGCCGTGATTATTGCGATAAACCTGATCGTAGAGCTGATCCAAACGCTGTAGCGTATCGCGACTAAGGAGCTGCATAATGCGGTGCCGCTCTTCGGCAAACAGGGTCTGCAAATTATAAGCATGATCCCCGAACGCCTCGTTCATGGCTAAAATCACCTGCGCGGCGCTGCCACTGCTAAACGCTGCCAACACAGTCTCTTTGGCCCGTTGATAATCCAGCCGTCGCCGGAAACCGCTGACACTACAGTGGAAGTCCCAACCGCCGAGATGCAGCACAACAAAGCTGAGATCGGAGCGATCGCCCATCACATCTGACATCACCTGTAAGCGACCCACCGCAAGGGACAACGGCCCCATGCGCTGCACCTGATAATCATGCTGCTGAATGGTGTAGCAATAGAGGCGCTGTTCCGTTTGATAAGGCGTAAACAGGGAGCTCATGGCATAGTGCGCCACCACCTGCTCCAAGCTCACCTGAGAGGGAATCGCCAACTGACGATAGACGCCCGCCGCATTGTGAAACTGCGGCACATTGCTGAGACCAGGTTCGAGCTGATTGATGAACTCGGTTTCTAGCTCAACGCCGCTGATTTCGCCCGCCAGTTCGATCGCCCGCGCCGCATAGCGCAAAATCTGCGTGCCCTCGGGACGTGACACCTCATCAAAAAACCAACCGCAACTGGTATACATCAACAACGCATGATGCTGCATTTCCAGCAGCCGTAGCGCTTCGACCTGTTCGGCATGGGTCAGCGCGTGATGCTGATATTGGCGAAAGAACTGCTCGCGACTCTGGGCCGTGCGCTGACGAATCACCTGCACGTAGCCATTTCGCGCCGCCCAGGGATCGGTAAACAAGGCAGTGCCATACTGCTCAAAGATTTCGGCCAGTTCATTCCGCAGCCAGTCCAAGGCATCGCGCAGGGGCCGCCGCCATTTTTGATGCCACAGGCCACCGCCGCCGCAACCGCAATCGTCTTGCCAGCGATCGACCCCGTGAGAACAGCTCCAAGCCGTGACAGGCTTCAACACGGCCTCCCAGGTGGGCGGACAGTGATGCAAGTAATAAGCGTAGTTCGTGACCGTCCACCCCTGATGGGGAAATTCTTTGGTCACGGCATAAGCGAGGGTTTTCTCCGCGCCGCCTCGGTGATGCCCAAAGGTCTCGCCATCGGTAGCGACGCCCACTAGTTGCGACGGCCGATGATCGCCCCGTACCGCTTGCCCAATACGTCCGGCGAAATGCTGCGATGAACTCAGCACATCGTTAAAGCCCATGTCGCGCGAGATCGGCCCGTCATAAAAGAAGACATCAATGTAGCGGTGAGTGTCGTCCGCATTGCGGCTAGGCAAGTAACAGCGATAGGGCCGATTGGGATCAATTTGGCCGCCGCCGACTTCGTGCCAGTCGGGCTCCGGCTCATCCGCCGTGGGAATCGTGCGACACCGCTGCACCTGCGACGGTGCCAGGATGGTGAACTTAAAGCCTTCATCTACCAGAGCTTCGAGGGTGGGATAGTCCACCGCGGTCTCCGCCAGCCAGATCCCTTCGGGCTCACGGCCAAAGCGGGCCACAAAATCGGCCTTACCCCAGCGAATCTGCGTCTGTTTGTCGCGATCGCTCGCCAGAGGCATGATGATGTGGTTGTACACCTGGGCGATCGCATTGCCGTGGCCCGCGAAGCGATCGCAGCTCTCGCGATCGGCTTCTAAAATGCGGCGATAGGTTTCGGGATCATGGCGCTCCATCCAACTCATAAGCGTGGGGCCAATGTTGAAGCTGATGTGAGCAAAATTATTGACAATATCAATCACCTCACCCTGCTCATTCAAAATGCGGGCGTAGGCATTGGGGCGATAGCACTCGTGGTGAACCCGCTCATTCCAGTCGTGAAAGGGCGCCGCACTGGGTTGATGTTCGACCGCCCCCAGATACGGATTTTCGCGCGGCGGCTGATAAAAATGCCCATGAATACATACGCACACCCCCAACGCCGTTTGGGGATCAGGCGCAGTCTGCACGGGCATGGTTACTGGAGACAAGTTGCTGGTTTCGCTCATATGCTCAAAGCACTGGGGATTATGTTCATCGGGCTGAGACATCGCCTTCGTCAACCCTCGGGACTTGATTTAACTATCGCCATGACATCGGGCGTGCTTCTTGGCTGCAATGCCAATGCGTATCTGGCCGATATTTTGAAAATAATAAAGTCTATGTCTGAGCGCTTTCCATTACTGCGACGATCAGAGGCGTAGCTAACTCGTCTTAAAAGATGCCTGATTTCGCAAAAGATAATCAATACTCACCGCTTTTATCGCGCAATTCTCTAAGGCTGAAAGTTAGTTTATGAAGCCATACAACAGTCAAACAATTCATCTGTAACACTGATCACCAAAGCGTTTAGGTCGTTACGAATCAGCGAGGAGCACTGGGTATAAAGCTTATCCAACTTTTTGTGAATCCCTGAGTTACACCGTCATGATCCCCTCAACAATGCTTTACAGCCAACCACCGCTGCCAGGGTTTGCCGCGACGGTTTGCCTCAAAAAGTTGAATGCTCCAGTGATGACTGCACTAGGTGCATCCCCTGCCGGTGCTGATGCGGCATGGGTAACGGCCAGGGATCTTTCGGAAAAATTTATCTGGCGAATGTTGAGATTCGCGGAAATTTGAGAACACTAGGCGAAAGCATAAGTAATTATCCGGGAGTGGTCTCCCGTTTTTTCTATGATGCAGTGGCCCTCAATCAGCATTATTGTGCCGACCTATCAACGGGAAGCGGTGCTCTGCAGCACTCTCACCGACGTGCTCAAGCAAGACTATCCCGATTATGAAGTCATTGTGGTCGACCAGACCCAGACCCATCGGCCTGAGACCCAGGCTTACTTAGACGAGCTAACCGCCAAAGAGCAGATTCAGTATTACCAGTTGAGTTGGGCCAGCCTGCCTGGAGCGCGGAATTACGGGGTGGAGCGATCGCGCGGCGACATCATTCTCTTTATCGATGATGACGTGGAACTGCCCGAGGGCTACCTTTACGCCCACGCCAAAGTGTTTATGGAGAAGCCCGAGGTCGGGGCCGTGGCCGGGCGCGTTTTTGACCGCATGAAGCTGGGCGATGATCCCGATTCATCCATTGACCAGCTGCCGCCCGAGGCGATGGATCCGGGGATCGCCTGGTATCACATCGATCTCGTCCACACTACCCAGCCCCAGCAGGTGATTAGCGCACGGGGCTGCAATATGTCCTTCCGACGAGAAATTTTCGGTAAACACGGTCTCCGGTTTGACGAGCGCTTTCGGGGCAATGCCGTGCGCGAAGAGTCCGACTTTTGCCTGCGCTTACGCGAGACCGGGTACATCGTTTGGTATTCGCCGGAGGCCAATCTGATTCATCTGGGGGAAGAAAGCGGCGGCTGTCACGATATCAGCACGCGATCGCTGGCCTACCAGATCACCTTCTATCACAACCACTTTTTGATGGGGTTGAAAAATCTCACCCCTGGCCAAGCTCTGCGGCTTTACGCCAAACTCTTTGACTGTCACGTGTTGGGCCATCCTCCCTGCTACAAAAGCGGCTCACCGATCAAAGTGGCGACCCGCTTCGTCTTTTACTGGCTGGGCTTTTTAGACGCGATCGGCACCCTGATCAAAACCGGCAAAAAACACCGCGTTTACACCACGCCCGCTGACACCCCCATGTCCCTCTCGGCTCAATATTGAGTCGGCCCGCTAGGGGACGCTCCCTTTCAAAAGGGAGCGTCCCCTGAAATCCCTGAAATCCCTTCAAACTATCCAACCTCAACGGAAACGTACCCATGAGAGTTTTGGTCGCCAGTCACACCTACATCGTTGACCTGAACTGCGAAAAGTTTCGCACCCTAGCTCAGGAACCCGATGTCGAAGTCACCATTGTGGTGCCCCAGCGCTGGAAGCCGGGCGGCGTACAAAATCGCATTATCGAAAAAGAAGCCTGGCAAGACGGGCGTTTTCGCGTCGTGCCCATTTCCAACTTCAGCCAAAACAACCAAGGTATGTTGACCTTTGGCCTGGATTTGGTGAAGTTGCTGCGCGAGTTTCGCCCCCACGTCATCCAGGTTGAGCAAGGTTCTAAAGGGCTCGCCTACGCCGAAATGATTACCCTCAATCGGCTGCTGGGCCTCAACGCCAAAATGCTGTTCTTCACCTGGTGGAACCTGCCCTACGAGCTGAAATTCCCCATTTCCCTGCTAGAAAAATACAACTTGGGCGGCACTGACGGCATTATCTCCGGCAATCAGGACGGAGCCGATATTTTGCGCGATCACGGCTACCGTGGCCCCATCCGCGTCATGCCCCAACTCGGCATCGACGAAACCCTCTTTCGGCCCCAACCCCAACCCGAACTCAACGAAAAACTCGATATTGCCCCTGATGACTTCGTCATCGGCTTCGTCGGGCGCTTCGTCGAAGAAAAAGGACTCCTGACCCTGATGCAAGCCCTGGGGCAACTCAAAGACCACCCCAAGTCTTGGAAATGTCTGCTCCTGGGTCGCGGCCCCTTAAAAGATGATCTGCAAAAACAGGCAACAGAAATTGGGATCAGCGATCGCATTCGCTGGGTCGAAAGCGTCCCTCACGATGACGTACCCCGCTACATCAACCTCATGTCCACCCTGATTTTGCCCTCCGAAACCACCTACAAATTCAAAACCATGACCGCCGTCGGCTGGGTCGAACAATTTGGCCATGTGCTGATTGAAGCCATGGCCTGTCAAGTGCCCGTCATCGGTTCCAACTCCGGCGAGATTCCCCACGTCATCGGTGATGCCGGACTCATCTTTCCCGAAGGCAACGCCGATGAGTTGAGCGATCGCATTCGCACCCTCATGGACTCCCCCGAAACGCACACCGACCTCAGCAAACGCGGCTACGACCTGACGATGGAAAAATACACTAACCGCGCTCTCGCCAAGCAAGTCCTCGACTTTTACCAAGAACTGGTCGCATGAGCCAAGTACCTTTTTTGCCCCGAATGGAAATTTTGCAACCTTTGCAAATTGGGAGCAAGGCAGGGGAGCTAGGGAGCAGGGGAGCGAGAGGGCAGATATGAGGCATTACTTACGATGTGGAATGACGAGTCACTTTAATGTGCTCGCGGCAGACCAGCGGTCACAGCCGATCGTGGACTGGGGCGATCGCCCTCACTCCCTCACCCGAATACCCTTTCGTGAGGTCCAGGACGGCGGAACGTCTTGGTGGATGAGGGTCTGGGGGAAAGCCAAATTTCCCCCAGTCGCATCGCCATAAACTCACCGACATCATCGCCTAACGACCTCTTCCCCCCACTCAACCGACTCCCGGACCACACGAAAAGCCTCTACCCCATCACCAACAGCAATGCCCTCCTTGCCCCGCTTCGCGCCGCCCCTCATCCCGTTTAACTGACCCCTTCCAACCATGAGCCAGCCCCTCAAAATCCTCCAAATCGTCCCCTCTATCTCACTGGTTTACGGCGGCCCCAGCCAAATGGTGCGCGGCTTTTCCCATGCCTTAGCTGCCGCTGGCGCTGACGTCACCATTGTCACCACCGACTCCAACGGCGACGTGGACGAAGCCCCCCTCAACGTGCCCCTCAACACCCCCGTCCCCGAAGACAACTACACCGTCTACTACTTTCGCTGCTCCCCCTTTCGCCGCTATAAGTTCTCTCTCGACCTCCTCCGATGGCTGTGGGATCACGCTCAGGACTACGACATCGCTCACGTCCACGCTTTGTTTTCCCCTGTCAGTTCCCTAGCCGCTACAGTTTTAAGGCAACGAGGTGTTCCCTACCTCATGCGACCCCTCGGCACCCTCGACCCCGCCGACCTCAAAAAAAAGCAACAGTTCAAAAAACTCTACGCTGCCGTTCTAGAACGGCCCAACCTCGCCGGAGCCGCTGCCATCCACTTCACCAGTGAGCAAGAAGAGCGCATTTCCGAACGCTTTGGCACCGATACCCCTGGCATCGTTCTGCCATTGGGCGTGGCTCCACCGCCACCCGCCGCGATCGAGATTGACGTCTACAACCAGTTTCAGATTCCCCGCGATCGCCCCCTCATCCTCTTTATGTCACGCCTGGATCCCAAAAAAGGCATTGACCTGCTGCTCCCCGCCTTGGAAACCTTGCAGCAAGACGGCGTGAACTTTCATCTCGTCATGTGTGGTGCAAATCCCCAAGATCGCGCCTACGAACAGTCGGTGTACCAGCGAGTCGAGCATTCGGAACTGCGATCGCACGCCACCCTCACGGGCTACGTCTCTGGCGACACCAAAGCCGCCCTCCTGCAAGCCGCCGACCTCTTCGTGCTCCCTTCCTACTACGAAAATTTCGGCATCTCCGTCGCCGAGGCGATGCTAGCCGGTATGCCCGTCGTCATCTCCAACCAAGTCCACATCTGGGACACCATTCAGCAAACCGACTCCGGCTGGATCTGTGAATGCACGGTCGAGTCAGTCACTGCTCAATTACGAGCAGCACTACAGTCCCCAGAAGAACGTACCCAACGTGGCCTTAACGCCCAGCGCTGCGCCAAAGATCACTACAGTTGGGACGCCATCGCCGAAAGCGCGATCGCAATTTATCGAACTAACCTCTAGAATATCAAGCCGTTATCCATGAAAAAATCAGAGGATACGTAGAAATTAAAATGTTAACTCATCATCGTCATGGCAACGAGACCAATAAGGTGAATGTATTTGCCCAATCTCCTAAGTGCAATACTACAGAAGTACATCCACTTTTCCTTCTACATCTCAAGCATCTCATCGATAAATTTTCCTTGTGCTTACCCTACATTCCTTGTATTCCTATTCAATCTCAAATCGGCAACATCACATGAAGATTTCTTTTTTAGTCGCAGGCTTTAAAGTTATGACGGGAATTACGGACTATACCCTGGCATTGGCTAAAGAATGCTTGGAGCAAAAACATGTTGTCCAAATTCTTGCCTTAAACGCAATTTCTAGCCGTGATGAGGCAAAAATTGTTAATACCTTCGGTGGCGACATTCTCAGGACTATTACGACTGTAGACATCCCCCTTGCTATCAGCGATAAGGTTGACATGATCGAGCAACATCTACAAAGTTTTGATCCAGACTGGATTAGCATACAATTCCAATACCAATATTTTCGGCAAGGCAGTCTTGATAGCTTAAGCTACCTTGCAAGATTTCTGCGTAAGCAAAAGTCGAAAGGCCGAATGACTAATATTTTCGTTCACGAAATATGGCAAGACCCAACCGATATTGACGCCCTTAAGAATACTTTTGTGAGACGAATTAAGCGCCTGGTTATCACCAATTTTCTGAAGTCCTCTAAAGCAGATCTAATTCTCACATCCAATACAAACTATGTCGATAGTCTTCAGGCTTCGGGAATTTCGTCTAAGCAACTTCCTGTCTTGAACACGATCCCCATATGCAGTAAGAACTTGGACCTGGTCAACCAAGAAATTCACAACTGTAGTGGACTAGATCTAATGCGAAATAGGCTAAAATACTGCATGGTTGGCATCTTAGAGGATGTTTGAGAATTCATCCGAGGTATCAAATTAGGCTAAGCGTCGCACCATAATCCGAATCATAGCGAGGTAGATGAATGCCTCNNNCTCAAGGGCTGATGGTTCGTATCTTCAGCTTATGGCGAGTGAGCTTTTTTACTGACTGAGCGATTTATCAAACATCCTCTTAGGCTCACTAGTCCACCATCCCCAAGGCATATGGGAAATTGAACCACTTCTTTCAGATCTCTTAGTATTTGCGCAGGAATCCCAACGCGAAGTTTTGTTGGCCTGGGTGGGACGCCAAAATGTTGGTAGCCGTAAACAGTGGAATCGTGTCGTCAAGCGTTACCACTCTAAACTGAATTTCGTAGAATTGGGGAAACGTGATGCTGAGTTTGTTTCTCAATTTTTGCAGGCATGTGACTGGGGTTTATCAACTACTCAGTTTGAGTTTCTAGGGAAAAGCAGCTCAATTTCAGCAATGTTGTGCCATGGATTAACGATTCTATTTAACGAGAAAAATCCCGATTTTAATGTCGAAAGCCAACTTTCTCCCTTCTATTCAAGAGAACAAATTTCGTTTGGCCTTCCAGATTCTTTAGTACCAATTAAACATCCATGTCTTTCCAAAAATGCTCGAATCGCTCAAAAATTCTCAGAAGTTCTGGCTTGTGAGTTGTGAAGCCAGCTATCCGTAACACCAACACCAGAGCAATTTTATAGCTCTTTCCAGTTTAGTGAGGTGCGCTTAATACTGCTTGAATTGCTCTGAGCAACGGTCATGAAAGCTTATACCGATCTGAAATGAAGTTGAGCATAATGAGCGGAGTGTCCTTTACTGCGGTTTAGCAAGGGCCCGACTTTTTGTTTTTGAGATCAGCGAGACGGCTGAGTACCTAGAAAAAAGCCTCAAGCAAGCTCAGCGAGGAAGTCAAAAAGAACGTCTGCTGATGCTGTGGTGGGTCAAAACGGGGCAAGTTAGCCAGCGCCAGGAACTCCATGAGCGTCTTGGTCGGAGCCCCGCCACCGTGACCCGTTGGTTAGCGACTTACCGACAAGGTGGACTCTCCGCGTTGTTAACGGTCAAGACTGTCCCAGGAGCGACCCCCAAAATTCAAGGGGCCGCCTTGAGTAAACTGAAACAACAACTGGAGTCGGCAACTGGCTTCAGCAGCTATGGAGAGATTGTCGAGTGGCTGCGAGAAGAGTGTGATTTAGACCTGAAGTACGATACGGTCAATCGCTTTGTACGTGAGAAGTTGCAAGCCAAACTCAAGGTGCCTCGCCCGCAAAGCCTCAAACAACACACCGCCGCCGTGAACGGCTTCCAGCAAACTTCCGCCCGGTCTTGAGGGAGTTCCAAACACTGCTCGATATCCCGAAACTGCGCTATCTGACTCAAGATGAGAGTCGGATAGGCCGTAAAACCGAGACCTCACGGGTGATTACGGCGAAAGGAGTCAAACCGAAAGCCAAAGTGGCGTGGCCTCGGGAAGCCTTCTGGCTGTACGGGGTCGTTGAACCCTTGAGTGGTTGGCACTGGACTCAACAGCATGACCACCTGAATAGTGAGCATTTTCAGCAGTTTATCGATGACCTCTCTCACGCCTTGGGCGATACGGTTGTCGTGATGCAGCTAGATGGAGCCCCGGCTCATCGCGCTAAAGCCCTTGTCTGGCCCGATAACCTCATCCCAGTTTTTCAACCACCCTATTGTCCTGAGGTGAATGCGATTGAGCGCCTATGGCAGTATCTCAAGCGACAGTGGAAGGGCGAAAACTTTGACTCTTTAGCAGCATTGAGGCAGCGAGTGGAGCAAGCGTTAACCCACCTCAGTGCCTCGCGGGTGCAGTCGCTAACCTCCTTTGATTTTATTCTCGATGCGCTGCTACAAGCCGCATTCTAGACGGCTCTATTCTGCTCACCCTCATTTCCGATTGGTATGAGAACCGCTACATTCTATAAAACGCTTGAGGGTGCTAGGCATATTTACAATAGGTCATATTGTTGAAGTTATTTGAGCGATATAGATGAGGGAGAAATTGCGATCTCACGCTACCTTTATAAACTACGTCGCTGGTGACACAAAGCCGCCCTGCTCCAAGCTTCTGACCTTTTTCGCTGCCTTCTGAGTTACGAGAATTTTGGCATCTCTGTGTCTGTAGATTCTCTCAAGCAGTAATTTTGGCGAATCCACTTGCACTCCTTGTAAATTAGGATTGCGTTGGAACACTAATTAACAAGCAGAGTTTGGCTGAGTCTGTGAATGCACGGTCAAGTCCGTTACTACTTAATTACAGGCAGCGCTACAGTCCCAAGAAGAACGTACCCAACGTGGCCTTAACGCCCAGCGCTGCGCCAAAGATCACTACAGTTGGGATGCGATCGCCGAAAGCGCGATCGCAATTTATCAAAACCTTCTGGGCAACCAATAGGCTCACAAACGGTCATGCCTATTTAGCAATAATGCCGATAACGTGCCCAAGTCGTAACTGCCGGAACTCCCTCTGCAGACAATCACTATTGAACATCCAATCCACATCCACTCACTTACCCGAGCCGCCAATACTCACCACGTCAAGATCCCAATTGTCAACAGAACGATTTCCCCATAGAGCGTTTTTGCTATTCTCGCTATGCTAATAGCACACGTATTCGCCCTTACATCTGCCCGTGTATTCCGAAGAGCGCCCCACCTTAGTCAAAGATCCTGAACGGCTCGAAACTATCCTCAAAGAGCTGCCTCTAGAACCCGGCGTCTACTTTATGAAAGATGCGCGGGATCAAATTCTCTACATCGGCAAATCGAAAAAGCTGCGGAATCGGGTGCGATCGTACTTCCGCGACACCCATCGCCACATGCCGCGCACAGCCATCATGGTGATGCAGATCGTCGATATCGAATTTATCGTCACTGACACTGAGGCCGAAGCCCTCGCTCTCGAAGCCAATCTGATCAAGCAGCACCAGCCTCACTTCAATGTCCTGCTCAAAGACGACAAAAAATATCCCTACCTTTGCATCACGTGGTCGGAAGATTATCCCCGCATTTTCGTCACCCGGAAGCGCCGTAAAAACCTGAAGGATCGCTACTACGGCCCCTATGTCGATGCCGGACTGTTGCGCCGCACTCTCAGCATTGCCAAGCGGACTTTTCCACTACGTCAGCGTCCCCAGCCGTTATTCAAAGATCGCCCTTGCCTGAACTACGACATTGGGCGCTGTCCCGGCGTCTGCCAAGAGCTGATCTCCTCCGAGGATTATCACAAAACCGTGCAGCGGGTAGCGATGGTGTTCCAAGGCCGTACAAATGAATTGGAGACCATTCTCACCCAACAAATGGAAAAAGCGGCTGAAGAGTTGCGGTTTGAGCAAGCTGCCCAAATTCGTGATCAGCTCCAGGGATTGGAGCGGTTGACAGCCCATCAAAAGGTCGCACTGCCAGATGATACGGTATCACGGGATGCGATTGCCCTCTCCAGCGATGACCAGTTTGCCTGCATTCAGCTCTTCCAGATTCGGGCCGGCCGCCTAGTAGGACGGCTCGGCTTCAATGCCGATGCCCAAGCCGGCACCCCGGGTGAAATCCTCCAGCGGGTATTGGAAGAGCATTACTCCATGGTCGAACCGATTGAGATTCCAGCTGAACTTCTAGTGCAGCATGAGCTTCCTGATGCCGATATTTTGGCGGAATATCTGACTGAGCGGCGCGGTCGCAAAGTAGTGATTGAGGTACCCCAGCGACAGACTAAAGCCGAGTTAGTCGAAATGGTCGAACGCAACGCCCAATATGAGCTGGTACGCACTCAGAAAGTCGCAGATCGCAACGCTCAGGCCATGCAAGACTTGGCTGAAATTCTCGATTTACCCGATCAGCCAAAACGCATCGAAGGCTACGACATTTCTCACATCCAGGGTTCCGACGCCGTCGCCTCCCAAGTCGTCTTTATTGACGGAATGCCTGCCAAACAGCATTATCGACACTACAAAATCAAAAATCCAGCAGTCCGAGCTGGGCATTCTGACGACTTTGCCAGTATGGCCGAGGTGATCCAGCGGCGGTTTCGGCGATATGCCACTGACCCCAACAAACAGCGAGTAGGCAACCCCGACTGGCCCGATCTAGTGATGATTGACGGTGGCAAAGGGCAACTTTCGGCAGTGGTGGAAGTGCTGCGGGAGCTCAACTTGCTGCAGGAGTTGAACGTGGTCAGTCTAGCCAAAAAGCGTGAAGAAATTTTCGTGCCTGGGGAATCTTTGCCCCTTAAAACCGAGGCTGAACAACCCGGTGTGCAACTGCTCCGGCGATTGCGCGACGAAGCCCATCGCTTCGCCATCAGCTTTCACCGCAAGAAGCGAACAGATCGGATGCGGCGATCGCGTCTATCCGATATTCCCGGTTTAGGCCAACATCGCCAAAAGGAACTGCTGGCAGCCTTTCGCTCTATCGACTACATCCGCGAAGCCACCACAGAACAACTGGCACAAGTTCCTGGCATTGGTCCCCACATGGCGCAGCAGATTTACGAATACTTTCACCCCGCCACTAGGGATGACTATCAAACAACCGCTAGACAAGTGATTTAGGCTTCACAAACATATCAAAGGCTGGACGAATGGTGTCCTAACCCAAAATCCAATTAATTTGCTAGCTGTTGCAGATCAAGCTTCTCGCCTCAATCGCTTAGTAGCAAACCAATATGAGCATCCACTACTCCCACACATCTTTGAGCGCAGTACGGGCTGCTAGGTGATTACGGGTAGTTGTTAAAATTTCAGCTTCTCGCTCTAGCCGATTTTCAGTATCAAGCATCTCCAATAGCGCTTGCTGCTCATCTGCCGCATCATATAGGTTGCTGGCAACCCAGTAAGACAACTCTTGAGGCATCGATGGAATGTTGCTCGGCAATTCAACTTCCCGACTAGTTAATTTGGCAGATAAATGAACAACGTCTCTTAGGAGCTGATCAACTTCGTGAACTAGGGTAGATAAATCTTGTTCGGTTGGCTGATCATCAATCCACTCGACTAAGCCTACCAAGTAAGGCTTTTCGCGAACATAATCTAGTACCCTAAATCTCTGCTTACCGATAGTAAGCATCTTCATGCGATCATCGGGCAATTTTTGTGAATGCAAGACTTCGGCCGCACAACCAATGCGAGCAGGTGATTTAGTTTCGGGATCAAACATCAATACTCCAAAGCTGCGATCGCCCTGGAGTATTGTGTTCATCATGATTCTGTAGCGAAACTCAAAGATGTGGAGGGGCAAATGAGCCCCTGGAAATAAGACGAGTTCAGGTAAAGGAAACAGCGGAATTTCTCTAACAGCCAATGAAGAAGCAGGCATTTATCTTGTCTTGCCGTGATTGCGATAATAGTAATGGCTAGCAATTTTTCTTCAGCCAACCAAACAGTTTCATTGTATCGCATCATTTTTTAACATGTAGCTGAAATAGAGCTATTCCTAGCTTTACCCAAGACATCTTCCAAGAGTTGATTACTCATCTAGAGTTTGACTTCGATGTCAACTCCAGCCGGCAGGTCCAATTTCATGAGTGCATCAATAGTTTTAGAAGAGGGCTGATAAATATCAATGATGCGACGATGAGTTCGGGTTTCAAAATGCTCTCTCGAGTCCTTGTTAACGTGCGGTGATCGCAATACACAATAGATCTTCCGCTTAGTCGGCAAAGGAATTGGCCCAATTGCAGTAGCATTGGTGCGATTAGCTGTATCAACAATCTTTTCACATGAGGTATCCAGTAATCGACGATCAAAGGCCTTTAAACGAATCCGAATTTTTTGCTGCTGAATAGTTGCCATGCAAATTACCTACAGTAGATTTTCAAGGTTCAACGTTGGCGTTAAAAGACCAACAATAGTGAAAAAGAGCACAAGAGGAGAGCCCCAGATAGTAGAACTCTCCTCTAGCAGAATCAACGAAAGTGCTTAAGCCACGATCTTAGATACAACGCCAGCACCAACAGTCCGACCGCCTTCACGAATAGCAAAGCGCATCCCTTGCTCGATCGCGATGGGGTTAATGAGCTTCACGGTCATCTTGATGCGGTCACCGGGCATCACCATTTCCACCGTGCTGCCATCATCAGCAGTGTAAGCAGAAATTTCACCCGTCACATCAGTGGTACGAATGTAGAACTGGGGCTTATATCCAGCAAAGAAAGGTGTATGACGACCACCTTCTTCTTTCTTAAGGATGTAAACCTCGCCCTCAAATTCAGTATGGGGAGTGATTGTACCGGGCTTCACCAGTACCATGCCACGCTCGATGTCATCTTTCTGAACACCACGCAGCAACACACCTACGTTGTCACCCGCTTGACCTTGATCCAGCGTCTTCTGGAACATTTCAACACCCGTCACGGTGGTGCTGCGAGTGTCTTTAATCCCGACGATCTCGATGGTCTCGCCAACCTTAACAACACCCCGCTCAATCCGGCCAGTGGCAACCGTACCCCGCCCCGTAATTGAGAAGACATCCTCAACTGCCATCAAGAAGGGCTTATCAACGTCCCGCTCAGGCGTGGGAATATAGTCGTCAACGGTATCCATCAGAGCGAGAATCTTGTCGACCCACTCATCGTCACCCTTAGCGATCGCGGCATTGGCAGTCAACGCTTCTACAGCTTTGAGCGCCGAACCAGTAGTGATAGGAATATCATCGCCTGGGAACTCATAATCACTCAAGAGTTCACGCACTTCTAGTTCTACCAGTTCGAGAAGCTCTTCATCGTCGACTTGATCTTGTTTGTTCAAGAACACGACGAGTGCTGGTACGCCGACCTGACGGGCCAACAGAATGTGTTCCCGAGTTTGAGGCATGGGGCCATCAGCAGCGGAGCAGACTAGAATAGCGCCGTCCATCTGAGCTGCGCCCGTGATCATGTTTTTCACATAATCTGCGTGACCAGGGCAGTCAACGTGAGCATAGTGACGATTTGCTGTCTCATACTCAACGTGAGCCGTGTTGATAGTAATACCACGAGCCTTTTCTTCAGGTGCGGCGTCAATATCCTCGTAATTACGGGCTTTTGCGCCACCCGCTGCAGCAAGTGCCATGGTGATTGCTGCTGTCAACGTGGTTTTACCATGGTCAACGTGACCGATGGTGCCAATGTTGACGTGAGGTTTGTTTCTTTCAAACTTCTCTCGTGCCATTTACGTTACGTGTCCCTAAACTAAACCTACGCGTTCCCATTGTTTTTAGCGATGATGGCTTCTGCCACAGTCCGAGGTACCTCTTCATAGTGGCTAAACTCCATCGAAAAGATGCCACGACCTTGGGTCTTAGACCGAATATCGGTGGCATAACCAAACATCTCAGCCAAGGGAACTTTGGCAGTTACCTTGGTGATGCCTTCTTCAGATCCCATACCCTCAATATGACCGCGACGGGCATTGAGGTCACCAATAACGTCCCCTAAGAAATCTTCAGGGACTTCAACCTCAACTTTCATCGTGGGCTCAAGGAGTACAGGAGAAGCTTTTAAGACGCCCTCACGCATAGCCATCGACCCTGCAATCTTGAAGGCTACTTCTGAAGAATCAACGTCATGATAAGAGCCGTCTATCAGTGTAACCTTTAAATCGATCACTGGATACCCGGCTAGAATACCAGATTCACAAGCCTCTTTCATCCCTTGCTCAGCAGGAGGGATGAACTCTTTCGGAATCGTTCCGCCGACAATTTTAGAAACGAACTCAAAACCGCTACCCACTTCGGTTGGCTCGACTTCGATGACAACATGACCATATTGTCCTTTGCCACCACTTTGACGAATGAACTTGCCTTCCACTTGAGACGATTTCCGAATCGTTTCACGATAGGCGACCTGAGGATTACCGATGTTGGCTTCTACTTTAAATTCTCGCAGCATCCGATCTACAAGAATATCTAAGTGGAGTTCTCCCATCCCAGCAATCACAGTTTGATTGGTTTCAGGATCGGTACTCACTTTAAAGGTCGGATCTTCATCCGACAGCGATTGCAACGCTTTCGAAAGCTTGTCCATATCCTGCTGAGTCTTGGGTTCAACTGCGACAGAAATGACTGGCTCAGGGATATAGAGAGATTCTAGGATTACAGGGTCTTTCGGCTCGCAAATCGTATCTCCCGTAAAGGTATCTTTCAATCCCAAGACAGCTCCGAGATCGCCGGCTCGCAACTCGTCCACCTCGATGCGATCATCGGCTTTCATCACAATCAAGCGGGAGACCCGTTCTTTTTTGCCTTTAGTGGCATTGAGAACGTAGCTGCCTTTTTCTAAAACGCCAGAATAAACCCGAATAAAGGTCAATCGACCGTAAGGATCTGACATTATTTTGAAGGCAAGGGCTGCAAAAGGTTCATCGTCATCGGCTGGTCGGGCTACTTCACCGCCATCAGGAAGCATGCCCTGAATGGGCGGGACCTCGGTCGGAGCAGGCAAGTAATCTACCACGGCATCTAGCAGCAATTGCACGCCTTTATTCTTAAAGGCTGACCCACACAGCATGGGAACAATCGCTCCGGTCAACACTGCATGTCGAATTCCAAGTGCAATTTCCGACTCGCTCAACTCTTCCCCTTCCAGATACTTCTCCATCAGGGTGTCATCGGTTTCAGCGATCGCTTCAATCAGTTCCGTACGATATTTTTCCGCGACTTCCAGCATTTCGACAGGAATGTCGGTGTCGACCATATCCATGCCCAAGTCATCGTTGTAAATACGAGCTCGCATCTTCACCAAATCAACGACGCCAGTGAAGTCATCCTCTGCGCCAATGGGAATCTGAATCGGTACCGCATTCGCTTTGAGGCGATCTCGAATCTGCTGATGAACCCGGAAGAAATTTGCTCCGGTTCGATCCATTTTGTTGACGAAGGCAATGCGAGGCACTCGATAGCGATTTGCTTGCCGCCAAACGGTCTCAGACTGAGGCTGAACACCACCAACAGAACAAAACACCGCAATCACACCGTCCAAAACCCGCATGGAGCGCTCCACCTCAATAGTGAAGTCAACGTGGCCAGGGGTGTCAATAATATTGATCTGATGTTCGCGCCAGTTGGTACTAATAGCCGCTGCTGTGATCGTGATGCCACGTTCACGCTCTTGAGCCATCCAATCCGTGACCGCAGTGCCATCGTGAACTTCTCCGATTTTGTGAACCACACCGGAGTAGAACAGAATCCGCTCAGTTGTCGTCGTCTTGCCAGCATCAATATGAGCGGCAATTCCGATGTTTCTAACTTTTTCGAGAGGATGAGTGCGTGCCACAACGTTCTCCTTAAGCCATTCAGACAGCTCGATGTTCAGCACATCGCTGCTAACATCAAGCATCCGACGCGAACTACAAAGGTTCAGACTCTAATAACGATAGTGAGCGAAAGCTTTGTTGGCTTCAGCCATGCGGTGGGTTTCTTCGCGTTTGCGCACAGCACTTCCAGTCTCATTTGCCGCATCCATCAGCTCATTCGCCAACTTCATGGCCATGGTTTTACCGCCACGAGAGCGAGAAAACTGGGTAATCCACCGTAACGCTAGCGCTGTGCCCCGATCTTGACGAACTTCCATTGGCACCTGGTAAGTCGCACCACCGACTCGGCGAGCCTTAACTTCAACCAGTGGCGTCACATTTCGCACAGCCTCTTCAAAGACCTCTAAAGGATCACTGCCGGTTCGCTCAGCAATGATGGTGAAAGCGTCGTAAACAATGCCATTCGCTACGGATTTTTTACCATCCAACATGATCCGACGAATCATCATGCTAACAAGGCGACTGTTGTAAACCGAATCGGGAGGAACCACCCGTTTTTGTGCAGAAGTACGACGAGACATATCTATCCTTAAGCTGAAATAGCAAACATGCTGAAAAGTTTGTGGGACTGGTTAGTTGCGGGCAAGCCCCAAGCCCTAAGGGTTGTATAGAACCACTACGAAAAAGCTGTGTGCCCGAACTTACTCTTTGGGGCGCTTAGCACCATACTTAGAACGGCCTTGGCGCCGATCTTTGACGCCTGCGGTATCTAAAGTGCCGCGAATGATGTGATAACGCACACCTGGCAGGTCTTTAACACGACCGCCACGAATCATGACCACAGAGTGCTCTTGCAAGTTATGACCGATGCCAGGAATATATGCAGTCACTTCAAAGCCAGAGGTCAGACGAACCCGCGCCACTTTGCGAAGTGCTGAATTGGGCTTCTTCGGAGTAGTTGTATAAACACGGGTACACACACCACGCCGCTGAGGACAGCTCTTGAGCGCTGGTGATTTGGTTTTCTCTTGTAATTTGGCTCGTTCTAGGCGAACTAACTGCTGAATTGTTGGCATTGGGTCGTCAAATTAAGTTGAATGGTGTGAATTTCTATTGAGGTCACAAGCTCTAATCATACTGAAGAAAATCAGCGTGTGTCAACGAAAACATTTTGCAGCCGTCTAGGAACAGTTTTCTAGTTATTGAGTAAGCGGATGAAACCCTTGGCAAGAGAGTGGTGTGGCCTGATGCACTGGAGTCACTTTTTGCATGGCAGCAACTTTTCAAGTGACAGGTAGGTTTTGGCAAGCGGCAGTCGGGCTTCAAGACACCCTGGCGACAATTGATTGTTAGAGATTTGGGAAAGTCAGGTGGTGGTGGCTTGTTAGCCATCGACTATTGATGACACAGGTAACGACAGTTTTGACGCACTCTGGGAATATGCGCTCTGGGAATAAATGTTTGGTGTAGGTCAGCGTCGATCGCGGCCTCTACCACGCTGCCTTTTGAGTGATTCTTCAGATTAGTCACTTAAGGCGGTATTGATTTGGCTCAATACCTGCTGAATCTCAAAACTATCAGGCGCATCAGGGTGATTCAAGAGGTAGTACTTGAGATCGGTCTTCGCTTCAGATAATTTCCCTTCGCGATAGTAGATGAGGCCACGATCGCGGCGCTCCATCAGGGCATTCGGCAAGAGTAATAAGATGCGGTCAATCGCAGCTAATGCCCGGGCAATATCCTGCCGCTGCAGATAAATAACTTTGAGGTTAGTGAGGATTCGCGCGAGAAATGGTTTTTTGCCAATGGGTTCCAGGTGCTGTGGCAGCATTCGGGCTTCTGCCCCGTACATGGTTTTGATGCGATCGCGGCAGTCTTCTTCAAACATGACTTCGCCCTGGTGAAAGGCATCGACAAAAATCGCCATTTCCGCCAGCGTTGGGCGAACTAGAAAATGACCGGGCATGCCGACCCCCGCCATGGGAAAGTCAATGCGGTTGGCCAGTTCTAAATAAACCAATGACAAGGTGATGGGAATCCCGGTACGACGCTCAAGTACGTGGTTTAGAAAGCTGTTTTGGGGATTGTAGTAGTCCTGGGTATTGCCAACGAAGCCCTGAGCCGCGAATAGATAATCATTAATAGCGCGAATAATTTTGAGGGGATAGGCTTCTGCGGGTAGGCGATCGCGCAACTCATCGGCCATCTGGTCTAGACGCTGCAGGTAGGTTCGGCAGTCTACCTCGGGATACTCTTCTTGCGCAATGTAAAGAGCCGCTAGGGCTAAATTGATGACCTCATCCGGGCGCTGAACTTCTGTGGTAAAGCGATCGCGGGCCAACGATGAGCTCATGTACTTCCCCTATAGTCGCTACCGGTACCGTATTGCAAAGCATCTAACCAACGATGGTACTGGTATTGCTGCTTTTCAGAAAGCGTAGTTGTTAGCGGTTGGATGGCTCGAGCGGCTGGCCGCAATAAGGAGTATCCGGCCAGGGCAGTGTAATGAGGTAGCCAGCGAGCGATCGCGCCTACCCCCACCTGCGGCAAAATTTGCGCGACCAGAGCCGGATGCTTCACAGAGGTCCGTAAGAGTGTTTTAGCCAGTGCCGGGAACTGCACCACATCTTGCAGAAACGGCTTGAGGGTCGCGTTCCCCAGAGCGGCCATGTCGCCAAAAATCGTCCCGAGAATGCGGTTGATTTGGTCTGGTGGCAACGATTGCTCCATACCCACGCGCATCGACTCTTGAAACAGCCACGTCACAGACAAGTTGGGCTGATAAGGCTGCAGCCAACCTAACTCAGCCGCACCTAACGAATTCGTTTCCAAAGCTTCATCAATGCCACGGGTTAACCGCGATAAATGGCGAATCATGGCCCCAAAACCACCAAAGCTCAAGGGTGACTGACTGCCGCTACTATCTCCCACGGGCAATACCCGGCCCCAAGGATATTGCAACGGACTATCGCGATAGCAGGGAAAAAAGCCAAACAATGCTCGCTTAATATCGAGTTGACTGAGTTCAATTTGCTGATAGTCGGGCAAGAGTTGCCAGTAGTCATCGAACAAGTCGGTCAGACTAAGCCGATCAGGATGGCTATCGACATAAGTAAATAAGTAAGTCGTGCGACCATCTCGAGCCGGAAAAGCCTCCCAAAAATACTGGCATTGGCGGCGCACTGGCGTAAAGGAGACGATCAAATCACCCGTCTCGTTTTCAACATAGCCATCGGCACAGGTCCCCACCACCAGACAAATGCCATCGGGTTGGCTGCCCTGCCGCGCTTGCTGCACCAGTGGCGAAAAGTGGCCCATCGCATCAATCAACAAGCGAGCTTGGAATTGTTGATCGCCTGCGGTGACCGCCACGCCATTAGGATGTACTGAGGCCTTCTGAAATGCAGTCTGCTCGACCAGAGTGCCGCCGGCTGCGACAAATTTCTGCTTCAGCGCCTCTAACAGATAGACCGGATCAACCCCAACGTTCAGCACATCGCGCACCCAAACCGGCTCACTATCACCAAATTGGATACGGGCGGGATTGTATTCAGTGGCGATCGCCTCTTCTAGCTCTGCCTCAGACAACAGATCTAGCTCCACCAAGGTTTGCAGCTCGTGGCGCGAGATATTCCATTCCTGGTCACGTCCCCGCAATGCCCCTTTTTCTAAAACTGCGACTCGCCACCCCTTTTGAGCCAGCGTAGCCCCGAGCAAAATGCCCAAGGTCCCGCCGCTGATCACTACATCCCACTCCACCGTAGGTAGCTGTGTCTGCGCTTGATGGATCACCTGGGGCACGGGCCAATTTCCCTGACGATATTGTTGCCAGCGCGTATCGGCCATCTGCAACCCGGTAAGAGTCTGCGGTAAATGGGCCAGCCAGTCGGCTGTCGTGCGGGAAGGGGACAAAGTCATCGGCACAATTGGTTGAAATTCAGCAATTTATCGGAGATGGCGACGAGCGGCATCGGGAATACTAGAGCCTAAATAGCAGCCACCGGTCGGCTGTTGTAGGCCCACGGTTGAATAAGAGACAATGCCACAGCCAACTCCACCTTCAGAACCGAGAGACAATCCATTTTGGGCCTATCGCGACCCGCACTCCGGGCGCTGGGTGACTTTAATGACTGCGCAACAGTGCCAGCAACTTAGCCAGCCGGTATTCAAGCCGCGCAATTCACAAACTCCATTATCAGCTCCGGAAGAGCTTATAGACTCAGACGCTTAGCCTGCAAGCCTGCAAAAACCGCCCTTAGATCCTAAACTTTTGTTAAGTATCTAAGGGCAGTTTGACATGTTTATTTCGCGCCGTCATTGGCTAGCTGGGCTGACAGCAGTGGTCGCTCTGGTCATGAGTTGGACATTAGCAGCCTCACCGGCCTGGGCTCTGGGCGGGCCGCAACCCACTATTGGCGAACCCGCACCTAGCTTTACCTTGCCGACCAACTCTGGGCAGGGAGAGATTGCTTTGGAAGATTATCGGGGTCATTGGGTGGTGCTTTATTTCTATCCGCAAGATGGGACTTCGGGTTGCACGCTAGAGGCTCGCCGATTTCAAGAAAGTCGAGCCGACTTTCAGGCCCTCAACGCAGAAATTGTTGGCGTGAGCGGCGATGATATCAGTTCTCACGAAAGTTTTTGCGCTGCTGAGGGCATTGAGTTTCCGCTGCTGTCTGATGTGCGCGGTGAAAAGCGTGGTGAAGTGAGCAAAGCCTATGGCTCTTGGCTGACGGGGCGATCGCTCCGCCACACTTACTTGATCGACCCGGACGGCATTTTGCGCGAGCGCTTTTTAGGCGTGCGACCTGCAATTCACAGTCAAGAGGTTTTGCTCACGCTAGAATCATTGCTCATGCCGTCAAACAGCACTGCTAGCTAACGCCTGGGGAACGGTTAAAGGCGCGATCGCAACAATCTGCCATGGCATCCTTAAAATAGAACTCATCAAACAAATAATTTGCGAAGGAGAATCATGCAAACTTTGGCCTTGACTTCAGACAATGTGGAAACGGTATTAGACGAACTGCGTCCCTATCTGATGGCCGATGGCGGCAACGTTGAACTCGTCGAGATTGACGGCCCGACTGTTCGCTTGCGTTTACAAGGGGCTTGTGGCTCTTGCCCCAGCTCCACAATGACCCTGCGCATGGGCATTGAGCGTCGCCTGCGCGAGTTCATTCCTGAAATCGCCGAAGTTGAGCAAGTCGTTTAGCGAGATCGTTACAATTACAGCCAGAAAAACAGCCAGCCATTACCATCTAGGTCGTAGTGGTTGGCTTTGTTTTTGGCTTTATTTACGAGCCTTAGATTGAAAGCACCTCTATCAAATTGCGTTTGCTCCGCCTTGTGATAGCCCGGTTACTCACCGACGACGATTACTTTTAACTCTTACATTTCGATGATGAGTTGATTGTCTGCATCAATCTCATCTCTAAACTTGAAGTGACTTCAGTTCGGGCGGTTACTGTCAGTTGCTTACAGCAGGTTATTTTTCAAGGTTAGTTGTTGGCTTATTGACTGATTAGGCAAATCGTTTTGCCTGGCTGGATAACTCAGCCAACTGGGCTAGCAATCGTTTAGGCTGAAAGCGAGCGATCGCAACTCAAATGATCTATGTACGCAGTAATTTACGACGGCAACTGTAATTTGTGTGTCACGCTGGTGCGCCTGCTAGAGCAACTCGACCAAGGCCAGCAGTTTCGATATGTGCCGATGCAAGACGAAGAAATGCTGAGCCAATGGCACATTACCGCCGAGGACTGTGAAGCGGGGATGATTTTGCTAAATCCGCAACAGCCTGAGACCCGCTGGCAGGGCAGTGATGCCGCAGAAGAAATTGGCCGCTTGCTGCCGTTAGGAAATCTCTTTGTACAGGCGTATCGATCGCTGCCGGGAGCCAAAAATGCTGGCGACGGTTTTTATCGATTCATTCGCGACCATCGCTACGCCCTCTTTGGCGGACGTGACGACCTTTACGAGTCAGCGTATCAAGTCTGTGAAAGCGATCGCTGCTCCCAAATTTGACCATATCTACTTAAGTAAATTACGCACAAAAAAGCGGAAACCGGAGTTTCCGCTAGCTCTTCGTGTTGTTTGAGGCAGGATTAAACCACTGAGATGGATTTAGACCGGACGCAAAGTCAAATCAGTCTTCGTAAATGCGGCACTCTGGCGCATCTGGATTAGCTGAGCAATATCGCTCCAAGGAGTTAGTTACGACAGGCTGGCGTTGATAAAACGCGACTTGTAACTCTTCAACGGTTTCCCAAGCGATCGCCACTTCGACATCAGATGTTCCTCGCATCTCAGTCAGTCGACGGGCATGTTCTAAAGCCGCCTGCAAACGAGTTGCTAACGAAGGAGACGGAATTACTTTTGCCGGAGCAGTCGTATTCACAGGAGCCGCAGCAGTTGTTATGTAAGTCATAGCAGTTGTGAGTTGATGGTTATCGGTTGAACTAGATATAGCCTAGCGATAAACCCAGCGAATAGGCGAGCGATTTGAATATAAGTTTTTTCTATGTTTTATGAGTTTTTCTTACTCCTTGTCAGGAACTGTTGCTCCGCATAAAGTTACCTATATTTTGAACAGCAGCGGTTTACTTTGCTGCCTGAAGACTGGCATCGCGCACGGCTAGCGTGGAGATTTTCCACTCCCCGGGCATATGCGGCGATCGCACTCGCTAGAACAACCGCCAATCAGCTGGCTCCGGTAGACAGGTCAGAGTGTCTGCAACCGGTAAGCCATGGGGATCATTTGGGGATCAAACTGATGAGGACAATTAATTTCGGTCAGCGTAAGCTAACTAATCGCAGTAGACTAATGAATAAGCATATATACACATAAGACTTATAGATACCCATGGCAGGCAGTGAGACTCCCGACACTCAACTTCAAGGTACGCTCTCGGAACGTGAACTCCAGATTGTGGAACTCGTCGCGGCAGGACTTACCAACCAAGAAATCTCTGAGGAGTTGGAGATCAGCAAGCGCACAGTCGATAATCACATCAGCAATATTTTGACTAAAACTGCCACCGGCAATCGTGTGGCGCTGGTGCGATGGGCACTCCAATGGGGCAAGGTCTGTATCAATGATGTGAATTGCTGTACGCTGCCCAATGTGGATCAGCAGGGATCGATATCTTGAGCGCATGGCAGATTCGATAGAGCAAAACAGCACTTCGGCCCAGCCGACTTCCGCCCAAGCGGCCGTTTCCGAGCAGGTTGAATATCGCTTGCATAGTCCCCAGTTGCCCTTAGCGGTTTATCGGGAAGTGGCGGCCCATTTGCGGCAAATTGAGGGCGTGAATACGGGGTTGTTACCCCAGACCGCCAAAGAATTTGACTATTTGCAAAGCCAAGTTGGCGGGGTGTGGATTCGCTACAACGCCGATGCTGCCGAGCAGTGTCAGCCCCAGGTAGAAGCGATCCTGACCTACTATGGCGATCGCTACGGCCAGTGGGAGACCTTAAGCAAATAGCGACATCATTCCTCACAGCGGATGGGCAACAGGGCAAGCGCTCGCAAAGCGATGGCTGAGATCGGCCAGTGCAAGTTTCTCTCGGTTGTTGCCCACCCCATGAGCCACAGACTTCACAAGAGACAGTAAGGGTATGAAGACGATTCAAGCGCTACGGGGCACCCGTGATATTTTGCCGGATGAAACGCCGCTCTGGCAGTGGGTCGAAACAACGGCCCGCGACCTGTTGCAGCGGGCGGCTTATCGTGAAATTCGGCCCCCCATGTTTGAGCAAACTCAACTGTTCGAACGGGGCATTGGCGAGGCGACCGATGTCGTCGGCAAGGAAATGTACACCTTTGAAGATCGGGGCGGTCGTTCCCTGACCTTGCGGCCTGAAATTACGGCGGGGTTAGTGCGAGCCGTCAATGAGCACAAACTCACCGCTCAGGGCAGTGTGCTACGGCTTTGGCATGTGGGGCCAGCGTTTCGTTACGAGCGGCCACAAGCCGGGCGGCAGCGGCAATTTCACCAACTCGATGTGGAGCTATTGGGGAGTCGTGATCCGCGCGCAGATGTAGAGGTGATTGCGATCGCTACCACGCTCTTGCAGACCCTGGGGCTCAAGTCCCTCACGATGGATCTCAATTCAGTGGGCAACGGTGACGATCGCCAGCGCTACCGCGATGCCCTGGTAGACTTTTTGACTCCCCACAAGGCCGACTTAGACGTCGATTCCCAGAATCGTCTAACCACCAACCCCCTCCGCATTCTGGATAGTAAGGACACCAAGACCCAAGAAATTGTCCAAGCGGCTCCTAGCCTGCTGGACTTTTTGAGTCCCGATTCGCAACAGCACTTTGATCAGGTGCAGCAGTACTTAACAGATCTGGGCATTGCCTACAACCTCAATCCGCGCCTAGTACGCGGGCTCGATTATTACACCCACACTGCCTTTGAAATTCAATCCGCCGATTTAGGAGCGCAGGCAACGGTCTGCGGCGGCGGTCGCTATGACGGTCTGATTGCGCAACTGGGCGGGGCCGATACTCCCGCCATTGGTTGGGCGATCGGGCTCGAACGGCTGACGCTACTGCTCAAACAATTGGCGGTGGAACCGAGCACCGCAATGGATGTGTACATTGTCTCGCGGGGTGAGGCGACGGCAGGTAAGGCGCTACAGGTGGCGCAAGCTCTCCGCCAAGCAGGCTTAGCAGTGGAGATGGATTTGAGCGGATCGGCCTTTGGCAAACAATTCAAACGGGCCGATCGCAGCGGCGCGGTTCTCTGCGTCATCTTGGGAGAAGCCGAAGCCGAACAAGGAACCGTGCAGCTCAAGTGGCTCACCTCAGGCGAACAGTCAGAAGTCAGTCAGACATCTTTGACGCAAGCGGCCGATGAGCTGGTGCAAAAAGTGCGCCAAGCCCAGCAAGCGACCTAATTTCACAAACATTTGCCGGATTCGATATAAGTCGATAGGATGACCGCTATACTGCGTAAACTTCGCACTTGCTAACGCAGGACGGGCTATGGCGTATTGGGAGTTTTTACTACAAAAAGAGGGCGATCGCGACTGGCTCCCGTTGGAGACGGCCCACGTTGAAATTTCGGAAGGGCGATATCGCATCATCGCCCACAGCAGTTATTGCCAAGCCGACGTCAACATTCGCCTCAGTCGCCTGCTGACAGAGCAAATGCCGCCCCAACGCAAAACCCTTAGACGCACGGGCACGACTAACGAAAACGGGTTGATGGTGGTCATTCCCTTCACCCATCTCACGCCAGGACACTGGACCGTCACTTGTACCGCTGCCCAAACAGAGGGGAATGCGCCTTGGGAATTTGGCGTACAGCTAGAAGTACTCGCGATCGAATCTGGGGTGGAATATTGGGAGACAGAACTCGATGAAGCATCCCTGGCCGAGCAGCTCACCTATTCTCCGCCCCTAACTACCTCTTTGCAATCGGCTAATCAAGCGGCCTTACCGACGGCTACCGCCACTTGGACGGGCTCAGATGCCACTCCCGCCGATCCGTTCACGATTCAGACCCCGCTCGCAGATCTGCCCCTGCGTTTGCAATTACAGCATCAAGCCCTGGTGGCCCAGACGGCTGAGCCATTAGCTTTACAGGGACAGGTCATGACTTTTTCCCAAGTTGAGGGCTTAGCTGGGGAAGGCACACTGTGGATACAACTTCGAAATCCAGAAACAGGGGCGGTTGTCCATCAATCGGCGCGGGCGCTTTCCATCGCTGCACTACCGAGTCGGTTTGAGATCATAATGCCGCTACCCAGCGTCAGCAATACGCGGCTCCTGATGGGGGAACTTAGCCTGTGGACGGCGTCTGACCCACCACAGGTATTGGCCATTCAGGGGTTCACCGTGACCCTTAACCTCGATGCTCTACTAGAGGTGGTGGCTAACCAAGCTGAGGGAACGGCCAGCAATCGCTTTGAAGATGTCGCCACCGCAGGCGACCCGCCTGATTCCACGCCTGCAGAGAATACCGCTAATCGCATTGCTAATCCTTTATCGCCGCGTTCCGTGCCATTTCGGCAAATTTATCTGCCGTCGAATGGGTTAACACTGCCTCCGGTCATTTATCGACCTATAGATAAAAAAACGGTGGGCGCACCGACGCTGCCGCGACTGTCAAATCAACCCGAACGCGATCGCCCAGCGCCTAATCCCCCTGATAATTCAGCCACCACAGAATCGACGCCGAAACCTCTCACCTTGCCCCCCTTGGGTGCAGCAGCCAAATCTTACTCGGTCCCCGCCCCTGAGGTTACCGACACGACGGCATCACCACAATTACCAACGGTGGGCAAATCTCCCTCGTCATCGCCGATCGCCGACGCAGCTTCTGACCAATCTGCCGCCACTGCTCAATCCCAGGCATCCACAGCGGCATCTGCTGACACCACATTTGAGCCCGACCTCCAAGGGCGGTTTTGGAATCGGCTCAGTGCCCTGGCCGAAGCAGCCCAAAAAGCCGCAGCAGAACATAAAGCTCAACTGGAAGCCGCAGGTGTCCAAGATATCCCAGCGACCGACAGCCAGCAGTCGAGCAGTGATGCCGAGATCGCCGCTAATACCGATGAGCCGATCAACTATGAAGTCGTCGTGTATGACTCCGACGATGAGCCAATTGTCGAAGCCCTTGATATCACCACAACTGACAGCGAGCCCCTCGTAGAGGTGCTCCAACCCGGCGAACCCAATCGTCAGGAATTAGGCGATGTTCCGGTTCCCGAATGGGTCTTCCCCCAGGGCGAACTCGTCGCAGGGCAACCCCTACCCATTACCGTCCGCTTGCCACGCTATCCCCGACGGCTGGCAGTCAAAGTTTGGGTGACGGATATTCAAAGTCGCACCCTCGTCGATCGCCCCCGCTGGTTAATGAACTGGTCACCCACTGCAGAAGGCGACCAAACCGCTTTTTTGCAGTTGCAGGTTCCCCTCGGGAGTATCGAAGCCCAATTTGAAGCGATCGCGATCGACCTTGCGACCCAGCAGGAAAGTTATAAAACTAGCCTCGTTCGTGAAATCTTACCTGCCAATCCTCACACTTCAGACAGCGATGCTCCTCTGTGAGCATCTGTTGGTTGACGATATTCATGACAAACAGCCTAGATATGAGAGCAGCAATCGGCAATCGTTAAGAAATGCAGCAATGACTGTTAAGCAATGCAGCATTTCTGGCCATTTCACAGTACGCTAATCTGTGAGTTTGCTCGTGCAACATTGCTCTGGCAAGCTTTTGACGCTGTATTGAGTGATAGGAATATATAGTTTATGGCAGCTTCTTTTTTACCCACAATTTTGGTTCCTCTAGTCGGCATCGTCTTCCCCGCTGCGGCAATGGCCTTCTTGTTTCTGTACATCGAGCGCGACGAAGCCGCTGACGCGTAACATTAAATCAACTCATCTCTAAATAACTGTGACCTTTATCTTCCGTCAATGGAGGGTAAAGGTCTTTCGTTTTATCATGAAGGTAGGCAATAAGTCCTAACATATCGGCCATTTGAGGCAACTCAGGAACGATGAAAGGACTCAAAAGCAAATTTTTATGTCTGTCATTGCTCGTAGCGGGGATCGCCTGCATTTACTATCCTCACTGGCGACAGACTTACGCGACGACAGCCATCAGCACAGAATTTGAGACAATAGTCACTGATCGCTGGTTACCTTTGAAAAGTGCTCAAGAACACTTCATTTTGGGGACTATTCAAGTTTTAGAAGGATGGACATATTGGGGCGAGCTATCCAGTCCCGTAACGACTTCCTTTCAGTATCAGGGAAAGCACATTCTCATAGCCGTTCGCCTTCAATCAAAACAACAGCCTTTCCCTTTCATTTTTGATACAGGGATGAAAACATCTCTTATTGATAGGCATCTTGCCGAACAGACTCCCTTTTTAGTATCTTTCCGTATCAATCCCCAAACTCTTTACGGAGTCGTAGAGCACGTCCAAATTGCCGATGCTACTTTTCATCAAGTAGGTACTTTTGCTGTCCCATTTAGTACACCTGGACAGCCGCTCTTTTGCCTGTCAGACAGTGGTGCTCTTGGGGGTAGCCTCATGCATCACGGCATTTGGCAAATCAACTATCAAAACCATACATTAACTGTCTCCGATGACATTTCTTCCTTGGATCATATCCAAGGAGCAATTACCTTACCTTTTGAATTAGTTGATCTTAGACCCATAGTAAGATTAACGGCTAACCATAACGTTGAAATTCCAGCCATGATCGACACCGGTTGGAACGGCAGCATCCATCTAGCTGACATGTCAGCTAAGCAATTAGGAACTCAACATCTACAGCCCATAGACATCTCTGAGGGACTCGTAGAAACGCTTGGTGGCTGGAAAAAGGTTCGGCAGAAAACCGTAGAATTGTCACATTTATCAATCGGCAGTTTGTCCTTAAATAATTTCCCGGTTTCTGTTGATGTAGATCAACCTTTATATTCAGACACGCTCATTGGCAATGACTTTTTAGAACACTTTATTCTCACGCTTGACTATACTCAGCGACAACTTTATCTATTTCCCACAGACTTTTTTGACGAGCTATATCCCTCACATCCTCTGTACGGTTTTCAGTCAATGATGCAGGGAAATAAGTTGATCATTACAGGACTTCGTCGACCGTCTGCAGCTGTCCAAGCAGGACTACAGATTGGGGACCAAATCATATCAGTCAATCAAGACCGCTACGATCGCTTGACCTCTCAGCAGGTATGTAACTTTATTCAACAGCCAATGTTGAGTCGCTACACTGGCCTCATTAAGGTTCAGGTCAACAGAGACGGAGATTTTCTGACATGTGTAATTGACCCAGATAAACCGGCCTTCGCATCTTCGAGCAATTCTGGCTGCGCTTTTTAAGCGCTTACCCATTGGGTTCTACTAATGATAGGCAACGAACACATGATATGGGGCAGTAGTTGCCAGAAGTTTGATTCAGTGACGAAAATCAAACGATTCAGGTTATTGAGGAAAATGACCTAACCTGACACCTCATAAAGTTACAAATTTACTCTGCATAGTTAAAGTTATTGCAGCTCTTCAGAAACCTAAACTGAATCTGGGAGCTTGATGTGTGGCAGCTCAAAATTGAGGTCTAACAACATAGCTTTGTTTTTTGTTCGTACTCTGCTTTAGGATTTTGATTCGTCCCTTAAAGCAACGCACAGCCTACAGAGATTTAAAGCTTACACACGAATTTCAAGAGAGGCTGAATCTGAGCTTCCAAACCCTTGATTCCTTATTTTCAACAGATAAACCAAAGGTTCTCATCCAAAACAGAAATAAACTGCTCAGATGAGAACCTTTAAGCATCAGCGAGTTTGAACGTTGAGCGTACTAGACCTCAACAGTTCTAGCCAGACTTGATTTAGCGGAAAGGAGGTGCATACAGCAGGCCACCCTCTGTCCACAGCGCATTCTGACCACGATCCAGATTGAACTGAGAACTGGCTCCTAGATTACGCTCGAAGACTTCGCCATAGTTGCCAACATGGGTAATAGCGCGAGCCATGAAGTCATTAGAGATTCCCATGTCTTCACCTAGCGTGCCTTCTTCTCCTAGGAAGCGAGCGATATTAGGATCATCGCCCCCTTGGAACTCAGCGATATTCTCAGAAGTAATGCCAAACTCTTCGGCCTGAATGAGGCCAAAAGTCACCCACTTCACCACGTCAAACCAAGCGGAGTCATTGTTGACTGTCAAAGGCCCTAAAGGCTCTTTAGACATCGTGACATCGAGCAATACGTGCTCATCAGGAGTCGGTAGGGTGCTACGACGAGCAATCAACTGAGACTTGTCCGAAGTCATGCCTTCGCAACGACCTTCGTCATAGGCTGCATACGCAGCGTCAGCATCTTGGAAGACCACAGGTTCGAAGTCAACCCCTAACTTCCGCATCTGGTCGGTCAGGTTCAACTCAGTAGTCGTACCCGTTTCGACGCAAACTGCACGGCCAGCAAAATCTTCTAGCGAAGTGATACCGCTGGCTTCTCGTACCATCATGCCTTGGCCGTCATAGAAGGTAGTCGGGCCGAATTCCATACCCACTTGCGTATCCCGGCTCAGTGTCCAAGTGGTATTACGGGACAACATATCAACCTCACCACCAGCTAGCGCAGTGAAACGCTCGGTAGAGTCAAGACGACGATACTCTACAGCATCAGGGTCATCAAATAAGGCTGCAGCTACAGCCCGACAGACATCGACGTCGAGTCCAGAATAGACACCGCTCTCGTCGACGAAGCTGAAGCCAGGAATACCCCCATCGACACCACAGACTAGTTGTCCCCGCTCTAGAACAGCAGCTAAACGGCTACCACCAGCAGTCGCTGTAGTCTCTTCACCACCATCGGCATCACCGCCGCTAGCAGCATCATCGGTCGTTGGACTTGCACAAGCCGTCGCTAAGGAAAGGGCCAGCGCTAATCCGAGAAAACCCCATTTTTTCATTGGGTCACACCTCACTAACTTATCGTAATCACGTATTCATACAGGCTGCCCCAGAATAAGCAGCCCATCATGGCGTTGGAAATCAGTTCAACATAGGCTTAACATTCCAACGCATGAAGAAATATTTTTGTATCTTAGGTCACTTTGTGAAGAGTGCGGGCACCAGCGACTTAAAAAATCTGACCATAGGGAGAGCTCATAATGAGGCTACCAATGGTTTTGATAAGTTAAAGTCACAAAGGGTTGGCTAAAGAATGGTGCTGAGAGTTTGGTCTGAAGATCGGATGGTTCAAGCTGAGTTCGGACTGAATGCTCTGCTCGGTCGGAAGAAGTTTAGTCGAGGGCTCTGTCAATGCTCAACATTCGAGTGCGGCTTAGCAACGAACTTTGTGCCGTGTCAAAAAAATGCGTGCTGATAGTCCTATGCGCCTATGGGGTTGATTGGCTCAGATGGCCTTACTGGTCTTCGAAAGCAAGCATCGCTCTACCAAGCGTTCATGCTGACCGCAGCACAAACGTGGGGCATAGTAGCTAACCCTTAGCTAATCATCCGGTAAACGACTCTGAAGATTGCTCAATTATTCGTCTTCACCAGGCTCAAGAGTAAGGCTTGATTGGATCGTAGTGATTAGGTGCCAGCTTGCTATCAGACGGCTTCAATGAGCCGCGCGGTCAGGCATACGGTGACGGTCATTTCAGAAAAGTTGAAGAGGTGACCTAGCCCTTGCACGACGGGGCGTAGACTACTGACGAATCAATGCCAGCCTGACATCAGACTAATTTTAGCTTTGGGCAATGTCGCGAATTAAAGGGATGCGGCTGCGGATATAGCAGTTGAGGTTAGCGGTTTCTACAGTATCTAGCGATCGCTCACCCGATACCTGATCAATTAGCCAATGCACAAGACTATTGTCGTCGAGGCTCAAGATGCGATGACTTTGAGACTGTTCAACTAGAGCCCATAATTGACGAAGCAGATGAGGGTTCATAAGATGAATCTCTTAATGTTTACTTTAGATTTCGAACCTAGATTTAGGTTACTGCATGGGTGGAATAGCTTGCAGCGGTTTGCAGTGTTTGTTCATCTTTATCGCTAAAGCGTAATGTTTCTCGCGAAAGGATGTCGCATTGCGTCGAGTTGCAACAAATCACGACGGCGCAACTCATATTGGCTTCAGGTTCGACCACGCCAACGTGATGCCTCCCTTGATCATCAGTCAAAAAATAACGGGGCCACAAACCATTGCAGCCCCGTCAAGACATTTCACACTGTGCGGTCTTAGGATTCCGGCACCAATTGAACAATCAGCGCACGGGTATCAAGACTCTGCACCTTAGCCACGTCGTTCAGGTCTTGCACAATGCGCTCTAGTAGTTCACGGGCGCGATCGCGATGCTGATGCTCCCGTCCCCGTAGGCGAATTTGAAACTTAACGTGATTACCCTTGTCAAGCCACTTGGTCGCCCGCTCAATCCGAATGTCGTAGTCGGAATCATCAACATTTGGGCGCAGCTTGACCTCTTTCATGGTCGGCTTGGAACTTTGCTTCTGCCGCTTTTTCTGCTGATATTGGTGCTTGCCGTAATCGAGGATCTTAGCGACGGGCGTATCCTTGCCTTCTGATACGACGACCAAATCAAGCCCGACTTCTTCCGCAATGCTGACCGCATCTCGGGTATCCATGACGCCACGGTTTTCATTTTCGTGATCAATCAGTCGCACTTGCGGCGCTTTAATGTTGTGATTGATGTTCGGCTGCTCAGGGCGTACACGGCGATTGGTAAACCTTCTTCTAACGATAGCGATTTCCTCCGAAACTCATTAGGGTGCAGTGTGCTCTAAACATACCCCAAGCTTGCCCGCCTTGCCATCTATCAACCTGTAGACGTTAATGGAAAGCAATGAAAACAGCGACCTGCAGCATAATTGTGAACTTTCGCATTGCAGAGTTGGGACCACCGCAGACAGTCGTAGCGAGGGTTATAGAGGCACTGGTAGCATGATAGCCCGAGGTCGGTGGAGGCAATGCTGGGCAAATCGATGACGGTCAGTGACGAGTTAGCGCTCATGGCATACCTAGAAAGTTTTGTAACCTCCCAGCGACTCGGGAGAATCGATGCGGTGTTAGCCCACAGAACTCGTCATGTCACGGTAGTTGCCGAAGATTTTCATGATCCCCACAATGCCAGCGCTTTACTGCGAACGTGCGATGCCCTAGGCATTCAAGATGTACACGTGGTGGAAAATTACAACACCTTTAAGGCGCGGGTGGGAGCGGCTTCGGGAGCGACTAAATGGGTGACACAACATCAATATGGCGAGCCAGAGCAAGACAATACGCTGCTCTGTTGTGAAAAGTTGCGATCGCAGGGCTATCTCATTGTGGCGACGAGTCCGCACCTTAACGCGGTGCCCCCCGAAACCATGCCCCTGGATCAAAAATTAGCCGTCATCTTTGGGAGTGAGCAGGATGGCGTCTCGCAACGGGCGATCGCGACCGCCGACTATCAGCTCAAAATCCCCATGGTAGGTTTTGTCGAAAGCTTGAATGTCTCTGTCAGTGCCGCCGTGTGTCTGTACACGATGATGCAGCGGCTCAAATCTCTGGAGGTGGCCTGGCAACTGAGCGATCGCGAAAAACAAGCTCTCCGGCTAACTTGGCTTCGCCAGTCAATCCAACATAGTGCTGCGCTGGAACGGCGGTATTGGCAACAAATCAGATAAACTTTTCGTCTCACTGCTAGCAGCTAAGCTTAACCCTCTCTAATCACGAGGCGAAGCGGGTCAGAATAAGCAGCGGGGAACTTCCCATGGCACAATGGATTCGCCTTGCAGTTCATGAGTTAGCAACTATGCGCGGCAATTCCAACAACCTTGCCATCATGATTGTGCTGAATATCGTCGGCGTCATGTTGGTATTGGGGGCAATTCTAGTAGTGCTGCGTGGCTTGGGTTGGGTACAGCAAATTCCCGAATACGTTACCTGGGCAATGTTGCTCCTATCTCTAGGAATTGGTATCTTGGGCGGCATTCGTTCCGCTCGCTAAGTAAGCTGGTTATATGCGACGTCTTTCCCTACCGAGTCGAATTTTTCTGGCTTTATTAGGCACAACCCTGCTGATATGGGTGTTGCGGGGCATCACGATTTTGTCATTCATTCCAGGCATCATCCTCTGGTTGCTGTTGTTGCTCACCATCGGGGCCGGAGTGATTACGAGCCTACAGCGGATGCGATAGGCAACTGACGAAATTTTGATGCCCCCACTGTCCATACCGTTGCGATGGACTACTGGGCAGGCTTTGGCACGAGCTCGGTCGGCGATTCAAACATGACTGTGAGCTGAGAGTTGGGCGTCTGTCGGCGCATTAATTGCAATAAGGCATCAGCATCCTGATACCGCCGAAATCTTTCCACGACTGCGATTTTGGCCTCGGGCAACTGACGCACGATACACCAAGGGCGTAGCTGAGTTTGATAAGTCATGGAGTTCACCATTAATGAGGACAAAGAATTGACAATGAAGTGATCATCCTTAAACTCGACAGCGAACCATTTGGATCACTGCTGGGGGCTTTTACCCCAGATTTAATCGCGCAAAAATCAAAACCAGCCGCAGGAAACGGCACAGGTGTCTGACGATTTCACAATCCACTCGAGAAATCACGCCTACGTCATCCCAGGCCACAGCAGATAATGGCTCTGACCTGGGATGACGTTAATTGCCAATTCTGAGAAATACGGTCTAGGACTGCTGCCAGCTGCAGGCTGTTGTCGGCTAAAGCAGTCATTGCGTAAAGACTAGCACCAAGACACTAAATAGGCGTACTGTTTTGCATTTGTACACAAAATATAGCGTTCACACTCTGGGTGTTGCTCAACGAGTCTTGCTCAACTCCCCATTGCAAAGTGAGCAAGATTTTTTATGATTGCCACAAGCGATCGCAACTTGACTGGCTAAATTATCGTGGACGACGAACAAGACCAAACACTTCCAGACAATTCAGAAGGTTCTGACCGATCTGAGAAGCCCAAACGCCGATCTCGCGCCAAGCGCAGCAAAAAATCCTCCTCCACTATGCCGGCGCTGCCACCAGCGGCAGGGTCGATCGCAGGGGGCATTTATAAGGTGCAAATTTTTTATCTTGCCGCCCGCAATACCAACCCCAAAGCGCCGGTCAAAGATGCTTTGTGGTTTGCGACTTATCCCATCATCCCACGAGTCGGGGATTGTTTATTCCACGATGGCGTTTATTACCAGGTTGAGCGAGTCTTTTTATACGAAAACATGGGTCCAGGCTGGTACGCCGATGTCGAAGTCTCATTTTACGGGCGACGGTAGAAATATGTGACCATAACGGCAGAGTGAGCGGGATGCTAGCCGTATGTTGAGGGGTGAGATCGCAGCGTTGACTGCGGCATTTTTGTGGGCATTATCGACGGTGATTTTTGGGCGGTTGGGCAAATCCCTGAGTCCGCTAGTTTTGAATTTGGCGAAAGGGGGAATCGCGATCGCCTTAATTGTCCTCACCCTCGTCATTCAGCAAAATTTACAGCCCCAATTGCCGCCTGCCGCGATCTTCTGGCTAATGCTCAGTGGCGTTGTCGGCATCGGCTTAGGCGATACGGCCTATTTCAAATCGATCAATCACTTGGGAGCGCGGCGTGCCCTGCTAATGGAGACTCTCGCTCCGCCGCTGACCGCTTTAATTGCTTTGATTTTTTTGCAAGAACGGTTAGGCGCGATCGCCTGGTGTGGCATTGTGCTCACCGTCGGCGGCATTGCCTGGGTCATTTCAGAACGGGTGCCCGCCGCCGACCAATATTCTTTCAACCTGAAAACGGGGCTGCTCTGGAGTGTGCTGGCCCAACTAGGACAAGCCAGTGGGGCAGTGATGTCGCGCGGGGCACTCGCCAACACCACCGTTGATCCCCTATGGAGTGGTTTGCTGCGCATTGCGGCGGGTGCAATCGTGCTCGTGATTTTAGTCAGCAGCCGGGGCTCGATTCGCCAGCAGTTCATCCCCTTGCGATCGCGACAACTCTTGCCGCTGCTCGGGATCGCCGCTTTTTTAGGAACCTATCTAGCAATTTGGTTACAGCAAATTGCCTTCAAATTTACTCCCGCTGGCATTGCCCAAGCCCTGCTGGCGACCAGTCCGCTCTTTGTGTTGCCTATCGCCGCCAGTTTGGGCGATCGCATCACCGGAAGAGCCGTGCTCGGGGTCATGATTGCGATCGCGGGAATTTGGCTGCTCATCGGCACATCCTAATTCGAGGCAGGTGTTGATAGCCCGAAGATCAGGGGGGCCACCCACCGAAGAGATTACAAACCGGTTACGTTACGATAAAAGCGTTACTGGCTTCGAGGTAGCCCGACAGCTACTGGCCAAACCGTTGATATATCTGGGAATTAACGCATATCACCATGGTTCAAAAAGTCCAAAAATCCAAGCAAGAGTGGAAAGCGCAACTCACACCTGAGCAGTACCACGTCACCCGCGAAAAGGGCACTGAACGAGCTTTTACTGGGGTTTATCACGACAACAAAGAACCCGGTACTTACAAGTGCATTTGCTGTGGCACCGAACTATTTCGCTCTGATGAAAAGTTTGACTCTGGCACTGGCTGGCCGAGCTTTTGGGCTCCTGCCAATACCGAGAATGTAGAAACTGAAACCGATCGCAGCTTTTTTATGGTGCGGACTGAAGTTCACTGTGCCAACTGTGGTGCGCACTTAGGCCACGTCTTTAACGATGGTCCGGCGCCCACTGGCCAGCGTTACTGCATCAACTCAGCCTCCTTAGATTTTGAGAAAAAGTCTTAGCGGCAATGTCCTATGTGGTCGCTCATTGTGGCTGCGATCGCCGATGAAATCAACCTTTCCAGCACCGCCTAGCAGAGTCATTGTGGTGCTGGATTATTTTTTCAAACCACAATCAGGGCCACTTCAGGCAAGTGCGACTCACCACAGCATCTTTGAGAAAGCTGTGACTCAATCTTTCCATTGCTAACAGGCACCATGCAACTCAATGTTGACGTGAGCGGGCAGGGTTATCCGCTTTTATGCTTGCACGGTCATCCAGGCAACGCCGCTTGTATGCAGGTATTCACCGAAAAATTATCCCGGCGCTACACTACAATCGCGCCGGACTTACGGGGATATGGCCATAGCCGCACAACCCAGCCCTTTGCGATGATTGACCACTTAGCAGATTTATCCGATTTGCTGGATCAGTTGAATATTCAGCAATGTCTGGTTTTGGGGTGGTCTTTGGGCGGTATTTTAGCCATGGAACTAGCGCTCCAACAGCCTCAGCGAATCGCCGGTCTCATGCTGTTGGGCACCGCCGCGCGTCCCCGTGGCAACCATCCCCCCATCAGTTGGCAAGACAATGCGCTCACCGCGATCGCGTCATTGATCAATAAAGTCGCTCCTGGTTGGCAGTGGAACATTGATACCTTTGGCCAGCGATCGCTCTATCGCTATCTGATTCAGCAACATACTCCCCAGGCTTATCAACGACTTGCCAACGAAGCGTTCCCCGCCTTTCTACAAACCTCAAAACCGGCCCAACAAGCCCTCAATCAAGCGTTACGGGCTGGCTATAATCGCCTGCCGGATCTCGAAAAGATTGCCATTCCCTCATTAATATTGTGTGGTGAGTGCGATCGGCATATCACCGCTCAGGCCAGTCACGAAACCGCTCAACACCTCCCCCACAGTACTTTCAAGCAATATCCCCAAACCGCCCATCTCTTTCCTTGGGAAATTCCTGAGGGGGTGCTGGCCGACCTAGAGCACTGGCTACAAACCCACTTTTGAGCTGGTTGCGCCATGGGGGATGAGGCGCTTCAGTCAGTCTCTGAAAAGACTTACATCTAAAGCGTTTACGCCTTTTCACCAGCCCCTATACTAGAGGCACTAGCTGGCAGCAAACGCTGGGAGAAAGCGATGGAATGGCATGTGAGTGACGCTCAAAGTTTGAGAGTAATTGATCGCGAAATCGGCGATCACATGTTTACTCCGTCAGAATATGAACTCGTGCGTCGCGTGATCTATGCCACTGCCGACTTTGAATTCGCCTCACTCATTCGCTTTTCAGAACACGCTCTGACCTCAGGAGCCGCCGCATTGGCTGCGCGCACCACCATTGTGGTCGACGTCCCGATGGTGCAGGTGGGCATTGCCCCCCCCATTCAAGAGACTTTTGTGAATCCGGTCTATTGCAGCATGGATGCCCTGACCCGTCCGCAAAAGGGCAAAAGTAAAACGGCCTGGGGCATCGAGACCCTGGCGCAGCGCTACCCAGAAGGCATCTTTATTGTGGGTGAGTCTCAAACCGCTTTAGAGTCTCTAGTTGACCTGGTTGAAAATAACCAGGTGCGACCGGCATTGATCATTGCAACGCCAGCCGGTTTCCTCGATGTCGATGTGCTGAAAGATCGACTCCAAGATACGATGGTGCCTCACATCAGCATTAATAGCCAAAAGGGTAACCCTGTCTTGGCCGTGGCGATTATGACAGGACTGATTGATCTAGCCTGGCAAGCCTATGGCAAAGCCCCCAAAGCGATGTAGACAGAAGCCGCACGGCTGGCTCAGCAAGAACACCATCCCAATTCAAAGCAATAGCGGGTTGGCAACGGTTGGAGCTGTCCGCCGTTCAGCACAGATTGTTCTGGGCAAATCTCATGACACCTTTGGCCCAGGGTTTAGCTCAGCGGCGTAAACCAATCAGATAGAGGCATTAGCGCATAGCTACTCGGGAGAAGCAACCGGGTCAGAGCGATCGCGTTCCCATAGAGCTCAAAAACAGCAGCCAACAAAAAGCGGCGTAGCATTGCCACGCCGCATCTGCATTAGATTCAGTGAATTAGCCGTATCGAAACTTACTCAATAATCGTCGGGGCCACCAAGGAAGCCGTACGCTCAGGCGATGCGATCGCGCTAAACATGGGTTGATCCGGCTGGTCAGCAATCAACACCATGGTGTCTTGTACTCGATCCAGCACCGCAACCGTCTTCGCATCGTAGGTTTGAGTTGCCAACTTGGGATACAACCCAATCCCAATCACCGGCACCAGCAAGCAGGCAGCGATGAAAGACTCACGAGGACGAATATCCAGCATCAGCGGCGTCTTTTCGATTACCTCACCCGTGTCGCCGTAGAAGATGCGACGCAACATGGTGAGCAAATAAATCGGCGAAAGAACAACACCAATCGCCGCGAGCACAATGATGCTGACCTTGAACGTCAGGGTGTAAGCGTCGCTGGTAGCCATCCCGAGGAACACCGCGATCTCGCTAACAAAACCGCTCATGCCAGGCAGCGCTAGGGAAGCCATCGCTGCAGCCGTAAAGAAAGCGAATGCAGCCGGCATCTTGCGCGCCATGCCACCCAGTTCAGTCATATCCAGCGTGTGAGTCCGCTCGTAAGTCACGCCAGACAGGAAGAACATCACTGCCGCAATGAGACCGTGAGAAATCATTTGCAACACAGCACCGCTAATACCGACGGTGGTGAAGGCGGCAAAACCAATGAGCACAAAACCCATGTGTGCAATGGAGGAGTAGGCCATACGACGCTTCAGGTTGTCTTGACCAAACGCATTCAGCGAAGCATAGACAATGTTTACAACACCCAGAATCGCCAAGAAGGGCGCGACAAAGACGTGGGCATCAGGCAGCATCTCGATATTCATGCGCAAGATGCCGTACCCAGCCATCTTCAACAACACGCCCGCGAGAATCATCGAAACCGCAGCAGGCGCCTCACTGTGAGCATCGGGCAACCAAGTGTGAAAAGGGAAAATCGGCAGCTTCACGCCAAAGGCCACAATCAAACCAGCATAGGCAAATAACTGGAATGGCAAGGAATATTCCTTGAGGGCGAGGTCAGTAAAGTTGAAGCTAACTGTGTCGCCATAGAAAGCCATGGCCAGCGCCGAAACCAAAATAAAGATGGAACCGATCGCCGTGTAAAGAATAAATTTGGTTGCTGCGTAACGGCGCTTTTTGCCACCCCAGATCGAGATCAGCAGATAGACCGGCACCAACTCAACTTCCCACATCAGGAAGAACATCAGGATGTCTTGACACAGAAAAACCCCGACCTGAGCGCTGTACATCAATAACAGCAAGAAGTAATACAGGCGGGGTTTAGTCGAAATATTCCAAGAAGCGAGAATGGCGAGGGTCGTGACGAGACCACTCAAAATCACGAGGGGCATTGAGAGGCCATCGGCAGCAACCGTCCAGTTCAGACCGATTTGCGGTACCCACTGGTAAGTCTCAACGAGTTGCAGGCCAGCGTCTTGCAGAGAGTAGTAGCGGCCAAATGTAAAGAGAATGAGGGCGAACTCGGCCAGGCCTGCGGCCAAAGCGTAGCTTCTTACAACTTTATTGTCATTACCGGGGAGGAATGGAATTGGCAAACTTGCCAGAAACGGAAAAAGGACAATCGTGGTTAACCACGGAAACTGCTCGCTAATCATGACATTCACGTGAGTTCTACTGAACAAGTGCACATAGAACGCCGGTTTAGGAGTTGTCTAGCTCAAGGCTGATGGATACATCTGAGCAATGCATCGTCTCATTTTCGCAGCGGCCTTACCCAAACAGTAAAGGTCGGAGGAGTGTCAGCAGGTGATTTCCAAAACTATTGAAAATCTCGATGACTAGGCGAACCAACCGGGAAATTCAAGGTGAGCATTTTTACTCATCCAATGCATAGCCCTAGTATAAGCAACTTCATTAACTTTTGCGAAGGAAGTTTTACGGAGATTGTCAAAAAAATATCCACATCAAGCGCTCGCAAAGGATTTCAAGCGTAGCCTCTTGAATACATGATCAAAATCAATGTGACTAACCACTCGATATTATGTAAATAAATGTCAATCACGCCCATTTAACTTGTCCCCTTGATGCTCGGACAGTTAGCGAATTGAGCAGCGTGAGTCGGCTTGCCGCAGCCGTTTCGCTTTTGGCTAGGTGTCATTTTTCGCATGCGATATAGCCGCTCAACATTGGAGCAGCCGACGGAGTTATTCACAAAGTCCCAATGCCCATTTTTTTCTTTTCAGGAAATATTTTTGTAGCTGGCCAATTTGACGGATGAGTCAATACTTTGATGACCATTTCTCGCAAAGGACAACTGGCTGTTCGTCTGAGATTCAAGCAAATCGATTAGCAGATATGCCTCGGTGTAGCAGGTACAGCCACATAGGTTGGCTGCAAGGTGATCCGGGTAAAAGGCTAGGCCATTCTGGGGCGGGGAAAATGTCTGCGCACAGTTGGTGCTGAGGCCAACTTGATGCACAATTGGCTCAACTTATGGTGTGGTCAAAGGAGTGATGTCATGTTGAGTTGGGACAAAACGCCTGCCTTGGCGACCATTCGACAATGTCGGGCCTGGGTCGAGATTGATTTGGAAGCGCTGCAACATAATGTGCGTCAGTTAACTCAACACATTGGGGCGAAAACCACATTGATGGCGGTGGTTAAAGCCGATGCTTATGGCCATGGGGCGATCGCGATCGCCGACGCGGCGTTGGCAGCAGGGGCAAGGTGGCTGGGTGTCGCCACGGTCCCCGAGGGCGTCGAGCTACGAGAAGCTGGCATCACCGCGCCCATCATGATCATGGGGGCCATCAACAGTCCTGAAGAGGTGGCCGCGATCGCGCGTTGGCGACTACAGCCCACCCTTGTATCACCTAAACAAGCTCTCGTCTTTTCAGAAGCGCTGGGACAGGGCAGTACCGGCACGCTGCCAGTCCATCTCAAAATCGACACCGGCATGTCGCGACTAGGGTTTCCCTGGCAACAAGCAACCGAATTTGTGCAATTTGTCCAGCGCTTGCCGCAATTGAACATTCACAGCGTTTATTCGCACCTGGCTACGGCTGACGATCCTGACCCGACGGTCATGTGCCAGCAGCACCAACGCTATGAAGCCGTCTTAGCTCAGGTGGCCGCGCAAAATATCACCCTACCCAAGCGTCATCTCGCTAACTCTGCCGCGACTTTGACCGATCCGGCATTGCACTATGACATGGTGCGGGCGGGCCTTGCCCTTTATGGACTGTATCCAGCGGCTCATCTGAGTTCGAAGTTGGCGCTGCGCCCAGTATTGCAAGTCAAAGCCCGCATCACCCACATTAAAGAAATTCAACCGGGCACTGGGGTCAGCTATGGTCATACCTTTGTCGCCGAGCGTCCCATGCAGATCGCAGTGGTGGGCATTGGCTATGCCGACGGTGTGCCCCGGGCCTTGTCAAATCGCATGGAGGTACTGGTACAAGGACAACACGCGCCCCAAATCGGCAACATTACGATGGATCAGTTGATGATTGACGTGACCCACATTCCACATCTGCAAGAAGGGAGTGTGGTGACTTTGTTGGGACAAGATGGTGAGCACCACATTGGAGCCGATCACTGGGCCATGCTCACCAATACAATTTCCTGGGAGATTTTGTGTGGCTTTAAGCACCGTCTGCCTCGGATCACCACAGCCCCCTCCTCGATGTCATCATTGTTGTCCTCGGAGTCGCGAGAGTGGCGCGATCGCGCTTAGCCGGCATCAGGGATCAGTAAGAGCGGAACAGTCCGTGTGAGAAGTGGATGAGCTTTCAAGGAAATCCACTATTCAGCGTAGGTACTTTCATGCTGGTACATATCAAGATGCGTGGTGGGATCGCGGCTGAAGCTTGATGAGAGAGGATGGCTCAATACTGTGGCAAACTTAGCGGCAGGGAGCGATCGTGTTCCCTGCTTCAGTGCCATGATTATTGATCTCTCACTTCCCACTGTTCCCAATGTCGCCAGTTAGTCCACGCCAAATCCTGCACGAGCTGGTTGCCCGCGCTGAACAAAGTCATCAATCGCTGCAATTCACGACTTATATCAGCGCCTATCAATATATAAAGCTATACGAATTGATGGCGCAGTATGCCCCCCCGGGCGCAAAAGTGCTGGATTGGGGCACAGGTTCGGGGCATTTCTCCTACTACTTAGTGCGATCGGGCTATGCTGCTAGCGGCTTTGGCTTTAGTGATGGGCCGCCGTTTTGTCAGGAGTTTAACCAGTCAGAATACCGTTATCAGCCAGGAAGTCCAGAGCACCCGATCGCGATCCCGTTTGCCGATGCCACCTTTGATGTCGTCGTTTCTGTCGGCGTTTTAGAGCATGTGCGAGAAACCGGAGGCGATGAGTTGGCCAGCCTGAAAGAAATTCATCGCATTTTGAAACCGGGTGGATACTTCATTTGCTACCACTTTCCAAATCGCCATAGCTGGATCGAATTTCTCGCGCGCCGCACCCAACGATTTTCTCATCCTTATCTATTTAATACCCAAGACATCCATGCCTTGGTCGGGGCGACACCGCTGCAGTTGCAATGCTGGGGGCGCTATGCCCTGCTGCCTCGCAATATTTGGCAAACCAGGCTGGCTAGCCACCCACACTGGGGACCGATCGCCGCCACCTGGTACAACCAACTGGATCAAGTTTTGGGACAATTGCTGCCCTTCATCTGTCAGAACTACTACTTTGTGGCGCGTAAACCTGACGGCCTGTAAGCGAGTGCAACATCTGTAGAAAAGCACTAACGACTATGTCAGACTGAATGGGCAATTGGTGGTCAAAAAAGTCTGACTTGCAGTCCATCAAGAGGAGATCGAGATCGCCCTCAGCCCTTGTAGTTTTTCTTCAGCAGTGCCGATGACGGTCTACGACATTTTGCGAACAACGGCCCGTGAGCGCGTGAGCGATGGCGCTCAGACGCCAGTCTTAACTGGGGAGCGCACGGCAGAACGAACCCTTGTGTTGATTTGGCCACAGTTGGGAGATTTCGATAGTTTGGAATATGCCTGGTGGGTAATGCGCGACTGGGAGCGGCTGCGGGCAGAACATATTGACGTCCGCGCGGTAGGGATTGGCGATCGCGCCTCGGGACAAAAGTTTGCCGAGTTTACCCAATTCCCGGCGGACTGTCTGTGGGTCGACCCCAGCGCCGACCTACATCGCCAACTAGACCTGTATTCTGGATTAACCATTGACTGGCCCATCTTGCGCCCCAGCCAAGCCGCCTGGGTAAATTTAATGCTGATGTGTGCGGGAATTGCGAGTCCGGGCACCTTGCGCGAAGTGTTGCGCGGCTACACGGGCGATCGCACCGCGCCCCAGCTCATCGGTGATGAAGAAACGATCGAGGATACGCCGCTGCCAACTATGAAAGGCTCGTTTTTTCGCTGGGCGGGCGGTAGCGGCTTTCAGCGACCGTTTGAGTTGGCGACCTTACGGCTGCGCAACATGACGGAGGTGCTGAGCCACTGGTCAACCTATGTACCCGATGCCCAATACATGACGCAACGCGGCGGCACCTTCTTATTCAATCAAGCGGGCGAGTTGCTGTATGAATATCGCGATCGCGGCATTCTGGGCTTTGCCGAAAATATGAGTAATCCCCTCAGCTTTTTATGGGACGAGACCGCCACAACTGCCCCCGCCGCCACTGACCCCACTCAGCCGAGCAACGATCTCCCTTCATCCATCAGTTAAGGAGCGATCGCGCTGGATAGATTTTTTCCACTTCGTTGTCTGCCTGGCCACTGGCAAACCCTGACCGACGTAATCAGACAAGGGCTGTCGAGGCGGTTTTCCTCACGGGCTGAATGCGAAAAAGCACAGTAGAGTAGAATCGAAGAATTTGAAACTGCACCCAGTCAAAGGAGAGAGAACTCAACATGTCTCAAGGACAAGGATTTAGCATCCCAGGCATCGGCAAAATGAAGGAGTTGGCTGACGCAGTCAAAAAAGCGCAGCAGATTCAAGAAGGCGCAAAGCAATTACAAGAAGACCTCGAACAAATGGAAATCGAGGGGCAAGCAGGCGACGGCCTGGTGAAAGTTTTTGTCAGCGGCAACCAAGAACCTCGCCGGGTCGAAATTGCTCCCGAAGCCTTAAATGAAGGCGCAGAAATATTGGCCGATTTGGTCGGCGCAGCCATGAAGGATGCCTATCAAAAATCGACCGACACCATGCGAGAGCGAATGGAAACCCTGACTGGTGGCCTGAATCTGCCTAACCTGGGCTAATGCCGCGAGCCATACAGCAGCCCTCTAATTTGCTCACCCCCAGCATTGGGAACCTGAGTGCTTTAGAGGGCGTTGCTTAGTGTGTCTCATTCGGCGGCACAACTATTTCAGTTGCGATTTACGAGAAGCATTATGACCACCCGTCTGCTGTTCGTCTGCTTGGGGAATATTTGTCGATCGCCCTCCGCAGAAAACATCATGAATCATTTGCTCCAGTCGCGTGGCCTTACTCACCGTGTGAGCTGCGACTCGGCGGGCACTTCTAGCTATCACATCGGCAGTCCCCCGGATCGACGGATGGCCCAAGCGGCTCGGCAACAAGGCATCGATCTCGTCGGGCAGGCCCGACAGCTACAAGTAGCTGATTTTGAGGCCTTTGACTGGATCTTAGCAATGGACGATGACAACTATCGCGACATTTTGCGGCTCGATCCCCAAGGCCAATACACCCATAAAGTTAAAAAGATTTGCGATTTTTGCCGGCATCATACCGATACTGAAGTGCCGGATCCCTACTATGGCGGGGCCGAAGGATTTCGTTACGTTATTGATTTACTGATGGATGCTTGCGAAGGATTCTTAGACGAATTACTTCAGGAAACAGTTCCCAATGATGTGTAAAGGTAAAAAGAGTTCCTAGATATTTGGGCATCCTCACCGGGAGAGTTACTGTTCAGGGGGCAGATTTTAGACTTTAACCGTCGATCTGGCACAGCTATGGTGGATGTAGGCGATTGGTGGCGAAAACTTGGCGCAGCGATAGGCACACGAGTCAGCAGTGCGATCGCCCTCGCTGGCTTGGGCTGGTGTGCCACCGCCTTACCGGCTCACAGTGCTGAAACCATCATCGTCAGCTACGGTGCCCTTGAACGCAGCATCCTGGTCGAAGATTTAGAAGCGTTTGCGCAGGGCCAGGACTTGAGTCCGCAACTGGCTGCCTATGCCCGTTATGCCGAACTCACGGACTCTGACTTAGCCGCTTTGCGAGATATTTTGACCGAGCGAGCCGAGCTCAGCCACGTCGATTTATCCCAGTTTCTCTACACCTCCCAGGGCAAAACCTTGCTCGAACTCTTGGGCAACATTATTCAAACCCCAGCCCGTCAATCAGGCTTTTCGGCGATTCGCGCTGGGGTGATCCTGGCGGCAGCCGATGACAAGGAAGGGTTGTCGATTCTTAACTTTTTGAAAAAATATCCGACGCCGGGCATTCGGATTGATTTAGCCCAAGGTTTATCCGTCGCCGAATCAGTATTCGTCACCCTAGATCATGCAGAGCGGGCGTTTACCCTGGTACATGCGCTAGCGGCAGAATCGGCCCAACAAACCTCACCAGAGGAGGTTTTGGCGACCCAGCAACTCCTATTTGAGCTGCCTCGTTTTGACGTTACACAAGAACTGATGCGGCTACCGGCCAGGCAAGTCGAAGCCACGTTATTTTTGCCACAGCCTCGCCTTTCCGGACAACCCTTGCCAGAAGAGATTCCGGTGGTGGTGATTTCGCATGGCTTAGGCGACGGTCGTACCAGTTATGACTATTTAGCCAACTTTTTAGCTGAGCGGGGGTTTGCGGTGGCATCGCTAGACCATCCCGGTAGCAATAGTCAGCAGATTGCTCAGCTATTATCTGGTCTCTCGCCCGAACTGATCGACGATCACGAATTTGCCAACCGACCGATTGATGTGTCTGAACTGCTGAACGAGTTGGAGCAGTTCGCCAAGACTAGACCTGACTTAGGCGATCGCCTCAACACTAACAATGTCGGCGTCATCGGCCACTCATTTGGGGGATACACCGCCCTGGCCCTGGGTGGAGCCACCTACAGTCCCGAAACCTTATTGCAAGCCTGCGAGCCGCAGCCCGACTATCTGAATCCATCACTGTTGCTCCAGTGCCAGGCCTCCGGGGTCATGGAGGAGGCCCAGGGGTTCAAGGACGATCGCGTCCGAGCAGTGCTGGCCGTGAATCCGGTCGGTCGAGACATCTTTGGCCCGTCAGGGTATCGCAACATCGGCGTGCCGACGATGATTTTCAGCGCCACCGATGATACCGTTGCGCCCGCCCTACCAGAACAAATTGAGCCTTTTACCTGGCTACAAACCCCCTCTCGTTACTTGGTCTTGGCGAGTGACACGACCCACTTTTCGGTAATTGACTGGGATCCGACAAATGAACCTTTGATTGCAGTGCCAGAGGGGCTGTTGGGCACGAGCCCAGAATTGGCCAAAGATTATCTGCAAACCCTGGCATTGGTATTTATGTTGCGCTATTTGCAGCAAGATAGCCGTTATGATGCGGCCCTGACCGCTCAATTCATCGACAGCTCAGTGATGCGATCGCCCCTCACGCCCCTCAGCCTGATTGACAACCTGCGGGCTGAGGCACTCGATCAAGCGATTAATGGCGATGACTTACTAACTGACCTGCGGCCAGCACAGCAATCGCCCAAGCCCATCCGGAGTTTAGGCCAGCGCCGCTAACTCGTCTCGGTAAGGCCGCGATCGCTCAATCCCATACGGTGATTTGCGCAATATTTAGAGCGATTGCTCCGTCAATGTGAAACATTCGCGGGCGCTGCAGCGCGGGAAAACGCAGTGCGACCCACCAGGTTATCTAAGCTGTGGGACTCGCCCACTCAACACCACCCGACTAACCCGTAAATTGAGGTTTGACGTTGCCCTAGTCACCATCATCCGGCAAGTCTTCCGGCGTTATTTCTGGCGGTGGGGTATCCAGCAGATTCTTTTTGGACAGCTTGAGCTGTTTCCATAACTGCTTAATTTCCTGATAGGCTTCCTCCGACTGAATTTTGCCCCCAGTTTCCAAATTGCAAATGAACGAAACCCGTTGGGCAAACTCTTGCAAATTTGAGTTGAAGGTCAAATTCGGTAACGTCGGTTTTCCCCAGTAGGAACTGCGAGGCGTCAAAAAATCGTCTTTGGCGTTGTTATTGGGCATGGTAAAACACTAAGTAAATGCCGGAAGAAAGCCAACCGTTAAACACGTCTATACGATTAAGGATAAAGGGTCATTCTCGATCTTTCCCAAATCAACCCTATCTAGAACTGCCCAGGATGACTATTTCACGGAGCCGTTGAATCGACTCAAGGATCTGTCGTGGCCGGAACTGAGAGTACTGACGGACAAATCAGTGCGGTTCAAATTACCTGCGGCTTAACGGTGTTGCTGACTCTAATTCAAGACCCTCGCTCATTTTTGTCAAGTGAGTTTGCCCATTATGCTGAGAGTTTGGCCCACGGCTAGAGGCTTTGCCGACCTGAGCAACGGCCTTCTAACTGCTAATGCAGCGATGCCTCACTCCGCCAGGTAGCGCCGGGTTGCCGCGATCGCCTCGGCAATCGTGGCAACCGGCACTAGCGGCGTAGAAGATAGATCCGATAGCGTTTCCAGCAGACAACCTGAAGGCTGAAGCACAATCAGCGGCTTCCCTAGCTTCAGAGCCAGCGCCATTTCTGACAGGGTGCCGGGGCCGAGGCCACAGGCAATCACAACACGGCTGGAGAGAATATTGATGACGTTGCGGCCTTGACCCATGCCAGTGACGATCGCAATATCCACGGCCGCCGCCTGCGTCACGTCGGCATCCGGCAAAATGCCCACCACCAGACCATTCGCCGCTTGGGCTCCCTGACTCGCAGCCGCCATGACGCCGGCGGCTCGCCCCCCCGTGAGTAATCCCCACCCAGCTTGGGCGATCGCCTCGCCTAAGGCATGAGCCGTCTGCATTTCAGCCTCACTGGCAGTCTCACCAGGCCCAATCACGCCAATTAGAATGTGGGTCATGTCAGCATTAGCGGTAGCAATCCGCTCAAGCCTAATCCCCGCATCCGGTTCATGCCGGGCCGCAGGAATGATAGACGTGAGCGCCCCACACCATCAACTGGGGAGTATTTTTGGCTGGCAACAAAATTTGACATTCGCCCTCCTCTCAAACCCCGCTGACATCTATTAGATTAGATTAACCCTGTCCTTGTGATGGGCATTGGCTCGATTCATAGCGTTAGTTTAGATGCGTCCAGGCTTCCTCAAAACGATATGGCAGCTAGCCCGATCTTGCAGTTGGTATTGCCGTTTGGGAGTGCTGAGTAGTGGAGCGATCGCCTTCACCGCTTTACCGAGCCCAGCCGCGAGCGACATTCATGTCCAATTTGGCCCCGTGCAAACGCGAGTCACGGTCGATGATCTGGCAACGTTTGCCCAGACCGGCCAGGTTGCCCCTCCGTTAGAGCCGTGGCGCCCCTTACTGACGCCAGCAGTACAGCAATCACTCCAGCGTCGCCTGAATGTCGAACCGACGCTGCGCGATCGCTTTTTAGCAGACCTCATCGGCACCAGCAAAGGGCGACCTTTTGTCACGGCTCTGGCGCAAATTGCCCCCGACCTCACGCCCGCAATGATACAAACAGCCCTGCAAACAGCAGAGGCGCATCCTGAAGGCGTGACGGCAGTGACCCTGCTAGAGTCTTTGCCTGATGACACCTTGACATTAGACGGCATCGCCCTCATGCGATTGCTTGCGCAGTTGGGGGTGTCACAGCTAGAACAAACCGCCCTGAGTCGCATTCTGGATCGCGAGCTGCTCTCAGGCGGGGGCTCAGCCCTGACCAGTGAACTGGTGCCCGCCCAGCCTGGCCCCCATGTTCCTCAGCGCTGGGCGGTCGCCTTTCGAGATCATGAGCGCGATCGCATCGTGCCCGTTGATTTATATTGGTCGGAGCACACAACCGGGCCGATGATTGTGCTCTCCCATGGGTTGGGGGCTGATCGCAACTTTCTGCGATATCTGGCCGAACACCTGGCCTCCTACGGGTTAACCGTGGTGGCGCTAGAGCATCCGGGCAGTAATGTGGATGCCTTGATTCAATCCGACGGGGCCATCTTATCGCCCGAGGAATTTGTCGAGCGTCCCCGAGATGTCAGCTTCATTCTCGATCGCTTAGCGGATCTGCATGAGCATTCCTTTTTTCTGCGCGATCACCTCCGCATGGATTCGATCACGTTGATTGGCCACTCCTTAGGGGGCTATACCGGCCTGGTATTAGCGGGGGGCAAGGTCGATCCCATTGCCCTGGCTGATTTTTGTGCCGGGTTAGAAGTGGGAGCCTCTTCACCGGCTGAATGGTTTCAATGTGCGGCGACGGAGGCGCAATTTCCGCCAGAGAGCTTGGCTGACCCGCGCATTACGCAACTCGTGTTGATGAATCCGCTGGCGGGGCAACTGTTTGGCGATACGGGCTTACATACGGTAAAACTGCCCACCTTGTTTGTCACAAGTACCAGTGATGGCATCGCGTCAGTCTCTGATCAACAATTACGCTCCTTTAATCAATTAGCGGGGCCGCGATCGCTCGTAGCAATCATTGGCGGTACTCATCTCAGCGTTGGCGATCCGGAAAATATCAATCCCGCGCTCACCCAAGTGCCGTTAATGCCGGAGCATCCCCCCACCGAAACGACAGCTCTGCGCACTTACATGAAAGGCGTCGTGCTCAGCTTTGCCATGCAACAGACGCCCCAGGCCACCACCTATCGACCCTTTTTAAGTGCTGAGTATGCGGCCCAGTTCTCCACCTCTGACTTACCCCTGCGGTTTAGCGATCGCCTGCCCGCCCGGGTCGATCGTTGGCTTACCAACCGCGATCGCCTGGCCCGGCGACTCACCCCAACCTTCAAAGGTATTGCCTCATTAATGCATTTAGAACTTATTGACGCGCAATATCGCCTCGCCAATTTGCGCCGTAATACGGTCGCCCAGGCTCCCATTCAGCCGCTCGATCTGGCGGCCCGCATTGCGCCCCGTCCCCACGGCCCATTTCCCATGGCTAACCAGTCGCCGTTTACTCGTGCGTCCGACCGTCCGGCAGAATCGCCCCCGTCAGCACCGCATTCCGCAAATTAACGTAGTCCATACTGGCGCTGATCATCACGGCTTCCTTTAAATCAGCACCGCTCAAGTTTGACCAGCTCAACTTAGCCCGATAAAACGTCGCCCCCCGCAACTCCGCGCCACGCAGTGAGCTCCAACTCAAATTGGCCCCGCGTAAGTTTGCTTGCACCAGATGAGCATTGACCAGCGTACTGCCCTGCAACTTAGCGCGGCTCAGGTCGGCACCGCCCAGATCCGCATTGTCAAGGTTCGCACCACTGAGTGAAGCCGCCGCCAGATTAGCCCCAGTTAAAATCGCCCCCGTCAGCATGGCATTCGCAAAACTTGCCCCCTCCAACTTTGCCAGGGTGAGATCCGCTTCAATCAAATGACAGCGATTGAGCGCAGAATGGGACAAATTGGCTTCCCGCAGGTGGGCTTCATCCAAAACCGCTTCATTTAAGTTGGCATCCTGAATATTCGCCTTGTTGAGAATGGCCTTAGTCAGATTGGTGCCCCGGATGCCCGCTTCGTTCAGATTGGCTTCCGTCAAATTGGCATGGGCCAAATCGGCCCCAATCAAATTCGCAAGTTCAAGATGAGCCCCTTGCAAGTTGACCTTCTCAAGCTTGGCTTCGCGAAAATTGGCCCCTTTTAAGTCGCACCCCGACAAATTAGCGTCATTCAATGTCGCTTGACGCAAATTAACATCTCGTAGGTTTTCATTCGCGAGATTGACGCCCCTCAAGTCTAAGCCCCGAAAATCTCTTTCTCCTGCGGCGTATCGGGTGATGATTTCATTCGCATCCATGTAATCGAAACCTTAATTCAGGAACTTATTGCTATTGTCTCGTTGATGAAGTTTCTGAGCAATGACACACCTTGAAAATAGGGACTGTGGCTCTCGCACAGCGGCAACAATCATGCTTAGGAGACGGGGCTGGGCAGACGATCGCAGCGCTCCATAATAGTGGGCTCATCTTAACGCGATTTCAGGGATTGGCCGCATTCTCAAGACAAATTGTAGAGGGCTCTGGGATAGGTTGCTGCCGAGGGGGACAAGGCGATCGCTCCGGCATTATCCGCAGTTTCCTCATGCCCTTATGGGTCTCTGCACTCGGCGGAAATCTGCCCCACAACTTCACAGAACTTTGCTGATTGCAGGCATCAAATATCGGGGAGGTCACTGATTTAAAGTCTTCTACCCTGCCTATTTTGGGGCTCGCAAGACCTTACTTAGCGATCGCCAGCAACAGTAGTCGATCCTTTTTAGGCAACGTTTAGACCCATTTTCTCGACCCCCGATGCGCCTTGTTGAAAGCCCTGGCGAGGCTAGTTGAATCCCGATAAAATCAGCATTTTTATGATGGGTCAATGATCGAGTCTATGCTGGGAATCCAGGTGAATTCGATAGGATTAGGGAGCATTTTTCAGTACAGGCGGACAAGGTAGTCATGTCAGATAACCGTAGAAGTCAGGTCGTTACCCAAGGGGTACAGCGCACGCCCAACCGAGCAATGTTGCGGGCGGTGGGATTTGGCGACAATGACTTTACCAAGCCCATCATCGGCGTAGCCAATGGCTACAGCACGATCACCCCTTGCAATATGGGCATTGGCGATCTCGCCGAGCGCGCCGAAGCAGGGGTGCGTGAAGCCGGCGGCATGCCCCAAATCTTTGGCACTATCACCATCAGCGACGGCATTTCCATGGGGACGGAGGGCATGAAGTATTCCCTCGTTTCTCGCGAGGTGATCGCCGACTCCATTGAAACGGTGTGCAATGGCCAGAGCATGGATGGCGTCATCGCGATCGGGGGCTGCGATAAGAATATGCCGGGCGCGATGCTGGCGATGTGTCGGCTGAATATTCCTTCGATTTTTGTCTATGGCGGCACGATCAAACCCGGTCACTACGAGGGCGAAGATCTGACGGTCGTGAGCGCCTTTGAAGCCGTGGGTGAATATAGCGCCGGCAAAATTGATGAAGAACGGCTCCTGGGAGTCGAACGTAATGCGTGTCCTGGGGCTGGTTCTTGTGGCGGCATGTACACGGCAAACACCATGTCCTCGGCATTTGAAGCCCTGGGCATGAGCTTGATGTACTCTTCCACCATGGCAGCAGAAGATGAGGAAAAGGCGGAGAGTACCGCTAAGTCGGCCCAAGTTTTGGTGGAAGCAGTGCGCAAGCAAATTCTGCCCCGGCAGATTCTTACCCGCAAGGCGTTTGAAAATGCGCTGTCGGTCATTATGGCCGTCGGTGGTTCCACCAACTCGGTGCTGCATATGCTGGCGATCGCCAATGCGATCGGCGTCCCCCTCAGCATTGACGATTTTGAAACGATTCGCCGCAAGGTGCCTGTGCTGTGCGATCTCAAACCCTCGGGCCGCTACGTAGCGACCGATTTTCATCGGGCTGGCGGCGTGCCGCAAGTGATGAAAATGCTACTGAGCAAAGGGCTCTTGCACGGCGATGCCCTCACCATTACTGGGCAAACCGTGGCTGAACTGTTAGCCGATATTCCTGCAGAGCCCCGCGCCGATCAAGACGTGATTCGCACCTTTGACCATCCCATGTATCCCCAAGGGCACCTGGGCATCCTCAAAGGCAACTTGGCAACAGAGGGCGCTGTGGCCAAACTCACGGGCATCAAAAAGCGGCAAATCACTGGCCCCGCCCGCGTGTTTGAGTCGGAAGAAGAATGCTTGCGGGCCATTCTCGATAAGCAAATCGTGGCGGGTGACATCGTCGTCGTGCGCTATGAAGGGCCGAAGGGCGGCCCCGGTATGCGCGAAATGTTGGCCCCGACTTCGGCCATCATCGGTGCTGGCCTGGGCGATTCCGTGGGCTTGATCACCGATGGTCGCTTCTCGGGTGGCACGTATGGCATGGTTGTGGGTCACGTCGCCCCCGAAGCTGCGGTGGGGGGGACGATCGCCCTGGTGCAAGAGGGCGACTCCATCACCATCGACGCCGACCACAACCTGCTACAGCTCAACATCTCCGACGAAGAACTGGCGCAGCGGCGAGCCGCTTGGCAGCCGCGTAAGCCTAACTACACTCGCGGCATTTTAGGTAAATACGCCAAGCTGGTTTCCTCCAGCAGTCGCGGTGCCGTCACAGATCTCGATTTGTTTGAGTAAGGACCGACTCCAGGGGGGACGGGCGCGATCGCGTCCCTCTCAAGCCAACGGCAATCCTTTGCGCCCGAGCTGTAATGCGGCTCGGGCTTTTTTTGGCAATCTGGAATGATTCGAGTAAACGGAAGGCTGTTACCGCAGTCGATGCGGCCACTGAGCGCCACCTGACCTGATGGCGGTTTTCTGTGCTTTTAGGTTGACTCAACTGCAAATTTCTATCGCAAGATGCTGAGTGCTCGGCCCTTCATCCGCGACAATGCAATAGGTCCAGTGTTGGCTGCGCTACCTGTACGCACTGGCCGCCCCGTCACACATGAGGATGCCCCATGACTCTTTCTCGTTGGTTTCGACCCTTTTTGCCACTGATGTTGGTGACAGTGCTGACAGTCACCGCCTGTAGCTCTGCTCCCTCCAAATACGATCAGGTACAAGAGGACACGACGGGGTTTAATGCCCCCGCCGCGGTCGAAAAGGGCGCTGAGCAGGGTGGTAAATTCAACCAATTTTTTCCGGCCTCAGAAGGTGACTTCAAGGTCGTACCTTCGCAGGAAAAGCAGGGATTTGCGGAATACAAACTCAAGCGCGACGGTGAAACCCTGGCGATGCTGACGATTAATGACACCATCAGCCTGCCCGCGGCCGCCCAAAAGTATGAAGATGCCACCGAGTCGTTGGCGGGCTATCCCGTAGTACAGCAGGGCAACACAGCCACAGGACTCTTGGTAAATGGTCGCTATCAGGTCAAGGTGCTCTCTCGTAGTGACAGCTTTACCGCCAGCGATCGCGCCACCTGGCTCGAAAAATTTGACCTCGACAGCCTGGCGGAGCTGGAAGCCAACACGAAAGCCTATCGCCGCGTGCAAAAAAAGCAGGAGAAAGCTGCCCAGAAAGCTGCAGCTCAATCAGCCCCCACCCTCAAGTCAACCGAGACGACAAACTCGGCAACTTCGCCCTCTTCAAAAGCGCAGAGCGCACCCGTCACAAAATCCACTCCCGCTGCGGCTCAACCTAGCACCACATCAGAGTCATCAGCCCCCGATGAAGCTGCCACAGCGGAATCAGCTGACTCATCGGCTCCAGCGACCGCCACACCGGAAAGTGGGCCAAACTCGACCCTGGAAACCTCACCGTTTTTAGTGCCCACCCCCGCCAGCTAAGCCACCAATCACGCCAGTTCGATCCATCTCAGCAATATTGACCCCTGATTTTTAGGAGCGCCCCATGAGCGTCAAAATTTACGAAAAAGTAGATAAGCTACCGACCGGCGGGCTGACCGTGCGCGCCTTGAAGACGCTGGATACCTTTGTGCCCGGACAGTGGAATAACCTGGTGGGCTTTGACCACACCATCAAAACCATCACCGGGGAAAACGACGAGGCGATGGTGCAGGCCATTGGCGAACGAGCGATCGCCCTCTTCAACGACAAATCTCAGGGCTACCAACGAGCCCTGTGGCTGTATGAAACTGTCGATTCGGCGTCAGGCATGTTGGGTACCGCCGCCCTCGCCAACCGCATTGGTCAGGATACCTTTCTCGGCTTTCTCAAAAACATCACTCCCAAACCCGAAAAAGCGCAGACCATTGACCTCTCAGTGAAGCTGGTCACCGAAGTTGTCGCCTTTTGCCACATCAACGGTATTCCCGGCGATAGTCTGGGCGATTTTCTCTCCGCCCTGGGTGACTACAGCAGTGAGTCGCTGATGCGCATGGCGGCTCTGGTGTCCTTTGATGGGGTGATTCCCCTGGGGGCCGATTTCAGCGCCAAAGCCCTTAACGCCATCAAAAATCTAGGGCCAGACGAACTGGAGAAAAATAACACCTTCAAAGGCGTGAAGAAAGAAATTCCGGGCAAGGATGCCAAGGGCAAGCTCTCTTTCATTACGGAAAGCTTTGAGTCAACTCAGGGCTGGATGGATAACTTTGTCAGCGACAAGGGCATCACCCAGAGCGGCTTGGTAGACAAGCTGGCGGGCTTCATGGAAGGTTCCAAATCCAAGCTCGACTATTTGGGAGCCTTTTTGGATGTGTCCGTTCACTATTACGAACACACTGGCGTGCAAACCCTGGCCCGTCGCCTAATTGAACGCGCCGTAGCGGAACTGTAGTCACCGTCAAGCATGGACAGACCCAGTTAACGCGATCGCTGTTCTCAAATGGGATGAGAACAGCGATCGCGCCCAAAATTCTTTGTCCTACTGGAAGTTGACGATGCGCGCAAAGCCTTCCGCCTGCAGGCTCGCACCGCCGACGAGTACGCCGTCGATTTCCGACTGGGCCATGATTTCGTCAATGTTGCCCGGCTTCACTGACCCACCGTACTGGATGGGCACATCCTGATTGGTCAGTTGCGCGCGGATGGCCCCGATCACCTTATTCGCGTCGGTGGCTTCGCAGGTATCACCCGTGCCGATCGCCCAAATCGGTTCGTAAGCAATCACCAAGTTGCTCTGATCCACATCGACCAAGTCTTTGCTGATTTGTGCGGCAATGATGCTGTCAGTTTCGCCCGCATCGCGCTGTTCCTTGGTTTCACCCACACAGAGAATCGGCGTCAACCCGTGGCGCTGAGCAGCGAGTAAGCGCTGGTTCACGGTTTCGTCCGTTTCGCCAAAATACTGTCGGCGTTCGCTGTGACCAACGATGACGTAGCGCACGCCCAATTCGCTGAGCATATCGCCGGAGATTTCCCCCGTGAACGCGCCTTCATCCGCCCAGTGGATATTCTGCGCCCCCAATTTGATCAAGCTGCCGTGGAGATTTTTGGAGAGGGTACCCAGCGCGGTGAAGGGGACACAGAGTACCGCTTCGCGATCGTCGGGGGTCTCTGTCAAGTAGTTCAAAAACTCTTGGAGAAACGCCAGCGCGTCCCCCTGAGTTTTGTGCATTTTCCAGTTTCCAGCAATGACAATCTTACGCACAGGTCGTCTAACTCACGTTCTTTACAGCATTTCGCATCACTGCATCCTACTAGGAAAAGGTGGCCTGAATCAAATACCGATTCGAGTGGTTGCGAGTGGGATTCAGACGATCAGCAGTTGGTTTAGAGGCACCTTTCAGCGATGAGCAACGCGCCGGGGGCTAACGAGGTGGGGTAGGTAAGACCAACTGTTGAGCATCGCCAGACTCTGGGACATATCCGTTGTCTGGCGGGCCACCAAAGTAGCGATCGCTGAGTTGCTTCACCACGATGTACAAAATCGGTACCACAAACAAACTGAGGAAAGTCGCCACAAACATGCCCCCAAACACCGCCGTCCCCAGCGACTGACGGCTCCCGGCTCCGGCCCCAGTGGCAATCACCAGGGGAAAGATACTGCTCAGGGTCGATATCGCCGTCATCAGAATGGGGCGCATCCGTTGCTCAGCCGCTTCAAAGGCTGACTTGACGATGGGGAGCCCTTCACCGCGCAGTTGATTGGCAAATTCCACAATCAGAATGGAGTTTTTGCTGGCAAGGCCAATCAGCATCACCAGGCCAATTTGGCAGTACACGTCATTGGGCAGACCACGCAGGGTTTGGGCCAGCAGCGCCCCCAGCACCGCCAACGGTACCGCAAAGAGAATCACCACTGGGTCGATAAAGCTCTCGTACTGGGCCGCGAGAACGAGGAAGACAAACACCAATCCCAGGCCAAAAATGATCGGCGCTTGGTTACCTGATTCAATTTCTTCCAACGAGGTGCCCGACCATTCGTAGCCCATACTCGGGGGCAACACTTGAGCCGATAGCTCCTCCATCGTGTTGAGGGCCACGCCTGAACTCACCCCCGGTGCAGGACTGCCCGTAATTTCGATCGCTCGATACAGGTTGTAGTGGTTGATGGTTTGCGCCCCTGTTGCGGAGGTCAAAGTCACCAGGTTACCCAGGGGAATCATGTCGCCCCCCGCAGAACGCACGTACAACTTGTCGATGTCGTCGGGGTTAGAACGATATTGCTGGTCAGCCTGCACGTAGACCCGATAAGTGCGCTGCCCCTGGGTAAAGTCATTGACATAGCGGGAACCGACATAAGCCTGCAACGTGCTGAACACGTCATCCACATCAACGCCGAGGGCTTTGGCGCGATCGCGATTCACATCCACAAGAATTTGAGGGGTCGCAGCAGAGTAGGTACTGAACACGTTCTGCAAGTTCGGGTCTTGATTGGCCGCGCCCAACAGCTCGCCCATTTTTTGCACCAGGGCGTCAATGCTCAAATTCCCGCGTCGATCTTGCAGCTGATACTGAAACCCGCCAAACTGCCCCAATCCCTGAATTGCGGGAGGATTCACCGGAAAGACCCGCGCTTCTGTAATTTGGGAGAATTTGCCAAACAGTTGCCCGATCAACGCTTGGGCGGATTCGCCAGGGCCGCGTTCTGACCAGGGTTCCAAAGTCGTAAACACGACCCCAGAATTAGACGTGCTGCCCGAAAAGCTGAAACCCCCAACGGCAAAGGTCGCTCGCACTCCGGGCAACGCCAAAATGTCTTCTTCGACCTGGCTCATCACCTCGCTGGTGTAACTGAGTGAAACCCCCTCCGGCCCCTGAATCAAGGTAATAAAGTAGCCCTGATCTTCATCCGGCAAAAAGGCGGAAGGCGCGGAGCGATAAAGCCAGCCAGTGATTACCAGTAGGGCAACGAAGGCGGCCAGTACCAACGGTTTCACCGAGTTCAACAATTCCAAGGTGCCGCGATAGGCGCGCCGCAATCCGTCCAAAAAGCGGTTGAAGCGGTTGAAAAAGGCGCCGAGCCAGCCGCCCATCGGCGGTTTTTGGCGCAGCAGCAGGCCTGCCAACGTCGGTGTCAACGTCAGGGCGTTAAAGGTGGAGAGGGCGATCGCAAAGGCGATCGTCAACGCAAATTGGCGATACAGCGCCCCCGTCGTGCCCGGAAAAAAGGCCACGGGAATGAACACCGCCATCAGCACCAAGGAGGTCGCAATGACCGCTCCGGTGAGTTCCCGCATCGCCTCGATCGCGGCTCTGGTCGGCGGCATGCCCAAGTCCTGAATCTTGCGAGCAATATCCTCAACCACCACGATCGCGTCGTCTACCACCATGCCCGTCGCCAGGGTCAGCCCAAACAGCGTCAAGCTGTTGATGGAGAACCCAAAGATTTTCACAATGGCAAAGGTACCGATCAGCGCCACCGGAATCGTCACGGCGGGAATGATCGTGGTGCGCCAGTCTTGCAAAAAGACAAAAATCACCAGGACAACTAGCAGTACCGCCTGCACCAACGTCCACACGACTTCGGTCAAAGACTGCTGCACGTAGTCCGTCGTATCAAAGCCAATGCCGTACTCCATGCCTGGGGGAAACTGTTCGGCCAAACGGGCCATTTCATCTTTGACCCCTTGCGCCACCTCTAGAGCGTTACTGCCAGGCAGTTGGTAAATCCCCAAGCCGATGGCCTCTTGGCCCCGAAACCGCAAAAAGCTACCGTAGCTTTCGGCCCCCAGTTCGACCCGTCCCACATCACTGAACTTGACCAGTTCAGCATTGTCGCCCGTTTTGATGACGAGATTTTCAAATTCGTCAATGTCTTGAAAACGGCTCAGCGCCCTCAGGTCAATTTGAAACTGTTGGGAATCGGCGGATGGCGGCTGGCCCAGTTGTCCCGCCCCGACGGAAATGTTTTGCTCTCGCAGGGCATCGATCACATCTTGCGGGGTGAGATTGCGACTCGCCAGCTGCTGCGGATTGAGCCACAGGCGGACGGCATACGTCCGTTCGCCAAAGATCACCACGTTGCCCACCCCGTCGACCCGCCGCAACGCATCCACGATGTAGAGATCGGCGTAGTTGCTGAGAAAAATGTCGTCGTAGGTATCGTCTGGGGTGTAGACGCTCATCGCCAGCAGAATATTGCTGCTTTCTTTGCTGACCGTGACGCCTGTTTGTAAGACCGGCTCGGGCAGCTGCGGCTCGGCGAGGGAGACCCGGTTTTGCACATCCACTGCGGCGATGTCTTTGTTACGACTCGAATCAAAGGTCGCCGTGATGGCGCTAGTGCCATCGTTGCTGCTGCTGGAGGTCATGTAACGCAACCCTTCGACCCCGTTAATTTCCCGCTCAATCAAGTTGGTAACGGTCTTTTCCACCGTTTCAGCATCCGCACCGATGTAGTTGGCGCGAACACTAATCTGGGTGGGCGCAATATCGGGAAACTGGGCGATGGGCAGGGTCGGAATACTGATCGCGCCCACCAGCAGCAAGATCATCGCGCAAACCGTAGCAAATACTGGGCGTTTGATGAAGAAATTGACGAACATTGAGGGTTCCTTGACGGCGGGATGCGATCGCGCAAGTTAAGAGACAAATTCACGTTGACCGACTAGGAAGGAGGGCCAGAACTGGCGTCTTCCGGAGGGCTATCCGCATCGGACTGGGGCAAGATTGGGGTGCCGTCTTGTAGATTCAAAATGCCGGAAACGACGATGGTTTCCCCCAGTTCGAGGCCACTGAGCACTTCAAAATCATTACCTTGAATATTGCCTAACTGCACTGGACGCAATCGGGCCACTTGCTCTGGAGCAGGCATCCCCGGCGGCACCGCATTCGGTGGGGGCAACTCTTCTTCAGTGCCTTCATCTGCGACGTAAACAAAGGTCTGGCCGCCCAGCCGAGTAATCGCCGCCGTGGGCACTAACACCCCGGGCTGTTCTGACCAGATCAATCGCGCTTCGACTTTTTGGGCGTCTTGCAACTGCCCCTGCGGATTGTCAAATTGCGCTTTGACCAACACAGTTTGGGTGTCGGAGTCAGTTTGGGGCGAAATGAAGCTGATGCCGCCCGTAGCGATCGCAGTTTCACCATCCACCGGCAGCAATTCCACTGGCAGACCCAATTGCAAGCGATCGCGCTGCTCAATGGGGATCTGCAAATCAAGTTCCAGGGTCGCGTTTTCCGTGATGTTGGTGATCACGGTGTTGGTGCTGACAAAATCACCGAGTTTAACGTTCAAATTGCCGACGGTACCAGCGATCGGAGCCGTCACCGTCCGATCTTGCAAACTCTGCTGGGCCGCGGCTTGATTAGCTTGAGCTTGGGCGACACTGGCTTCCGCCTGATTCAAATTGGCCTGGGCGGCAGCAATTTCATCTCGGGCCGAAGCCAGGGTCGCCTGGGCTACCTCTAAATCTCGGCGAGCCAAATCAAGCTCTTGTTGCGACTGGGCGCCCTGAGCAACGAGTTGTTGTGTTCGGTTAAATTCAGCTTCTTGCAGGGCGAGTTCAGCCTCTAGTTCGGCCCTGCGTGCTAACAAGGCTTGCAGAGAAGACGCCGCTGACTGCCGGGCCGATTCGGCGGCGGCGACATTTGCCGTTGCCGCGTTAGCCTCAGCCTGAGTGCGATCCGGGCTGATTAAGACGATGGGTTGCCCCGGGCTCACGCGATCGCCCGCGCTGACATACACCTGCGTTACTCGACCCGAAACCTCGGGCTGCAACACCACCCCAGTTTGCGCCTCCAGGCTGCCCAAAAACTCCGAAGCATCTTGCACATTCCCCGTTTGCACGGGCTCTAGCTGCACGGTCACCCCCGGCGGCATACCCATCCCGCCGGGGCCGCGCGAGCCCATCAAGCGCCAGACCAGAAACCCGCCAGCCAGCAATAAAATACCGATGCCCCCAGCGATGAGCCACCGCCCCATACCAGGACGACGATCGCTGGCCGCACTTGTTGACAGTGGCTTGGTAGAAGATAGATTGGGCGCAGCCATTACCGAGACCCCAAAATTAAACTGAACCGTTTAGGCAATTTGACCATAGTAATGCAACTCAACAACTTTGTCGGTATCTTCCGAACGCAAAACTGAGGCGATTGCTGTGGATATAAATGCCTTCATCAAAGTGGGTGATCGCTAGTGCGATCGGGAACTGTCGAAAGGCAGATTTTTGGGCGGTGAATTGAAACCCGTTGTCAATCGGCATCTGACTGCGGATGGTCAATCCCAGCGTTGCGGTTCAGGATAATGAAGGTCCATCTTGGCGGAATCAATGCGCCGCTAGCCAGGAACCGTAGAAACGGCTGTTCCCACTCGTTGAATGCTCATGATCTGAAGCGATCGCTCCAAACTGCCACACCTTCACTACAGCCGCGCCTTGACAAAGGCTTCCAGGCGATTCATGCCTTCTTCAATCGTGGCCATGTCGGTGGCGTAGGAAATCCGCACTGTGCCGTCTTTGCCAAATGCTATCCCCGGAATCATGGCCACATGATGTTCCTTAAGCAGGGTTTCGCAAAATTCAATTGACGGCAGGTTCAGGCTGGCAATATCGACATATAAATAGAACGCTCCATTTGGTTTAGTCGCTTTAAGCCCCGCAATGCGATTCACCCGGTCAAAAATAAATGCGCGTCGTTCGGCAAATGCCAGGCGCATATTTTCGACACAATCTTGGGGGGAGGTCAGGGCCGCGATCGCCCCATACTGCGCAAACGTACAAACGTTGGACGTGCTTTGACCTTGCAAAATGCTCACAGCTTTGATCAGAGACTGTGGCCCCGCCAAATAGCCCACACGCCACCCCGTCATGGAATAAGCCTTGGCAAATCCGTTGCTAATGATTGTCCGCTCAAATACTGCTGGACTGACCGCCCCAATGCTCAGGTGTTGGGTGTCGTCATACAAAATCTTTTCGTAGATTTCGTCAGACACCACATAAATGTCCGTCTCCAAAACCACTGTCGCCAACGCCCGAATTTCGGCTGGCGTGTAAACCGTGCCCGTTGGATTGGAAGGTGAATTAAGGACAAATAATTTGGTTTTATCCGTAATCGCTGCTCGCAATTGGGCAGGCGTAATCTTGTAGTCACTTTCTGGCGTGGTCGGCACAATAACTGGCGTGCCCCCCGCCAGCTTCACCATCTCCGGATAGCTCACCCAATAAGGCGCGGGAATGATCACCTCGTCCCCCGGCTCGATCGCCACCATCATCAGTCCATAAAGCGAATGCTTGCCGCCGTTGGTAACAATAACGTTCTCCGCCTGGTAGTCGAGATGATTATCGGTTCGCAGTTTTTGGGCGATCGCTTCTCGCAGGGCCGGCTCCCCAGCGGCTGGACCGTACCGGGTTTTGCCTTCGTCCAGAGCACGTTTAGCCGCCGCTTTAATATGAGTCGGAGTATCAAAATCCGGCTCCCCCGCACTAAAGCTGCAAACATCAATCCCCGCAGCTTTCATGGCCTTGGCCTCTGCGGAAATTGCCAGGGTCATCGACGGGGTGACTTGCTGAATTCTGTTGGCCAATTCCATGTCTGAATCCGTGTTCGGCTCGGTACTTAACAACGACGATTAGCTCTTAAGCGTAACCTGAATCACGGCTGGGTGCTGTCCCCACCAGCATTTCTTTGCCTGGGATAAAAAACTCAATATTGGCGGGCGATCGCGGCGCCAAAACTCCGTGCGAGTGCAGCCACTAACGCTGCCCTGGTCGCCGCCAGACAAAAATTCGGCTCATTATTTTGTCATTGTTAAGACTAATGAAGTCAGCGCGTTCACCGGTTATGGAAATTCAGCGATCGCGGGGAAAAGTTGACGAAATCTGACAGTGCGTTATCGACTTTGGCAAATTGCGTCGGTAACCCCAGCATCGCAGTAAGATTAAAGGCGATCTGATCATCAACCCGCATTCCCGAATGGCACCACGCAAACTTTCTGACGCCGATAAACGACAAATCACTAGCATTTATTGCCAACCGGGAGAAACGACCTCGACCTTAGCAAACAAGTTTGGCATCAGCAGCAGCACTGTCAGCCGGGTGTTGAAGCAAGTCCTCCCCGACGAGGAATATACCAAACTCATGAAATGGAAGCGGAGCGGTGAGCGAGGCAGTTTTCCACTCGCGAGTAGCCCCGTAGTGGAACAACTGGAAGCTGAAACCAACACCTCGGAGACAGCCGAAGACACATCTTCAGAAGCGCCCGATTCCGCAGCACCGGCTGGTACCGATACGAATGCGGAAGAGGCCGACTCAGACTCACCAGAAGTTGCCGCCGACTCAGATACCGCGACTACCGCCACCAAAGAGCGCCCCATGCGGCGACGCCGACGGTCAACAGCAGCGACGACTGACACCGAAGAGCCACAGCCAGAAACTGCCGCCACCTCCGATGCCTTAGCCGATGACTCAACTAAGGATGATTCAGCTGAAAATGCTGCAAAAACCACCACGCCCAAACCCGTCCCAGCTCCCCGTCGAGTGATCGCCCCCCCTGTAAAAGCTGACGAAGATGAAGAGCAAGAAGTCGCCGCCTGGGTCTCTGAGGGGCTGGCCGACTCGGAAGACTATGACGAAGAAGCGGATGAAGACTGGGATGACGAAACTTGGGATGATGATGACGAGACCGACGAGGCCGAATCCTACAGCGTGCCTCGCGAAGCTGAGTTAACGATTCACTCGTTCGATAGCTTCTCGCTTACCAAGCCGTGCTATCTAGTCGTCGATCGCATGGCAGAGCTCATCACCTGTCCACTCAAGGACTTCTCTGAGCTGGGGGTGATTCCCCCTGGAGAAGAGCAAGCCCGGACATTGCCAGTATTTGATAACCATCGGGTCGCCCGACGCTTTGCCCGACGCAACCAACGCATCATTAAAGTGCCGGATGGACTGATGCTGAATAAAACTCAGGGATACCTAGAAGCGAAAGGGATCACCCGAATTTTGTTCGAGGGAGAAGTCTACGCTTTGAGCCCCAATTAAACCCGCACTGGGCAACAAGGCCCAAAATTCTGGGGTGCATGACACGATGTCATGCACCCCCAAAGGTTCACAGCAGGTATATTGTGCAAGACCTGTCCAGCTGCTTCATCTGCGTAGTCATCATCCCACGCAAAAATAATCACGCTGCAACAGGAAACTGCTGAGCAATCAGCAATCTATCCTGAAAGTTCTTGGCTAAAGTGGCGATCGCCGAGCCCAGCGAAGCTACCGATCAGACCAATCGTCTGCCTCTTCATCAGTGTCAAAGAGGGCTCCCATTAAGGAAGCATCCATCTCCATACGCTGTTCCATTTGCCGCAGAAAATATCCAGTCATCATGGCCGACGCCAGTAGACCCGCCAGATTTTCTCGGTCAGTAGAGACTTGGACATTAAAGCCATCACCGGGCAATACCCCAATGAGACCTTGCACATTTTGCGAAATGATCTGCTTAATTTCGGGAGTGACCGCCTGGGCCACCCGACTCAATACCTCCGGCGACTGATGCTTGAGGTATTGCAGAAGCTGATTACCAGCTTCGTCATCGACATGCAGGCCTACAAAATCAACGCGCTCAGGGTTAAATGTCATGGAAATCCTGCTGTTCCTATCTCCTAAACCTTAGACCGCCTGACTAAATTATTCCAGTCGGTAATCTACACAAACGCTGCAAAAGCCTTGACCAGCAAGGGATCACTGGCTTGACGGCCAACTTACAGCATCCGCCCGGTTTTGTGTTGTTCCACCTTAACAAATGATGGGCTGTTCGCTAGGGTGCTGCTCCGGTCTCTAGCAACTTGAGATTAGGCCTCTGGTCCGGTCGCAGAAGATAGCGACTCAGCAGTTGCTTCCGACTCGGCTGGTGATGGGGGCGCGCCATCAGGACTGTCATCAGCATCCCCATCAGCAGTGGACTTTTGAGCCTTGGCGACTGGTTGAGTAAAGGCGGGCAGGTCGTCAATTTCGAAGTGCTGGTGAAATTTATTAGTCACCTGTAGCCAAAACGAGCGGCCATCGGCTTGGCGACGTTTCCTCACGAAGCCCAGATTGACCAGTTCGTTAACGTGTTGATACGCGCCCGACCCCCGAATATCGATCAGGTCAGTCTGGGCGATGGGGCCTCGCAAGGCGATCGCGGCCAAGGTGCGCAGGGCCCCCACTCCCAAATCGAGGGGAATCAGCGTATCGACCAGATGGCGAAAGCCCGATTTCAATTGCAGGCAATAGCCATCTTTAGTCTCAATGATTTCCAGAGCACTCTCGCGGTGGGCGTACTCATTCATGAGGTCCATCAGCCCTTCTTCGGCCATCTCGCGATCGCACCCAGCATATTCCGCCAGGTTAGCGATATTGAGCGGCCGTCCCTTGAGATACAAAATTGCTTCGATGACGCTGGCCAGTTTAGGCATGGCGACGTTTAATCCAGATTGCGACCAGTGAGCTCTACAAAGATATCTTCTAAATTCGATGGGCGCGTCATCATGCCAGTTTTGTCGGGCTGCTGCTCAAAATAGTCATTGGCTTCGGCCAGGGTGCCAAAAAACTGATAATCCCAGCGATCGCCCGTTTGCCGCATGAGAATGCCCTCACCATGCCGCTCGCGCAACTCAGCCAGCGTCCCCAAGGCAATGAGCTGCCCCTGATCCAAAATGCCAATGCGGTTGCACAAAAACTCCACCTCTTCCATATAGTGGGTGGTCAGCAGCATCGTCATGCCTTGCTGATTCAGTGAACGAATAATTTCCCAGAGGCGGCGACGAGTCTGCGGATCGAGCCCCACCGTGGGCTCATCCAAAAACAAAATTTTGGGGTTATGTAAGAGCGCTCGGGCAATTTGCAGCCGTCGCTTCATGCCGCCAGATAGCGTCTTGACCTTGCTATCGCGGCGATCGCCCAGCTCCACAAACCCGAGCCATTCATCAATCCGCTTTTGCCGTTGCGGGTTGGGAATGTGGTGCATCCGCCCATGTAGCTCCATGTTTTCCCAAACCGTGAGATCACCATCCACACTGGTTTGTTGCAACACCACGCCAATCTGGCGTCGCACATCCATTGGGTCACGCCGCACGTCAAACCCTGCCACCACCAAATTGCCATCCGAAGGCTGAGTCAACGTCGTCAACATGCGAATCGTGGTGGACTTACCGGCTCCATTGGGGCCGAGCAACCCAAAACTTTCACCCGGCTGAATCGTCAGAGACAAGTCATTTACAACGTGCAAGCTGTTGTAAACCTTGTGCAAATTTTGAACGCAAACGGCAGCTGTCATAGAGTAATCACTGGGCCGGAAAAGGATTGAAGTTAGTAATAGCCCACTGATTAAACGTATCAAACCCTTGGCAGATTTAGCGGATAATGACGCACTGCTGGCCAAATCTGCACATGAGTACAGATCTGAAGAAATATGCGCTGTCATCTCGAGTCGTCCGTGTTGCTCATCCACAAGGATGACGTCCCCCCTTACAAAAAGCAGGGTTCAGTAGTACGCAACAGCTACTTTTGGGCGCTGGAGTCGATCGCTGATACCGCCCGATTTGACCAACCGTGGGAATTTGAACAGTCCGTGTGGATTGCTCTATGCCGCCTGCTGACCTCGTTTGCCATGTCGGGTTACTTAGGCGATCGCGAAACCCTGCTCGAATTTCCGCCTGATGCTCAAATTCCAGATGAATTACGCGCCATGAGCACCTGGGCATCTGACCCTGATGATGAGCAAGAAACCGCTGAGCCAAATTATTAAGCTCAGCGTCAGCCCTCCAGCCCCAGGAAGTGATTGCCGCTAGCGCCGCCGATCGTCACCCAGGCCAACAGCCAGCCAGAGATGGCTGGTTTCTCACGTGGCAGAAAGTGGGAAGAGAAACAATATTGGCTATTGGTCCGTCCTGCTGGCGTCATGCCTCCATCTCGTAGCCATTGACGCCACTAGCCTCTGTATTTTCCTCAGGAGAAAATTCCTAGCCCGAGGGAAATGCAAAGCGTATGTAAAATTCATGCTCTGATTATCAAGAAACAAAGAAGAAACCATACAAACCTGCCAATAATGGTTCGTGAGAACAAGGGTCGTTAAAATTATTTGAGGATCTACGTATTTCTCCCAGTTTGCGTTCTCTTGACTGCCAGAGTTTGTGCCTACGCTCTGTGTTGAGCGCCCTCTTACCATCATTGTGTATGTCAGAAAATCGCCATCCAGAGCTTGAAGGTCACCAGTCTGAGCCCCTGTACACCTTTGAGCTGACCAACCATCGCAAGGCATTTCGCAACCGATTGCTGTGGACTCTTGTGGGCGTCGGCATCGGCATTGGCGGTATGTGGTTGGCATTGACGACAAACTTGTCAGGCTTGAAGCTGCAACCTGAGACCAGAGGAGCCTTATCTATCGAAGACCCTTTTGCCCAGGGGTCGCGTCAGGCGATGAGTGCAGCAGAGCTCACCCAAAGTGCCCAATACCGAGAAGAGTGGAGCCAAGTCGCCATTTTGTGGCAGCAAGCGCTGACCAAGATGGAATCGGTGCCCATGTCGCATCCCAGCTATGAGATTGCTCAGCAAAAGCAGGTGGAGTACGCGCGCAACTTACAGTACGCCCAAAGCAATATCGATTCCCGGGCACCCATCAATCCCAAAGCGCAGTCTTATTGGACGATTGGCTCTGATCGGGAATTGGTGATTGCCTTACAGGGGATGCCCGCGCGAATGACGCAGTACGGCAATTCTTGTAAAGAGGTGCTGTATTACGGCGATAGTATTGTCGAGCTGAAGAATGGCTATGTCGTTGATTTCAGTGATGCGGATGGCAATCTTAAAGTATTGGGTGATGGGCAAGTCGCGTTGTCATTTCAGTCTTCGCCAGAACATTGGGCCATTGGTTCTTCCCAAGCGGAGGTGTTTCAGATTCAAGGAACCCCCACTCGCACCAGCACCTTTCAGAATGCGGTGACGTTGCACTATGGCAGCAGCATCGTGCAGTTGGAGGGCGATCGCGTGATTGGCTACACCAACGCCAACGGCAACCTCAAAGTGTCGATGATGCCGACGCCGGTTAACAGTTCAACAGCCGCCACATTTTGGCGCATTGGGGCCAATCGGGTTGATGTCTTACAGGCAGAGCAGCAAACGCCAACCGCCGTCAGTCGGCTGGACACCAACTGCAAGGAAGTCTTTAGTTTTGGCAATAGCACCGTGACGTTTCGCCAAGGGTTTGTCAGTGAATACATCAACCAAGGCAACGCCCTTAACTTGAGATAAGGGGGTCGGCAGGAACAACACAGCCTGATTGAGGACAGCCGACTGACGCCAGGTCAATTAACACTGATACTTTGCTTGGGCAGGCAGCCGATCAGCCGCCGCCAGGTTCGGCCAACCCGCGATTTCTCAAACTACAAAATCTAGGGACGAATGACATTCGCCCTAGATAACCTGAAAAGACTAACAATCAGACAGCTGAGAGCTTGGCCTGCATCATGTTCTGGAGAGAAAGGCTACTCAATCAGGCAATAGAGGAAAAACGGGAGGGAGCGGAGCACCCGTCCCACATCTTCCCGAACTGACTAGAAGGGCAGTTTCTTCTTGCTGGCTTTTTCGCGATCGTAGTCGAGTTCGCGGAGCTTCTTCATAATGCGGCTGAAGTATTCGCCCAGGTACTCTTCGACGGTGGTAATTTCACCGGAGTCAATGTGAAAAGTTTCGTAAACCTCGTCCATCGGCGCAATAATCGCCTCCGACCCGACGACCACTTCGGTAAAGGCGAGGCGATCAGCGACATTCCAACCCCATTGAAAATAAGTCAGAATTTTTTTGACCGTACGCAATAGCCCCAGTGGCATGCGAGAGACGCGCGCATCTTGCCCAGTCAAGCGCTCGCACAGTCGAATAATTTCGTTCGAGTCCCAGGCGCGACTGCCCGCCAAAGGAAAGCTGCGCTTCACCGTGTCGGGATTATCCAGCGCGGCGATCGCAAATCGGGCAATATCCTGGGTGTTCATGTAGGCAATGGGGGCCGCTCCGTTCATCACCCAAATGCCCTGCTTCTCCAGAATGGGAATGGCGTATTGGCCGATCAACCCCTGTAAAAAGCCGCAGGGCTTCAGAATGGTGTAATCGAGGCCCGACTCTGCCAAGAATTTCTCCGTGCAGTGCTTGATATTCATCAACGGCACGTCAGGGTACTTCTCAGCCCCCAGGATGGAAATGAAGACGTAGCGATTCACCCCCGCTGCTTTGGCCGCCTTGATCAAATTGACTTTGCCATCCCAATCCACTTGGTCGATCGCATCCGTAGGCCGTGCTGTAGCCGCGTCAATGACGGCCTCCACCCCTTCTAAGGCTGGAGGTAGCGTCTGAGGCGCACAAAGATTGCCGCGCAGCAGCTGAGCCCCCCACTCTCGCAAAAAAGCGCCGCGCTGAAAGCTGCGAACCAAGCACTGCACCTCATGCCCTTCATCCAGCGCTCGGCGCACAATCTGTCTGCCCAGCGTGCCAGTGGCACCGACGACCAAAAGTTTCATGAGAAATTAGAAACAAAAGTTTACGTTCTTCTAACCATAGCAGATGAACCCCAGGTGTCTGACGAATCGTCCCTGGGGTTTTGGGCAAATCTACTCTTCACCGCCCTGCAGCTTCAGCATGACAAAGCCTAAGCCCAGACCCACCAAGGTCAAAACAAAGAGTAGAATACCCGTACTAAAAATTTCGCCGCCCATGATGAATTTATCTCCTATGCTTAATTGCGTTTGATCATTGAAAACGCGGTGTTCGCACCGTTTATTCTACAGTTTCGAGGTCTCACGTTTAGTCTTTGTGTCGCTGGTGCCGCTGGTGGAATATGGCTCATCCTTTGGATTCCCATCTCGATCAGGTGAATGCTCGGTTCAAGGCCGCTCGGCTCGGGCTCAAAGTCGAGCGGCGCGGCGATATGCTGGCGTTGCGCGGCACGTTGCCGCCTCGACCAGGCAGCGATCGCAGCCGCCCTTATCAACAGCGCATTCCCCTCAAGCTGCCCGCGAATAAAGCCGCGTTGAAACAGGCCGAACAGGAAGCCAAGGTCATTGCAGCCAGGCTGATTGAAGGCACCTTTGACTGGCGACATTATTTGGTACAGTCTGGCCCAATGCTCGGGTCTGATGACTTGGCGGACAAAATCGCGGCCTTTGAGCAGCATTATCTAGCTGAGGCCCAAGCCGACCCCGACAAGCATCCCGCCTCAGTGCAGGCGACGTGGAGCAAAGCCTATGCTCCTTACCTGCGAAAGTTGCAGTCGCTCAGCGATCGCCGGGCAAATCTGAGCTTGCCGGAGGCGATCGTCGCAACGGTGCAAGAAACGCGGGCCAATTCTCGCAGTCGGCAGGTCTGTTGCACCGCGCTGGAAGCATTTGCCCAATTCCTCGCGCTAGAGTTGCCCGTTGAGCTGAAAACACTGTGGGGCAAATACGGCAGTAGTCGCACCCAACGGCGCGATTTGCCTACTGATGACCAAATTGTGGAATGGTTTCATCGCATTCCGAATCCGGCGTGGCAGTTTGTTTACGGCGTGATGGCCGTGTACGGTCTGCGTAATCACGAGGTGTTTTTCAGTGATTATCAGGCGTTGCAGTCGGGGGATGCCGAAGCGGCGATCGAAGTGCTTGATACCACTAAAACCGGGGCGCATGACGTTTGGCCGTTTCCCCCCGCGTGGATTGCCGAATTTGACCTCCGGACAGTCTGCCTGCCGAACTTGGAGACTGACTTGCGGCACACGACCTTACAACGCATTGGCCAGCAAGTGACCCTTCAATTCCAGCGTTACAGCATTCCCTTTTCCCCTTATGACTTGCGCCATGCTTGGGCAGTCCGCACCATTTTGCTAGGGGTGCCCGACACAGTCGCGGCGCGCATGATGGGGCATTCCGTCGCGATTCACAATCGCACCTACCATCGGTGGATTACCCGTCGCGATCAACAGCAGGCGGTGCGGACTGCCCTCAATATTTAACCCCTCGCGGCTCCCTGTGAGGTTTCCTCGGTTAGGGAGTTGCTTGCAAGTCGCATCCCCTACCGTTGGGGTTGGGCAGTGCCCAACCCGTATCGATCTTCGGCGGGTCTGGGGAGTTTTTTCAGCGCATCGCCCTGAGCACGATCGCCTGTGAAGAAATGTGTCATGGTTTAGAGAAGTTGATTTCACTGCACGCTTGATGACACGTTCTTGGCTTCGTCTGATTGCCGGTATTTTGAGTTTGACGCTAGCGTTTGCCTCGCCTGGTTGGGCTGCTAATGGAGCGATCGCTTCGGCGAACAGCGCCAGTGCCGTCAACGGGGCCGAGACCGCCACTGCGATTTTTGCGGGCGGCTGCTTTTGGTGTATGGAAAAGCCCTTTGACGAGTTACCTGGCGTCATCAGCACGACTTCGGGCTACACCGGAGGCACGGTAGCCAACCCCAGTTATATGCAAGTTTCGGGCGGCGGAACCGGACATGTCGAAGCGGTGAAAGTGGCGTATGACCCGGCTCAGATCAGTTATGACCAATTGTTAGAGGTCTTCTGGCACAACGTCGATCCGGTAGATAGTCGCGGTCAGTTTTGTGACAAAGGCAGCCAGTATCGCTCGGTCATTTTTTATGCGGATGAGCAGCAAGCGGCCGCGGCTGAAACTTCGAAGCAGGCCCTCGCAGCCACCCAATTCGACCAGGCGATCGCCACTGAAATCCTCGCCGCATCAACTTTTTACCCAGCCGAAGATTACCACCAGAATTATTATCAAACCCATCCGGTGCGCTACAAGGTCTACCGCTATGCCTGCGGCCGCGACCAACGTTTAGAAGCCATCTGGGGCGAAGCAGCGGGCGAGTCTACCGAGTCAGCTGCCAGCTAATCACGCCCCGTTCAGACCCAAGAATAAAAAAGGGGATATCGCGGGCACTGAGGGACCCGGTCCCTGCCGGGATACCCGCAACCTTGAGGTCTGAACCGAGGGACCGGGTCCCTGATGGACTGCTGGAGTTGGCGAAATCCTGAGATCGTATGAGAAATTCACGGATTGATGTGTCTACATTTCCACCGTTTTTGCCGCCCTGGTATCTTGCTAACGGGATGGTCATGACGGCTTACATCGCTAAAATTGCGCCCCAGATTTGGGAGTGGCAAACCTCGGTGGCCGAGCCCCATTACGAGAGCCACATCTTTACGGGGGCAAAAGACGTGCCGATTTATGGCATCTGGGCTCGGCCACCGCAGCCTAAGGGAACTATTATTGCCACCTACGGCATTACCGGCGATTTAGACAATCAGTGGTTTCTGAGAATTTTGGGACGCAAGGCGATCGCGGCGGGCTATGCCGTTGTGTTGTTTGACTGGCGGGCACACGGCAAAACGGCCACGCTGTCGCCAGCGGTGACCTCCGACGGTCTGTATGAAGGCGAGGACTTTGTGCGCATTGCGGCCCAAGCCAAAGCGTTAGGCTGCCCTGCCCCCTTTTGGTTTATGGGGTATTCGTTGGGGGGACAGCTGGCCTTGTGGGGCGTCAAGGCAGCACAAACCGCCGATCGCGCTCTCATTTCGCCGGACGAAATTCAAGGCGGGGCGGTGATTTGTCCGAGTCTCGATTCGGTGCGATCGCTGCGCTATCTGACCTCACACCCCATCGGTAAATTCATGGAACAGAGCATCGCCAGCAATTTGCAAAAGCTGGCGTGGCAACTAAATCAGGCCCATCCAGAGCAGTTTGACCCAGCAGCGATTGAACGGGCCAATAGCATTTGGACCTTCGATGAAGAGTTGGTCATTGGACCACTAGGCTTTGACTCGGTGACAGACTATTACACGGCCAGCAGCGCGTTGTCGCTATTGCCGCATCTGGCCAAACCGACGCTCATTCTCTACGCGGCGGATGATCCGCTGTTTGCACCCGCTCTGATTCCGGACCTGCAAGTGGCCTGCGCCCACAATCCCCAAATTGATCTGTGTCTAACGTCCCAAGGGGGGCATGTCGGGTACGTCAGTAGTCGCCGGGGGCAAGCGATCGCCCACGACCCTGACCCTTGGTGGGCTTGGAACCGCGTTTTAGAATGGTGTGGCCAATTCCACTGACGCCTGACGCTGATTATCTGAAGTGCGCCCATGACTCATAACTATTCCCCTCCGGTTGCCCAACTGCTGAGCTACGAAGCCGTTAAACCCGTCAGGCTCCCCGACTGGCCCGACTATGTAAGCGAGTTTGGGTTTACGGCTGAGCATGTGCCCGCTTTGCTGGAGTTGATGAAGGATACGGCCTTAGCCGCATATGATCCCGACAATCCGCCGCCATTGCCCGACTACATTGACCTGGAAACCGCCTGGTGCGCCCCCATTCACGCCTGGCGATCGCTGTACCAACTGCGATCGCTCGACATCTTTGGAGCGCACACCATCGACCTGTTGCAATCGGAGTTGGATGAATGGGTCGGCGAAGAGTTCATCGACATGATTGAGGCCTGGGGTCCCCCGGTTATTGAGCCCGTCACCCAACTGATTGAAGCTAACCTCGCGACTGAAAACCGCATTTTGCCGCTGATCGAAGGGCTGTATAAGGTGCCCGAAAAGTTTTCCGAGAGTCGCGACCAAGTCGTCTCAATTCTGATGCAACTGCTGGAAACCTATGCGACCAATCAGGTTGATAACAACTCCTTTCTCGCGATCGGTTTATTAAGACTCAAAGCGACAGAAGCGGCTGAATTGCTGGAACAGGCCTATGCGGCGGGACAAATTGATGAATTCATTACGGCCACTTGGCCTGGTGCCCAAGTGGAGCTCGGTCTGAAATCAGAGTCTGACTTTACGGAAGAAGAACTCACGCCGGCACTTCCTCCAGAAATGCAGCGAATGCGAGACATGATCGACGTCCTCCAGCGGATGGACAAGCCGAATGCCTTTGAGACGGGCCTGCCGGTCGATCCGAGTGCCTTTCCCGACAGCCGTCCCCCCGGCTTTGATGACCTGCTAGCGGGCAAAAAGAGCGCCACCCCTGAGGCCAAGCCAGGCTTTGGGACTCCCGCTGCTAGCAAGAAGAAGAAAAAGGGCAAAAAGAAAAAGCGTTGATCATGACTGGCTCAGAGTCTGATGACGGACTGCCACAGGAAGTTGAAAGCCTGACCGAATCAAGCTTTTGGCCGCTTTTGCTGCCCCCACGCGACCATAGATGGCTCGCCGTGAAGCGCCCAGATGACCATTCCCATCAAATGCAATCTCCCTGCCCCGGTCGCGTTGGCAGGCGGGCACGGGAGAGCCCGCCCTTGGCATTACCGTCTCGATGCCTGCAACATGCGGATAAACTTGCACCGTTTTGACAATTAATCGGTAGACTTATCCATATTTTTGAGCGCAATTGTGATTGATCAGTTAACCTGAGGCCAATCTTGGCGTCACTTAGGTCAAGCGAGTAACAGGAGGCAACGGCAGCGGTGCGCAGGCAACTGGTAGATGAACTCAGAGTGTTGGGGCTGCGGTCGGATGCGAGTTTTGCCGAGGTCAAAGCGTCATATCGGCGACTGGCGCGGCGTTATCATCCGGATATGAATCCGGGCGATCGCGAGGCTGAGGATAAGTTTATCCGCATCACCAAGGCGTATCAGGCGCTGGCCGACGCGATGCCCACCGTGACCACGGCAACGGTCGCGGCGACGGTCACCACGTCACAGACCACCGCGTCACCATCGCGGCCCAAAGTCACGATTCACAAGACTGCCGCGTCGAAGGTGACGGTGCAGGTAAATCCCAATCTCACCCCCGAAGATCAGGCATTGAAACAAAAGGGCTTTGACCAACTGCAACTCTTGTTTCAAGCGCAAAAGTTTCCCCGAGCGATCGCGCTGGTGGATGGACTCGCCCAACGACTCACGGACGACCCGGAAGTGACCCAATGGCAAGCGATCTCCTATCAGCGCTGGGGGCGCTATCTAGTTCGTCACGGTCATCATGACAAGGCCCGCCGCGCGTTGAAAAAAGCGTTGCGCCTGGACCCCCACAATAAAGTGCTGTGGCAAGAGGTGAACCGCGATTTTCAGCGCATGGAACATGCCTCGCAGCAGCGAACTACCGCTGCTAAATAAGCTGCTCTAGACGGTCGTGGGCGGGTGAGTCGTTATCCTGCCATGCCCTGGTGAGATGGGCGATCGCGCTAAGCCGCGTCAGTTTCATCAGTTTGTGCAGCATCCAACTCGGCAGAGTCGAACAGCGGCAGGTACTGCGCATAGCCTTCGGCAGCCAGATCCGCCACGGGGACAAAGCGAAGCGCCGCTGAATTCATGCAGTAGCGGAGTCCGGTCGGCTTTGGCCCATCGTTAAAGACATGCCCGAGGTGAGAGTCGGCCTGACGACTGCGCACTTCCGTCCGCGTCATAAAGAACGAGCGGTCTTCCCGTTCGACGACGTTGCTGGGTTCCAGCGGTTGCGAAAACGAGGGCCACCCGGTACCCGACGCAAACTTATCGAGGGACGAAAACAGCGGTTCCCCAGAGACGATATCCACGTAAATGCCGGGCTTTTTGTTGTTCCAGTACGTATTGCGGAAGGGGCGCTCGGTGGCGTCTTCTTGAGTGACGGAATATTGCAAGTCGGTGAGCTGCGATCGCAACACGGCATCGGTGGGTTTTTGAAAATCCGCAGGCGCATTCAGAGCCGCAATGGGGCCAGCGATCGCCGCCGTGATGGAATGATTGGGCAGGGGGGTCAACAGTGTGACCACGCCGAGCACAACGCTAACGCAAACCAACCAATACAGTCGTTTCATCAAACCTCTTCACTCCGTACCCAACGCTTCCGTTACTTAGCGTAACGATTTTCAGGGCGAGATTCCGCGCCAATGAGCAAATTGCGATCGCACAATTCCATGCGCGATCGTCAATTCTGGTTTCTTGCTTAAGGCTGACCGCAAACTAGCCGTTGATACCTCATGGAACCAGCCATTCTCGCTAGCGTGGCATGGTGCAGCATTGCCGATGAATGAGGACGTCATGAACTACAACCGAGCCCCCATCCAACTCGACTCGACCGACCCCCAAGCGGTCACTGATTTGGTGATGTCGCTCATGCAGAGTGACGCCCAAGCTTACACCGTGCTGAATGAAGACCAGGAGGACATTACCCACGAGATCCGCAAACTCGTATCTTTTCAGGCCCGGATGCGGAGAGGGCGATAGTTTTGGGGTTAGGGTGAGAGCGATCGCGCGTTTCGATTCCTGATTGTACTGTTGTAAGAGTTAATGAGGTGAAACAGTCAGGTAACCTCTGAAGGGTCTCAGAAAAGTGTTCAGTATCAGTTGCGCTCTAAGCTTGAAAAGATGTAGAAACTTTCTTGTGATCGACCAAAATCAGGAATTAGGATGCGGCGAGTTTCTTGCAGTCGGACGTATTTAAATCGATCGGCAGAACGATCCCTGTAATCTGCCGCAATACGAACATGTGCATAAAATCTCCATTTAAAGGATTTCATAAATCTCAACCTTAGTGGGTACGTAGCTGAAAGATCATCTACCATGTAAAGTCAAGGGAATGGAAGTCCCAAGTGAATCATCTATCTAACTATCACAAGATTAACTATTTTGGGCGGTAATTTAGTTGCCAGCCAGGGGCTTTTCAGATCAAATGGTTGACTTACAATTCGAGAAAACTCAAACCCACTATTGTGAAATTTGTGACGGTTGGCTAGACTTCTGTTTTGACAGACATTTAATAGTGTTTGAGGGCATAAACATATACTTATCAGATATTCCTCTCCTGCGTTGTGACAACTGCTCTACATACTATTTTCCAGAAAAAACAAAAGCAGTCATACTAACAGTCAGTGAGCAAGCAAAAGAGCAAGCAAAACCAGTAGTACGTCTATCTCCTAGGCAAGATTTCAAAAGACACTTTAATTATGGAAAAGTAGAGTTTCTCTATGATCATAGAGACTATGAAAATATACCAGGATTGCAAAGACCTTGGGATGATGGCTTCCTAACCCCAGTTTTCTTCAACCTTGCGGTGTTGAATAAATATTCTCAACATCCTGACTATCGCCTAGATTTATTTTCCAAAACTTATGGAAGTATCGAAAATAAAGATGACTTCAATATTTCTTTCGGCATCAATAGAAATCGAAAAGTAATCATGTGGCTAGGTGATATTGACAAGCTGCCTCTAAATGAACAGCATTATCTAAGATCTGAAAATGTGTATTCTGACCATGACTTATGCTCGGAATTTTATGAATCTCAGATAGAAGTTCAGTTCTCTAACCCATCTCCTGAAAATGCTTTGTTTCATGTTAGGTCAGAGGTCGTAAAAGCTTGTTTGAGAGAGCGGAAAGGATATCTTCACACATTAGAAGGAGAAATAAGTAAAGTTATTGAGAACCTTGACCGACCAGTATTTTGGCAAGAAAAGCATGTTGGTCCGGTCATAGAAGCACTTAATCGAGTTATGATTGAAAGCTTAGATGCTCGATTTCTCAAGAGTGAACTAAAAGATTTACTGAGTAAAAACGAGCTTAAGAGCCTTCGATCCCTAAAGCTCCTTGAAAAGTGGCTAGAAAATATTCTTCAAACACCTAGGTTTTCAGAGGTTGCACTCCCATTTTATGTACTCTACGATTTTCGTATTTTGAGTTCTCACCTGACCTCAGAATCCAAAAGACAGCAAACCATCAAAAACATCAATAAAAGACTCAATTTACCAGAAGAAAACAAGGATTATGAATTGATTTACGATGAGCTAATCTCCAGGCTTCGAGAGTCATATGAAATCATGCTTGTCCAGCTTCAGGGTTAGTTGTACTTAGGACGTAAGACGTTGACCCTGCATAATAATTCCGCTGTATAAGTCAGTGGTTAATGAAGTCGCTCCCAAAGTTGCCTGCGTCCAGCAGAAACATTGTGCCAAGAGTGTGTGCCTGATTTATGTAGAAGCACATGTCGCGATAGCTCATCATCTCTCAGGGCTGCTTGAGTACATCTAAGTCTAGAACAGGCGAATATTCTGTGCCAACAGGCCGACAGCTTGTGGATCAATTCAGAGCCGAAATGCCTCTAGAGGTCAAGAAAAATTGGTTGCTGCGGTCTATCTGACCTGAGTCAAAGTAGCCGCGATCGCTCGTTTTTAAGACACTTTCCCAGCCCGAGTTCCCAATTGCCAACCAACTCCCAGAACGGCGCGGATTCTCTCTGACCGACTAGAATCATGGGTGTCGCCGCTTGCCGTCAGATGTTAACGAGTGAGCCGTGACGAGATGAACATCAACCCCATGGTTGAGCTAATCCTGTAGGGGTTTTGTACGAGCCTATCAGAGAATCGCAGACACCTCGTTTAGCAGAAGCTAGCGGTGATTGTATAGACTAAG
>NZ_QVFV01000004.1:300000-401225 GCF_004212215.1 Leptolyngbya iicbica LK
TTGACCACCATCGACTCGAAGGGCTGGTGCACCATATTTTCTAAAAACTGAATCGCCACCTTAGAACCGACAACAATGACATGGGGGGCGCGATCGAGCACTTGCTGTACGAGGCCACTGTGGTCGGGCTCGGTGTGGTTGACGATCAGGTAATCCAACTCCGCCAGATTAACTTGTTGCTCCAGAGCGTCGAGGTAGAGGTCGCGAAATTTACGATGCGAAGTGTCGATCAGGGCAGTTTTGTCGCCGCGAATGACAAAGGAGTTATAGGTCGTCCCGTTTTGGAGCTCAAACTCGATGTCGAAGCGATCGCGATCCCAATCTAAACAGCGAATCGTCGTGGTATCTGGCGCAATGTTTTCGACCTGCAAAGTCAAACGTCCAGCCGGACTTAAGGTGGGAGAAGAATGAACTAGTGCAACCATGAGATTGCCCTCAATTAAATGACATTTTTTCTTACGAAACTTAAATAAATAGTGGCAGCAGCACGAAGGAATGTAAAATGTCAATTCCAAAACCAAAACATAATTTATTTGTATAATCAAAGAAAAATAGTTAAGCCACGCATATATTCTTGCCTGAGCCCTTCGATGGTGTCTCGGGTTCCATAATGTTGTCCTCTAGGCGGGTGGGATTCATTTTGCTGATACCTGCTGTTTATCCAAGAGCCAGTAGCGGTTACGGCGATCAAGGTTGACGTTGTGGCTCAATCCAAGTCAAAGGATGGATGAAATGCCCGTCTGGGCGCGTTAGTTTGGGGTCTGAAGATCGCTCGACAAACCGTGGATTTTGAACAAGCCAAGCTCAACCCCAGCAGCGTATTTGACTCACCCGCTGCAGTGGCAACGACTCAAACGTTGACAACCGCTGAGAAAATCGAAGTCTTGCGGCAGTGGGAATACGATGCGAGAGAGTTGCAGGTTGCTGCCGAAGAGAATATGGGTGAAGGCCCCGGTGAGTTATTGGATGAGGTGTTAGCCGCGTTAAATCGGCTCGGAGCTGGGGTGAGTACGGACCAAGCAGCGCCAACCAAGCAAGGTGGTGTTTGAGACGTGACTGAGCGATCGCATCTCCAGTCTTCGAGTCTCGGCGCGATCTAACCCGTCACAGTTCGGAAAGATTTCTCTGTTACTCCCGCTGTGCCGTAAGGCGATGAATCAAATTAGGGATTGCAGTAGGCGCAGTTGCCTGGGTCGGCGGTTTGCTGACCATCGGGAAAATTTTTGGCTTGCCCAAAGTCACAGCGCTGGCAGCGATAGGTCACCGAAAGGGGTAACAGGGTTGGGGTGTGGCACCACGCGCAGGGCAGGCCAGGATTCCGTCGCGCAATGCTGAATCCGGGGCATTGACAAGACGGACACCGCTGACTGATCAACTGGATTAAATTTTCCGTGGCGGCGGCAATGACTTGCATACGAGTGGGGTTGTAGTGGGCTCGCATATCAGTTTCTATATGGGCGGTGCCCCGCTCGGACTGCCCGATCGCTTTGCTCACGGCTTGGGTCAACTCCTGCTTTGTGGTGATGCCCTTGGCGATCGCGGCTGACTCTATCGCTCCATCTGTGGGCATCACGACTACCCCATGTTTAGGAAAGCCGACTGCGGTTGCAAAGGCCACTGCTTCGTCAACAGAGCGAACGGTTTGAGCGCGATAGTTAGTCTGAGTGCTGATGGCCTGACCGACGATTTCTAAATTGTGCTGGCGATCAAGAAGGAGCACGAGTTCGCGATCGCAGGGCACAAAGGGGATCTCGGGATGCGGGCCAAAGCTACCTTCGCTCGCGATCGCTAAATCACCGCCGGTCAGGTCTAACGCGGCTTGAGCCTTGAGTCGAGCCGTGGCGAGTTGATCGGCAGGACGTTTGATATCGCGGGTAAAGGTGCCGAGGCGATCAGTATTGAAATCAGGCGGGACGTGGATGGAGACGCCGAGGCTTGACTGTAGGAGGGGCGCGATCGCCTGCTCTTTGCGGTGCATCGTCGCAATAACGGCCTGCCTCCCGATAAATTCTGAAGCCTGATTAGTCGCTTCCCTCATAAACAAAGCAGAGTGACAAACAAATCTTTATCAGTTTGACCATACCGCATTTCTTTGACGATTGAGCCCTTTAGTTGGTCCCAGTGACGAAGCCTTGAGTTCACTCACAAAGGTGCTATTTTCACGTCTGTTTCGTTTAACCAAATAGGATGCTGAGGGGCGACTTACTTCGTAACAAAAAAGTCCTCGTCATACGTTATGTACAAGAGAAAAGGGGAGAGATGATAGCAGGATCATGGAGTCAGAAGGGAGCTCTCCCCAGTGCTGATTAGCAAACTCGTTCAGATTGAAAGGCAGGGATCAAAGCCTAGACTCATCTCATCGCTCTAGCATTTCTCGCTAATTAATAAGGGGATGAGAGGCTGAACAGAGATACGCTTTATTCCGGAATTATTCCATTGTTATAGGATTCAAAAACGGTCAGATTCTCTGATTTTTTTGATGGAGGGGATAAATCACTGTGCTCAAAATTTTGGACACGGGAGCGATGCCGCCGAGACATCACTTGTTCTGGATCAACGCCATCAAATGTGGGAGGTAGCCAAACTCGAACCACGAGTAAGGCACCTAATACGAGCAAAAATACACAGGCCACTAACACTTGTATCCAGGGAGTTTCTAATACCCCTCTAACAATAATTTCTCTCAGCACGGAGACGATGGAAACCTCGACTGCTACGCCGATCGAAACTCGATGCTCTTGTAAATAGATGATGAGTAGGCGAAAAACCTCGACCAAAATTAGCAGGAATAAAATGTCAGAGGTGACCGTTTGAAATTGTAAAGGCGGTAGTAACGACAGCACCATCTCTCTGAGTTGCAAGACCATAAAGCTAAATAGGCCAATGCACAAGCAGACTACGATCAAATCTTGAACGGTTTCTAATAATCGAATGACTCGGCCACTGTTGAGCCAACGGTACCAAGGCAGTGGAGAAGTTGCGTTGTCCATAGTAACTAAGAAGCACAGAGCTTCATTAGAGTGGTGCAGAGCAGACTAGATCAGCAATAGCGACAGACATCAACCGAACATTCTTCTGCGAGATAGCAAAGCGCGCGAAAGCGTAAGCTAACCACCTCTTCATATAGCGGGTTGAGTTTGCAAAGGGGCGGTATGTTGAACTGCATCATTCCTCCCAGTCGAATGTTCTTTGCAAAGGGACATTGGGTGGGAATGAGCTGACAAATCAAGTGCGCCTGAGCGGGATGTTGCATTTCAATTCGATTGAGTCGCTGGCGCAATGGGCTGAGAATATCTGGTGAAGGCGACTGCTGTTGGGGTGACTTTTTATTCGGCGCAAGGCTGAAGATAAATGACTTCAACATGGTTTTTGAGGCTGGATAGATAACTGCTATCTACAAGTTACTCATAATTTGAGTGAATAGCAATGCTGTTTTGATATAGGTTTAGTTTATGTTTGATAATGCTGGCTTAACTCTTAATTAGATGCGATCGCTCGTATCAGTTATGGGCATTAATGCATCAAAATGTGATGATTTTCTATTGTTTGAAGTATCTAAAGTTTTGCTGTGTTAAGAGCTGGCATTTGCTAAATAGCCACTAAAAAACCGGGGCTTAACCCCGGTTTTTTAGACGAGTTATGTCTCTCGATTTAACAGCCATCTGGCCCACAGAATTGGTGTGCGTACAGCACTTCTGCATCGCAGATATAGGCAATGCCGGAATAATCTTCGAAATACTTCGATGAAACCGTATCCGAGATTTTCAGCGCCATGTCTCGAGTGTCGGTCAAAATCTCAAACTTGATGTTTGATTGAGTGTCAGACACGCTGGGCTGGCCTGAAGACCGCACGTTGCGGCTGCCCTTACCGCCAGTTTCGAGAACGGTGTAACCAGTAGCCCCCTCTGCTTCGATAACTTTGGCGACCTTTTTCAGCAATACTTTCTCGGTGATGATCACAAGCTTTTTAGCTGGCTTAGACATGCAATGTACCTCCTTGCGCATGTATTCATTGAACTAAAGGGTTGTCAGACGAAGGGCACAATCTATTGATGCGCCCCGTCTGAGCTTAGCCCCCACCCATCGTCGCTTGGGCAAGCCCAATAAAGAACGGGATGCAGACAGCCAGAGCAATTGGTGTGCCAACCGCTGTGGAAGAACCGATATAGGCGGAAGGATTCGCCTTGGGAATACCAGCGCGCAACGTCGGCGGGCCAGAGATGTCGGAACTAGAAGCCGCAATGACGGACAGAAGTACAACGCCGCCAGGGCTAAAGCCCGTAACGATGTGAGCGATGTAGCCAAGACCGAAACCAATGCAACCGTGTAGCAGCGGCGCAATTACAGCGTATAAGGCATACCATTGACCGACTTTGCGCAATTCACCCAGTCGCGCCCAGGCTTCCATACCCATCACCAGCATCAAAATCGAGAGCAAGCCGCGGAAACCAGGGTTGAAGAAGCTTTCGTAGACGCTATCAGGCTTTGTAAAGATACCTAATGCCAAACCAAGCAGCAGAGCGGAAAGGGCCGAACCTTGCAGGCTGTCCTTGATGATGGGCCAGATCTTCACCCGCTCATCTTCAGGCATGCCAGCCGCGCCAGCACCGCCACCAGTCCCACCAGAAAAGCTGCCTTCAGCACTACGCTGATCACTGGTGGGATATCCACCGGAAGGCACCGCCGCTTCGCTGGCATATCCACCCGCAGCAGCGGGTTGCATGCCACTGAATTCACCCTTGCTAATGGCTTCTGCATTCTTGCGATACTTTTCACGCTTTTGCTTACCGGCATAAACGCTCGCTAAAACAATGGCCGTCACCAATGCTGGAATATCCATGAAGGGATAAAGGGCAGCAGACCAAGCTTCATACTCAATGCCTTGCCCTTCTAGCAGGGTGATACCAGCGGCGAGGGTCGAGCCACTCACGGCTCCGAATAAGCCACCAGTTGCAATGGCGTCCAAAGTTTTGACGCCCGGCAGTTGGGCTAGTGTATAGCGGGCGATAAAGACGACTGAGATGCCAATGATGACTGCAAATAAAGCGGGCAATAGCATCTCTGCCAAGTTAGCTTCGCGGATGGCAATACCACCGCTTAGGCCAACCTTGATCAGCAGCATAAAGACGATGAACTTGTAGATCGAGTCAGGAATCGTTAGTCGACTATTGAGAGCCGCAATGACCATCCCCCCGATCAGAAAGCCAAGGGTTGGGGACTGCAACTTGGATAAGAAGAGCGTCAAAAATTCGGATAAAAAATCCACGAAAACCTCCTTCCGCCGCCTCTTAACGAGGGGTGATGATAATGACAAATGAGCTTCAATGATTTGAAGAAAGTAGGGGTGAAGCGCTTCACCCCTGCAGCACAGGTGTTACGCAAAAGCCTGTCGACAGAGTTGTTCCAGAGATCGCTGTTCTCTGAACTGTGTTGAAAGGTGATAGCTGTCTGATATCCCCTTCAATAGATTTAGCTCTATCAAGAACTCAATCTCTATGTGAATAAGTCTATCCTGAAATGTTCGAGTTTCAGCGTTTCAATGGCACGGATTTAGAAAGCGATGTTAAATCCGGAATATAAGTTTTACTTTTATTTGTCGATGTCGACATATCTCTGGGTGATGTAAATTGCGATCGCGGCATCGTTCATTCAGAGTTCTATATAGCTGCAGGTGTTCTCTTTCTTGGATGGCGCTGCAAGTCACTGCAAGCGGTTGTCCAAAGCTTGGTTGGGTTGATGGCGATCGCTGCCAAGATGCCCGTTCTCAAGAGTCGGCCGACTTGGTAATGCGGCGGCATTTGATGACTCTGGCCCCTGATTGATTTCGGCAGCCAGGCTGACCTCAATGTGAATGAGGTGCCTTGAGCATTCAATTGTGCTCTTGCTGCTGCAATGGCTCATCCCGATCTTTGAGCCGTTTGAACAGGGCTCTTGCGATCGCTTCAGGCATCCGGTCCCGATCAGCCCTCCTCAGGGATTTAAGGGTGTGACTAAGGGATCGGGGACCTCTGCATAAGTGAGGATGCGCTTTTTATCTTGCGGAGTGTTGCCCTTGCAGTCGGTCCTTTTGCCAAACTGAGACAGTATCGCTGCTCTAAAACCCTTCTTATATATAGATGGGAACTTAGAGCTGTTCTAAATGAATGCTCCTCGTAGGTGGGCGTCAAGACACTAACCCCAAACGGCTCAAAGCCTGGGTTTTGCAGTTTCTCCGACGGTGACAGCAACTCGTGTCGCGCACATTGCCAAGGATTTTGGGGTGGGAAATTTCCCAAGCCCTCATCCTCGGCTCTCGCTGGGATGGATAGCGTGTGGCATGAGAGGTCTGTGGGGGGACGGCAAACCACTGCGGGTTTAATGCCTGTAATGGTGTCAACGGTCCATCGTCGACAATTGACTCCGGCGAGGCTCGACGTCGGAGCTGAGTCAGCGAAGTGGGGCGTCTATGTTGGCGAGGTCTTTGGCGCGACTCACCGGGGGTGACGATGCTGAACGCTAGTCAACCATCATTTGGGGCGGCATTGTGGAGGGCACATAGGTCGCCGATGGAGTATGTCGTGCGAGGTTAAACCACCCGATCGCGACCAGCACGCCAACCCCGCAGCCGAGCAAAAATGTCCAGGCGTGAGAAGCTTCGAGGACGCAGAGCAAGCGGCGATCGCGACTGTATACCTGCACAAGCCAACCTTCGCTCGTGTGGTTGAGACGGGGACGTAATTGAGACGAGTCAAACTTATTCATGGTGTCCGTTTCATGTTGGTTAGTTGTCGATTGAGGTGGGTGTTTAACCGCCACCTGTGAAGGAAACACCTGTTGAAAGTCACCTGTGACAGAGAACGCCTAGGCCAAAAAGCCGAGGTCGCTAGGGTTCGACCAAGACATCTTTAAGACAAGATAGATATCTATGCTTTTGGTTCGAACCATATTCTTAAGTTTATACTTAGATTTCTTTTGACTGCCAGGTTTACCTGCCTAATAACAGCAGAATAATCTGAACTCATCGATAAGTTGGAGTTATTTAAGCTGCCCTGACTCATTAGGGCAGCTCTAGGAGATTCTCTAGATGCCTGTATCGATCTCAGCGATCGCCTCAAGGCTTCATCTCAAGGCAGTTCTATTGACTAATCCTTCTTTTTGAGAACCCAGAAAACGTACTCGTCTTCCAAAATCCCGGTTTCAATTAATGTGTCTTCAATTTGTATGAGGGTTTTGAGCCAGGTATTGGCAAAGGCATCTTCATTGGCTCGCTTAAAGTCAAAATGCCCTGTCATGTAAGACAGCAAGACGCCCCCAAAGCCTTTTTGTTCTAATACGTCAAAATGCTCGGTAAACAGTTGTTTAAGTCGGAAACCACAGATGGCTTCAGAGGGATCTGATTGCTCAATAGATTCTGCGGTGGGCGTGACATAGTGAACCCGCATATTTTCTTGAGGTGATGCTGGGTGAGTGCCAAATTCGTCACGGGTAAAGGGTCGCAAAGATTTGGGTAGAGTTGCCAGCGCCGCGTTAATCCACCTGACCTGATGCTCAGGGAGTTGAAAGCGGAAAGCGCCATGGAATTCCACACCCAACATTAATCCTGCTGGTCGCAACTTGCTTTGGAGACGTTGTAAGCACTGCTCGATGTTGACAATGTGGTGTAAAACGCCCTCAAAGATGATGAAGTCAAACGTGCCTGGAATATCGGTGAGGTCTTGATTTAAATCGGCAACTATATATGTAATGTTTTCGTAGCCTAATGCTTGCGATTTTTCGGCGGCTCTGGCCAAGGCTTTATCCGCAATGTCAGAAGCGACAATTTCGCCGATGAACCCATGCTTACATAGCTCTCGTTCGACATGGCCTTCATTCGCTCCCAAGATTAGGCAACGATACTCAGCCCGGTCTTGTTCCGTGGGCGATTGTCCGATGGCGCCGCCGAAATACTTTTCCACGGCGTAGGTCAGCCAGTGGATATTTTCATCCCCAGAAACCTTGCGTTGGATGTGTTTAACGCAGGTGTCACATCCTAACCATATACCGTCATAACTGACGGGTTCATTGGCATTCCAGGGGTTGTTTGTAACAGCAGAAGTGGGCGTTTCGGCAGCAGCCAAAAACGGTTTTTTAAGACGCCGAGCGACCCTTGAAAAAAAGGATGTGACCATATGCGGAAACTTAAATTGCCTAAAACTATAGCACCCTAGTCAATCTATTAATTTAGCTAAGGTTAGCTATCAGACTGCGTTTTTGGGAGTCGATATTGATGCCCCGGCGATGTTTTTGTGTGACTACTGCTTTAAGCTGGCTTGGTAAGCGCGCCAGCCGCCGAATTGCGTGATTTCGGGTTTGTCTTTGACGGTGAGCGGTTCGCCAATGACGCCTAGCACGGTTTCCCCCGTTGCGAGTTTGACTTTGCCGATCGCTAATCCAGGGGGTTCTTGGCCCAATACAATGCCGAGACCCGCCAGGGGTACTTGCCAAATTTCTACTGCGATCGCGGCTCCCCCTTCCGCCACGCGAATCATGGCTGGATATTGATCATCAATGGTCCAGAGGCGATAAGCAGGTTCGGTCTGGGTCTCGCAATCAAACGTGGCCCCGACGTTCAAGAGGTTCGGATTAAGCGCGAGACCACGCATCAGGGTGCCATTTACAGCGAGTTTCAGAGTTTCCGTCATGGGTTAAGAGGGGGCAAAGGGGCACGGCAGATGTGGCATGTTAGACACAGTTTTATCCAGTGACGATCGCTAGCCCATTGACCGCGATCGCCATCCATCATCATCTGCTCGGTAATTCTAAACATTATTCTCAGCCCTCGCTCAGTTAGGCAGCACATCCTCTAAATAGGCTTACAACTAGAGACAGCACAAGCGAGGGAGAACTCATGGCAGTTGAGTATGATCTGGTGATTATCGGGGGCGGGTCTGCTGGGTTAGTCGCTGCCAGTGCCGGGGCGCAGTTGAATGCCAAGGTGGCCCTGGTGGAAAAGGAGCCTCGCTTGGGGGGCGATTGTCTGCATTATGGCTGTGTGCCCAGCAAGTCACTGATTCATGCGGCACGGGTGGCCCACGAGGTTCGCCAGGCTGCTACCTATGGCATTGATGCCTCGATTCACGATATTCATATTCGCAAAGCGCTAGGGCATGTGCATCGGGTGATCGATACGATTCAAGTGCATGATTCCACCGAGCGGTTTGAGTCGTTGGGGGTGGAGGTGATTTATGGCGAAGGCCAATTTCGCGATCGCCAAACCTTTGAGGTGAATGGCCGCCAGCTCAAAGCACGGACTTATTTGATTGCGACTGGTGGGCGTCCCGGTCTGCCGCCCATTACGGGACTCAAAGAGGCGGGCTATTTAACGAACGTCAACGTGTTTAGCATTGAGCAGCGGCCACAGTCGCTGGCGGTCATTGGGGCTGGCCCCATTGGTTGCGAACTTGGGCAAGCCTTTGCGCGGTTGGGCAGTCAGGTCACGATGATTGCCAGTCGCGACCACATTTTGCCGCAAGAGGAGCCGGAAGCTGCGCGGGTCGTGCAAGCCCAGATGGAATCTGAGGGCATTCAGATTTTGACGGAGACTCGGGCCAAGGAAGTGCTGGTCAAGAATGGACAGAAGGTGATTGTGACGAATACGGGCGATCGCGTCACCGTTGACGAAATCCTGGTGGCGGCGGGGCGCGTGCCCAATGTTGAATCGCTTAACCTGCAAGCTGCCGGAGTCGATGTGGGCAAAGAGGGCATTGTGGTGAATGCGAAACTGCAGACCAGCAATCCCAAAATTTATGCGGCTGGGGATGTGATTGGCGGCTATCAGTTTACCCATGTGGCGGGCTATGAAGGGGCGGTGGCGATGCAAAATGCGTTGATTTTGCCGACCAAGAAGGCCGATTATCGCGTGATTCCCTGGGCTACGTTTACCGAGCCGGAACTTGCGCGCGTCGGCTTCACCGAAGAGCAAGCGCGTAAACGCTATGGCGACGATTTGATGGTGTTGCGCCATGACTTTGACCATGTCGATCGCGCCTTGGCCGAAGGGGCTGGCATCGGCTTTGCCAAGTTCATCACCCGCAAAAACGGCGAAATTTTAGGCGCACATATGGTGGGGCCAGCGGCGGGGGAACTGATTCACGAAGTGGTGTTGGCGATGAGTTACAAACTCAAAGTCGGGGCGCTGAAATCCATCATTCACATTTATCCCACCCTGGCCGAAATCAACAGCAAAACGGCGCTACAGCTCACTAAGCAAACCTATGCCAAGAATACGCGGTTGCAAAATTTGCTGCGGCGATTTTTTGATTTTCGGCGATCGCTGGGCCGCTAACTGCCGCTGCCCATCGTGGGATACAGTGCCATCAGTCGCCCTACCCGCATCATGGGGGCAATCGCTCTGGTGACTGCTACCTCAACTGCTCAACTGTCAAGGATCTGCCTTCATGGACCGTCAACGTCAGGGTTTTCTGGTATCGGGGCGAGTCTATCTCATCATTGCTGTCTTGATTTTTGGGGCCGCCAACGCCGTGACGCGACAACTCACCGATCTAGGGGCCGCGCATTTTGTCGATGGTCATAATCCGGTCTCGGCTTGCAATGTCTTGTTTGTGGGGAATGTGTGTGCGTTAGGTTTGCTAGGGATGCTCTATCACCGGCAGTTACGGCCTGGGGTGTTGCGGCAGATGGCGGGTCGGCAGTGGGCGATTCTCACCCTGATTGCCATTGTGGGCGGGGCTTTGGTGCCCATGCTGATCTTTACGGCGCTCTCGATTACGGCGGTGAATAACGTGGTGCTGATCAGTCAGCTCAGTGCGCCTCTAGCCCTGGCGCTGTCGGCGGTTTTTCTTGGGGCGCGAGTCAATGTGGCGGTCGCGCTGGGGGCGATCGTGGCGTTTGTCGGGGTGGCGCTGACGGTATTGCTCCCCACCGCTAGCCCAGATTCTGTGGAGACGACGATGGGGCTCACGATTGGCAAAGGCGACCTCTTGGTGCTGGTGGCGGCGGTTTTGCAGGCGATCGCTAACCTGATTAGCAAAATTAGTCTCCAGACCGTGCCGCTCGGCTTTTTCAATGTTTATCGCACCCTGGTCGGCACCGTGTTCTTCTTCGTGGCGACCATCGTTCTGTTCGAGCCGAGCCATTTTATGGATGTGACGTCTCCCTTTTTGTGGCAATGGATGCTGCTGTACAGCGCGGTGATTGTGGTGGGCGGTCAACTAGCTTGGTTTGCGGGGCTCAAAAAGAGCACCGCGAGCGAAATTTCCCTGGCGACTGCGTTCACTCCCATCGCGGGCGTTTTGGCGGCGTATCTCATCTTGGGTGAGGTGCCGACCGTGGCGCAGTATGTGGGCGGCGCGGTCATTGTCGTCGGGATTGTGCTGAACCAAATCGGCGTGCAACAACTGAATCGCGCCACGCCATTGCCCAAGCCCCCGACGCCCGCAGCGATGAACGACAAAGTGCTCTACAAAGGGGTGTAGCCATGGCGGGACCGGCGCTATGGAGACAGCATCAACGCTGGCCACCGCCGCCGCCAACGGCAGCAGACACCGGCCCGTGATGGGCTGAGTCAGCGTGAAACGTGCCACAATCGACCAGGGTTAGCCAAAGGACTTTATTGTGAAATTTGCCTTCATCATTGATCCGATTCATTTGCTTGATCCGGGGCACGATACCAGCGTCGCCCTGATGGAAGCTGCCCAAGCCTGCGGTCATGAGGTGTGGGTGACGGCGGCTGAATGGCTCGGGGTCGAGATGGGGCGGGCGATGGCGCGGATGCAACCCGTTACCCTAAAGCCCGTCACCCTGGGCGAAAATCGTTGGCTGGCGGAACGAGACTGGTACAGTCTGGGCGAGATGGTTTACCAGCCGCTGGAAAACATGGATGTGGTGATGATGCGGACCGACCCGCCGGTGACCATTCCTTACCTCTACACCACCTATGTGCTGGACTATGTGGACCCGACGAAGACACTGGTGATGAACTCGCCTCAGGGATTGCGAGCCGCCAATGAGAAAATGTACGCGCTCCAATTCACCCAGGCGATTCCTGAAACCATTGTGAGTCGTGATAAAGCGGTGATTGCGAAAACGGTGGAACGCTGGGGACGCGCCGTGCTGAAACCTTTGGGGGGCAAAGCAGGCGAGGGCATTTTGTTCTTAGAACAGGGCGATCGCAACCTCAACTCGATGATCGAGATCAGCACCCAGCAGGGTCGCGAGCCGGTCATGATCCAGACTTACTTGCCCGCTGCCAAAGACGGCGATAAGCGCATCATTTTGCTAGATGGTGACCCCATTGGTGCGGTGAATCGCATTCCTACGGGCAACGAGTTTCGCGGCAATATGGCGGTCGGCGGACGGGTGGCCCAGGTCGAAATTACGGAACGCGATCGCGAAATCTGCGACCAACTCGCCCCCACCCTGCGCCGCGATGGCCTCATGTTTGTGGGCATCGATATCATCGGTGGCTATCTCACTGAGGTGAATGTCACGAGCCCCACCGGCATTCGCGAAATCGATCGCCTCGATAATGTCAGCCTGGGTAAGCAGGTGGTGGCATGGATCGAGAAAAAACTGGCCCAAAACTAGGGTTGAGTGGCTGAGTAGTTGGGGCGTTGGGTGGTTGGGAGTCGAGGGCTTGCCTCAGTCATACAACGTTCGAGAAGTCAGGCAAGATGCCTGGCTCCCCTGCTCTCTAGCTCCCCTGCCTCCTCTGCGCCAGGCCATTGCCGAACTAACGACGCTTTTAGTTGGGTCGCGGGGACGTGAGGGGTAGGGCGATCGCACCCCAACGCAAATGCTAGACTACAGCCCTGATAGCTGTTTTCTAAGTGCGTTCATGGCCGATTTGACTCAACTGCTGGCAACCGAATTAGACCTTCCGGCTCGCCAGATTGATGCTGCCCTCGCCCTGTTGAACGAGGGGGCGACGGTGCCCTTCATTGCGCGGTACCGCAAGGAGCGCACCGGGGGGATGGATGAGGTGCAGTTGCGATCGCTGCAAGAGCGCTACGCCTACCTGACGGAACTCGCTGACCGGAAGCAAACCATCCTCAAATCCATTGCCGATCAGGGCAAGTTGACCAAGGAACTGGAAGCGAAAATCCGGGCCTGCACCCAGAAGACCGAACTCGAAGACCTGTATCTGCCCTACAAACCGAAGCGTCGCACCCGCGCCACCATCGCCAAAGAAAAAGGGCTGGAACCCCTGGCCGATCGCCTTGCTGACCACAACCGACCCGACGCCCCGGTGTTGAATTTGTCCCAAGCGGCGGCGGAATTTGTGAATCCCGAAGCTGGCGTTGAGAATACCGAGGATGCCCTAAAAGGGGCGGCAGACATCTTGGCCGAGGCGGTGGCTGAGCGGGCCGACTTGCGGGCGTGGGTGCGGGACTATTTGCTGAAGTCGGGCGTCTTTCAATCGCGCATTGACGACAAAATTCCCGCAGGCAGCACCAAGTTCGAGCTGTATCGCCAGTACGACAACCCCGTCAGCAAAATCGCCCCTCACAATCTGCTGGCCCTGCTGCGGGGCCAGCGGGAAGACGTGCTGAGCCTGGAGCTGGCCTTTGACACGGATGCAGTGCTGCGCCATTTGGAGTCGTCCGTGATTCGCACCCGCGAACCGGAACTCCGCCAGTTTTACCAAGACCTGATTCAAGATGCCTTTGCGCGGCTGATGAAAACGTCGCTGGTGAACACCGTCATTGCCGAGAAAAAAGCCTGGGCCGATGAGGAGTCGATCCAAACCTTTGAGGCGAATTTGCGGGATCTGCTGCTGGCTCCCCCGGCGGGCATGAAGCCGACGATCGCGATTGATCCCGGCTTTCGCACCGGCTGCAAAGTGGCTGTCATTGACCAAACGGGGCAGTTCCTGCACTACGAAGCGATCTTTCCCCATCAGGTCCAAGCCCAGCGAGAAAAAGCGGCGGCGACATTGGCGGGGTTGATTCAAAAATACGAGGTGGCGCTGATTGCGATCGGCAATGGCACCGCCGGACGCGAGACGGAAGCCTTTGTGAACGAAGTGTTGCAGCCCCTGTCCCAAAAGCCGACCAAGGTGATGGTGAATGAGGCTGGGGCGTCGGTGTACTCCGCCAGTGAGGTGGCGATCGCGGAATTTCCTAACTTGGATGTGACGGTGCGCGGAGCCATCAGCATCGGTCGTCGCCTGCAAGACCCCCTGGCGGAACTGGTGAAAATCGACCCAAAATCCATTGGTGTCGGGCAATATCAGCACGATGTGGATCAAAAGCGGCTGAAACAAAAGCTGGCGGATACGGTGGAAAGCTGCGTGAACTACGTCGGCGTCGATCTCAACACCGCTTCGACGGAGCTGCTGACCTACGTGTCGGGCATCAGCGCGACGTTGGCGAACAATATCGTGCAGTACCGTAACGAGAACGGGGCATTTCGCGATCGCAAAGCCCTGAAAAAAGTGCCCAAACTTGGCCCCAAAGCCTTTGAACAGGCGGCAGGTTTTTTGCGCATTCGCGGCGGCGACAATCCCCTCGACAACACCGCCGTTCACCCCGAGCGCTACGGCATCGTCGCGCAAATCCTCCAAGATTTGCAGGTCAATCCGAAGCAATTAGGCACGACCCAAGAACTGCAAGGGTTACCGCTCCAACAGGTGAACCTGAAACGCTACATCACCGATGAAGTAGGCGAGCCGACGCTGCGCGATATTTTGGCAGAGTTAGAAAAACCCGGTCGCGACCCGCGATCGCAGTTCGTCACCGCCCAATTTCGCGACGATATTCAGACCATGGCCGATTTGCAACCCGGCATGAGTCTGGAGGGAGTCGTCACCAACGTGGCCAACTTCGGCGCGTTCGTGGATATCGGCGTTCACCAGGACGGCCTCGTCCACATTTCGCAACTGGCCGATCGCTTCGTCAAAGATCCGAAGGACATCGTCAAAGTCGGCCAAGTCGTGACTGTCCGGGTGATGGAGGTAGACGAAAAGCTGAAGCGCATTAGCCTGTCGATGCGATCGCCCGATGGTGACGGGAGTAGTCAATCTCGCCCGTCCCAAAAGTCTGGCACCGCCAAGCCCCAAAGCAAAAAAGGGCGATCGGGCCAAGGCAAGTCCAAAGCTGCACCCCCGAACTCGACCACGACGGCCGCGCCCACTCTGCAAGACTTGAAAGCCAAATTCAACAAACGCTAAATCTAACCGCTCTCTAATCCCGTTGTCCCATCCTCCTGGCAAATCGTCGCCCTGCCGACGGTCTCCGGCCACTCGGCAGTTTAATGTAGTGAGAGGATAAGCCAAGGCGGGATGAGAAAAAATGCTGTCAAACTTGCCAAAGTGGGCGATCGCGGGCCTCGCGTTTCCCCTAATTGTGTTGAATGGCTGGCTCTTGTATCGCCTGGGATCACTGCTACAGCCCGTCCCCAGCATCATTGCCACTGCTAGCCTGATCGCCTTTTTGCTGGATTATCCCATCGCCTTGCTGCAACGCCGGGGCTTGTCACGGGCGCTAGCGACAGCGGCGGTCTTGCTAATTGCTTTAGCCGCGGCGATCGTGCTGGTCATCTTTTTGGGACCGCTGGTGTGGCAACAGCTCAATGACTTTGCCGAGAGCCTGCCCCGGCTGATTGAACTCGGTAAAAACCAGTTGCTGCTGCTCAACGAACAGCCCTTTCTGCAAAACCTGCCCCTCGATTTAGAGGAAATCACGATTCAGGCGGCCAATCGGCTATCGTCGGCGCTGCAATCGGCCACTAGTCAGGTCATTAGCGTCACCCTGAGCACCATCAACAGCACCCTCAATTTGTTGATCACGCTGGTGCTGAGTCTGTTGCTGGTGCTCAACGGCGAGCGCCTGTGGAATGGCCTGCTCAGCTGGCTACCTCCCAACCTGCAACAAGAAACCCGCGATTCGCTGCAACCCAGCTTTCAGGGTTACTTTTCGGGACAGGCGACCCTGGCGCTGATTTTGGCGACCGCCGAGTCGATCGCCTTCGTCCTGCTAGACGTCCCCTATGGTCTATTGTTTGGGATTGTGATTGGCTTCACTAGCCTGATTCCCTTTGGTGGCACCGTCGCGGTTTTGGGCATTAGCGTGTTGCTGAGTTTCCAGTCCATCACTCTGGGGCTCGAGGTGCTAGTCGTCGCCGCCATTCTGGGCCAGATTAACGACAACGTCATTGCTCCCAAACTGATTGGAGGTGTCACGGGTCTCAATCCGGCAGTCGTCGTGGTTGTGCTGTTGGTAGGGGCTAAATTTGCGGGCTTTCTCGGCTTATTACTGGCAGTGCCCACCTCCAGTTTCATAAAAAAAGTGGTCGATGCCCTGCGATCGCCCACGGCGATGTCAGAAGCCTCGTAAAGGTTTGCTGCCCATGCTGCTCACTAGACGCTTTTAACTCACGATTGACTGTCCCCTCAAAATTGCTATGTCGAGAAAATACGTTATCAACGCCCTCATCTACATCCTGGCCACGCTGGGAGCCAACTACACCGCTGCCTGGTTCATCCCCTTCCCCATCTTTGGTCAGGTTGCTGTCGGTACGTTCATTTTTGGCATCACCTTTACCCAGCGCGACAAGCTGCACGGAGCTGGACGCAAATGGGTCTACGGCACGATCGCGATCGCGGCCCTGGCGAATGTGATCATGAGCGCGGTGCTGGCGGTGCCCCTGCGGATTATTGCCGCTAGCTTTCTGGCGATCGTCCTGGCCGAAACCGCCGACACCGAAATTTATCAAAAGCTCTTGCGCTATCCCTGGTTGGTGCGGGTGGCGGGCAGCAATGCGGTGTCCATTCCCCTCGACACGCTGCTGTTTACCCTGGTGGCTTTTGCAGGCGTGCTCTCGACCACCGAGATCGTGTCGCTACTGTTCGGCGAAACGATTACCAAATATGCGATCGGCATTCTGGTCGCCCTCTGGCGCGAAGGCAAATTCATCTGGCAAGAGAGTTAGCGGCTGTCAGGCTGGGGGCAGTGACTAAGCCAGATATGTCCGGGTGGGTTTCGATGAGGATGAAGGTGTCTTAAGATTTATTTTAGAAAGTAAATCTAAGCAAACTTTTCCTTGTAGAACGGGCTGCATACTCATCCATGTCTAACTCCTACTCCCTAATGATCCATGGTGGATCCGGTTCCCTCGAAGATTTGAAGTACGAAGCAGGCGAAGCAGAATTTAAGCAAAGCATTCACGCCATTTTGGAAAAAGGTCGCCAGCGGTTAGCCCGGGGCGATCGCGCCCTCGACGTGGTGGAATATTGCGTCACGCTGCTCGAAAACGATCCGCTGTACAACGCCGGACGCGGTTCCGTGCTCAATGCCAGAGGCCAAGTCGAAATGGATGCGGCGCTGATGAATGGGGCCGATTTGCGGGCGGGTTCCGTCGCCTGTGTCAGCGAAATCAAAAATCCGATTGCCCTGGCTCGCCACGTGCTCAACCATGGCAAACACGTGCTGCTAATGGGGGAAGGCGCGATGGAATTTGCCAACCTTTGCGGGCTGGAGCGCTGCCACGAAGACTATTTCATCACCCCCGCCCGTATCGAACAGTTGAAAGAAGCCAAAGCGGCCGGGCGCATCACCCTTGACCATGAGCGCGTCACTATGGCCGAAAAGCTTGGCACCGTGGGCGCAGTGGCCCGTGATGTTTACGGCGATCTTGCTGCTGCGACGTCCACCGGGGGCTTGGTGAATAACCACTGGGGCCGCGTGGGCGATACGCCGATCATTGGGGCGGGTGTCTTTGCCGATAACGAATCTTGTGCGGTGTCGGCTACGGGCTACGGCGAAGAATTTTTGCGCACAGTGTTGGGTAAAACCATCGCCATGTTTATGCAGTGGCGTGGCTTGGATGTGGCCGCTGCCGCTGAAGCGGGCATCGAATATCTGGTCAACCGCGTACAGGGCGAAGGCGGCGTCATCGTCGTTGATGCCGATGGCCGCTGTGCCTCTGCCCAATCGACCACGGGGCTGATCTGCGGCTGGATTGAGCACGGCGGCGAAGCTCACTGCACGTTGGGGTAAATCGACAGCGGCGATCGCTCTCCCCTCCTCGCCAACTTTCAAAGCCGGGAAAGATTGGGCGATAGTCTGAGCGATCGCCCTCGATACAGCCAGAGCACATCAGATCCCGGCATTCAGCCTGTTGACCATTCGCACGGTTCCACCAAGACCCATTGACCTTGCGAACTCTACTAGTTCCTTGGCTCCCCTGCCCTTTCGCTATTAATACCGAATTAATACCGACTCTTCAGCGCCCGCTCAACTTCTCGCTTCTCTTGCTTGCGTTTTAGCGAATCGCGCTTATCGTGCAGTTTTTTACCCTTAGCGAGAGCCAGCGTCACCTTAATCCAGCCCCGCACCACATAAATTTTAAGCGGCACCAGAGTCAGCCCTTTCTGCTCAACCTTGCCAATCAGCTTGCGGATTTCGCCCTTGTGCAAGAGCAGTTTGCGCGTACGGCGTGGGTCATGGTTGTATTGCTGAATCGTGGTGCTATGGGGCGAAATATGGACGTTATGCAGCCAAATTTCGCTGTCTCGAACCTGGGCAAACCCATCTCTCAAGTTGGCCTTGCCTGCCCGAATCGACTTCACCTCGGTGCCTTTGAGTTCAATTCCCGCTTCAAAGGTCTCCAGCACCTCATATTGATGACGGGCCTGGCGATTATCACTCAGAATTTTGTAGCCGTTATCCGAATCCGCCATAGCGCTCTTTTACTCCACCACAATGCACCATTCGTGCAATTCGTATTCCACACATCCGTTTTGAATTAGCGGGTCGGCTGCGACGATCGCCTCCGCTTCCGCCAGCGATGCTGCCTGAAACAGCAACATGCCGCCGCCGCGTTCAGCCCAATACCCGGTACGGGCCTGATGTCCCTGGGCAATCAAGTCTTTCACATAGGCGACATGGGCGGGCACATGCTGGTCAAAAGCCGCCTTGTGGATGATTCCTCGTTCAATTTTGACGAACCAGGGCATGGAAATTATCTATAAACCTCACGTTAGCGAAATTCATTAACCTGTTAAAAGGTCGGTTTGTACACCTCATCCGGCCATCCAGGCTGGGGGTTGGCATGTCTTACTAGCATACTGATCCCATTCGCCTTGCCCGATAGATCGTAACGGAAAGCCACACCCGCCAGCGCGATCGCCCTCTGCCCCATGGTTTCTACTGCTTGCCTGATGACCGATGTTACTGCTTCTGCTACTCATGCTTCACAGTCGCGCTACTTTTTAGCCCTGATGCCGCCGCCAGACATTCAAGCCGCAGCCACGGCTCTGAAACACTACTTCCGCGAAAATTACCGCAGCCAAGCCGCGCTCAAATCGCCGCCCCACATCACCCTACAAGCGCCGTTTACCTGGCCGGATGAGGAGCGCGATCGCTTGTTTGCTACCTTGGCGGCCTTTCGTCCTTCGGCATTACCGATTCCGGTTCATTTATCAGGGTTTGGAGCATTTCCGCCGCGAGTAATTTTTCTGGCCGTCCAGCCGACGCCAGCGCTCATGCAGTTACAGGCAGAGCTGAGTCAATATCTGGCCGCCACCCTCGACCTTGTGGATCGGCGATCGCGCGATCGGCCCTTTCGCCCCCACCTCACAGTGGCCTTTCGCGATTTGAAACCTGCCGCCTTTCGTCATGCTTGGCCGGAATTTGAGCAGCGGTCGGCGGATTATCGGTTTACCTCCAGCGCAATTACCCTCTTGCGTCACACAGGAAAGACATGGATCACCCTCAGAGACATTGAAATGTCATAAATCTTGAAGTTGCGATCTGGCTCTCAATGTGCGTTCAAGCTTCAGGTAGATTTCCCCGATAATGATTGCTGACACAGCGTTTCTAGAGATGACGGCCTGACTTTAGGCACGGCAAGTGTGGGAACCTAACCTCACAATTTCGTAATGGTTCATTGATACTTTCAAAAACGGTAACGTATAATACAGAAGTGAAGGATAAATCGTTCATCCTCTTGTTTCCATTCAGGAGATGAGGACGGAAGTAGGGGGCACCGGACTCCGAAGGAACGCGCCGACAATACATTCCGGCTCATCATGGAACTGTATGGAGGCGACTCATGAAACTGACTTATCGTGGTATTCAGTACGACTACAACCCACCTGTGGTGGAAATGAACAACACCGCTGAGGTTGGTAAATACCGTGGCGTTGATATTCGTTTTCGCTCGGTGAAAAAGAACCCAGTGCAGCAACCCACTTTAGATCTCGTCTATCGGGGTGTGGCTTATCGCACGGGTGAAACTGCGGTTGAAACCACTCCTGTGGCTGCTCCGGTGGCAACGGTTGCCGATGCTCCTGCGACGTTGGCTGACCTCGAGCTCAAAGCTCGCACCCTATTGATGGGGCACCATCGCAACGTTAAGCGTCGTCAGCAAGCAATGATGACGCGCCTAGCGGCTGATGTCGGTCTCGAGGGTGATGTCAACCAATACTGGAGCCGCATTCAGGGCAAGGTACATCCGAGCTTTTGGGCGACTTACGATCGCGGTGGCTCGGCAGCGAGTTAAGCGGTTAACCGCAAGTCAGTGACTAACTGGCAATTGAGTTGAGTCTGAAGGGGGCATTTGCCCCCTTTTTTGTTGGCATCGCTGGGAATGCTGGTGATGCGATAACCGCTAACCAAGATCGCTAGACCTTGACCTTGCGCAAAACAAAGAGGCTCCCCTGGTTACCTCGACCAATGCGTAAATCATCGTCGAGATAGGTGACCTCTAGCCAGCCCGATTGGCGATCGCTATTGATCCGAAAATCAATGCCCTGCCAGAAGGGAAACTTGGCTTGTGCCTGCAATTTTTGAATGAACTGGTATGGATTCTCATAGCCGAGCAGCGTTTGCAGCCCAAAGACACCCCGCTCAAAGGCCACATTGACCCGCTTTTGGGACACCGCTTCAAACCTTGCCCCGACTGAGACCAAGCCGCTGAGTTGCGGCAGCCCCACCACCTCCGCAATATTGTAAATTCGCGCCTCGTCTATATAGATACATTGGTAAATTTGTCCCAACTTGTACAGGGGAAAGCGGTCAATCCCCAGCAGTTCATCGCTGGTGGTGTAAAGCAAGCGCCAGATGCCGTTTAGTTGTGCGGTAGCGGTGAGCGGTTCAGGATGGGGAGTGCGGTCTTCGAGGGTTGCCGCCAGACTTTGAATGGCTTGCTGATCGGTGGGCGACGCTAACAGCCCCCGGTTCGTCGAGGCGATCGCTTCCAAGAGGTCAGTTTTGCCAAGCATATGCCAATGATGTGAGGATTGATTGCAGTGGCGATCGCCATCGCGAGCGCGTGTAAGGTTACGTGAGATTTAATTGACAATCTCTCATTTGTCAGTTATCACTCCGATGTTAGACTCATAGCTGGGCTAAAAAGCCGCGCGATGGCAACCCTCATTCAGGATATCAGTCGCGGATGATGCGGATTACGATCCTGCTGATTGCCAGCGCCCACCTTCAACCAAAGCTTTGCTTTTTGGAACTCGATTTCTTATGACATACAACCCGTCTCTACGCATTGTTCCCCGTGATCAAACTGCTGACGTTTTACCCACACAAAAAGAGCCGTCAATTTTGACCTGGCTCGAAGGCACCGGTCGCCTCAAGCCCCGTGAAGAGGTGGCGGTGGCTGATGATGAGGAAGAAGAAGAAGAAAGTGAAGAGATTGATGATCTCATGGGCGACTCAGGCAAAGGGTTCGACGATGACGACGACCTCAGCCTCGGGGATGACGATTAAATCGTTTTTCTACTTGAACTAAAGAGAAGTAGCGATTAAAGTATGCCCAACCTTTCAGCACTCAATATTCAGCCCCGTGCCGGAGTCAGATTGTTCAGCCGTTTGATGAATGCCGGGGCAAATGTTGAGAATCTTAGCGGTTGCTGAAAGGGGGCTCGACTCTTTGGAGATCGAAGACAGAAGACCGAAATTTCAATGATGGGCTGCTAATCTTAGTGGCGTTGGGGTTTGCCCCATTTGAGTGGTGAGTGAGCAATTCAGCAAGGCGACAGCCGTCAACGCTGAAACCGCGTGGTGTAGAGGCAGTGAGGAGCAGGATTCATTGTGGATGCAAAGTTTTTGACCAACAGACCCCTGGGGACATCCGTCCTGTCGGGAAAAATGCTGTTGGTTGTGATGACGGTAGGGGCGCTACTAACCAGCCTGTTTTTAGATGACGGAGCTAATCGATTAGGTCAGGTATCGTCTCTCACTGTGCCATTGGTCATCGCCTGGGGCGCGGCGACGATCGCAGGCTTTGGCCTGTTGCCCATTCTGCGGGCCTGGAAAACCGGACAGTTCATCCGTGAAGAAGGGCCGCAAGCCCACTTTAAGAAAGCGGGCACTCCCACCATGGGCGGCATTTTCTTTGTGCCTGTTGGGGTTTTCGTGGCGGTCTTGCTAACGGGGTTGTCTCCCACAGCTGTAGCAGTTGGGTTGCTGACTTTGGCCTATGGCTTTGTGGGCTGGCTCGATGATTGGCAGGTGTTGCGCCGCAAATCTAACAAAGGTATCTCGCCCCGGATGAAGCTGGCGCTACTGATTGGTTTCGCCACGGTATTTTGTCTGTGGGCGATGGTCACCCAACCGGGAGAACTCACGCGCATCGCATTGCCTTTGGGCTTCACTCTGCCGCTGGGCATTCTCTTCTGGCCGCTGGCGGGCTTTGTGTTGGTCGCTGAGAGTAACGCGACCAATTTGACCGATGGTTTGGATGGCCTGCTGGCGGGGACGGCGGCGATCGCCTTGCTCGGCCTCGGTGCCCTGGTTGCGCCGACCCATCCCGATCTGATGATTTTCTGCGCGGCGATGAGCGGCGCTTGCCTGGGCTTTTTGGTTCACAACCACAATCCGGCCAAGGTCTTCATGGGCGACACGGGCTCATTGGCCGTGGGGGGCGCGTTGGCTGCCGTGGGTATTTTGAGTGGCAACCTATTCGGTTTGCTGATTGTGACCTTGCTCTTCTTTGCCGAAACGCTGTCGGTCATCATTCAGGTGAGTTATTACAAGGCGACCAAAGGCCCTGATGGTAAAGGCAAGCGCTTTTTCCGCATGGCTCCTTTACACCACCACTTTGAACTGTCGGGTTGGTCAGAACTACAGGTGGTGGGCGTCTTTTATGCGGTCACGGCTGGTTTGGTCGCGATCGCCCTCCTTACTGCTTAAATCCTTACTGCTTAAATCCTCACTGCCTAAATCATCCGAACACCATGGCATACTGCAAAAAGAGCAAGGAGTGTTAGCCTCCCTGCTCTTTTTGCTTGTTGAACTGTTGGACTGCTGAACCCCGATGCCTGAAAGCTTGCTGTCGCTGAATCAGTTTCGTGTCTCCTATCCCGGACAGTTAGCTTGGGCGGTGGATGATGTGTCGCTGAGCTTGGCACCGGGCGATATTTTGGGCCTGGTGGGCGAGTCGGGCTGCGGCAAAAGTACGTTGGGCCGTGCGGCGCTGCGACTCTTGCCCAAAGGCACGCGCATTGCGGGAGACGCCACGTTTGAAGGCCGTTCGATTCCGGCGATGTCGGCTCAAGAACTGCGCCATTTTCGGGGTGAGGCGGTATCGCTAGTCTTTCAGGATCCGATGACGCGGCTCGATCCGCTGATGACGATCGGAGATCACTGCTTGGAGACGCTGTTGGCCCATGAGCCGACCTTGTCGAAAGCGGAGGCGAAAGCACGATCGCTGGCGGCCCTCGAAGCCGTTCACATTCCCGCCGATCGCTGGGGGCAGTATCCCCACGAATTCAGTGGCGGTATGCGCCAACGGGTGGCGATCGCCCTTGCATTAGTCTTGAATCCCAAGCTGATTGTGGCTGACGAACCGACGACCAGTTTGGATGTCACTGTTTCGGCGCAAATCTTGGATGAACTCACCCGGCTGTGCCGCGATCGCCACATGGGCCTGATCCTGATTTCCCATGATCTGGCACTCGTGGCGGCATATTGCGATCGCGTTGCCGTCATGTACCAAGGCGAATTGGTCGAACTGGGCACCTCGCAGCAGGTGCTGCAGCAGCCTCAGCATGACTACACCAAGTCGCTGTTGCAATCGGCGCTAGATTTGCAGCAGGCCGCCATTCGCGATGTCGTCGAACAGACCGCAGCGCCCCTGCTCGAAGTGCAAAACTTGCAAAAACACTACACCCTCTCCGCCAACCCACTGGCTCGCCTCTTAGGGGGGCAGTCGAATCAAGTGATCAAAGCGGTCGATGGGGTGTCCTTTGACCTGTATCACGGTGAGGTGTTTGGCCTGGTGGGTGAGTCGGGCTGTGGCAAGAGTACTCTCTCTCGCACGATTGTGCAGATTGTGCCCCCGACAGCGGGGCAAGTCAGACTATTGGGCAAAGACATCACCCAGTTATCGCGATCGCAGTTGCAAAAGCAGCGGCGCGATATGCAAATGGTGTTTCAAGATCCCCATGCTTGTCTGAACCCGATGATGACCCTGGGGCAAGGCATTGGCGATCCCCTGCGCATTCATCAGCTGGGCACTGCCGCTGAAATTGACCAGCAAGTCCGCGCCATGATGGAACGGGTGGGGCTGACTCCGGTGGATGACTACATTGATCGCTATCCCGGCGATCTCTCCGGCGGACAGCAGCAGCGAGTCGCGATCGCCCGAGCCCTGATCACGCGCCCTAAATTGGTGATTTGTGACGAGCCCGTCAGCATGTTAGATGCCAGCATTCAAGCTCAGGTGCTCTCCCTCATGCTGGAACTCAAGGACGAATTTGACCTGACCTATCTTTTCATCACCCATGATCTGTGGGTGGCGCGGTATTTATGCGATCGCATTGCCGTGATGCAGGCAGGCAAAATTGTCGAAATGGGTTCCACGGAAAAGATCTTCAACCAGCCTGCGCATCCTTACACCCAAGAGTTGTTAGGAGCGGCACCTTTTTTAGCTGCCCAGTCTGCCTAGCCCAGCGACAATAACCCAACTATGCAGCAACTAACGTCGTCGGCAGAGCTAATCTCAACAGCCGAGATATCTGCCTTATTCAACGCAGCCGTTAATTTCACTAGCGCGTGAGTTCAAATAATCTGCGCGAGACATCTCGATCTGGGCTTGCAGATCGATCGTGTCCAAGTCTGCTGCCGAACTGCTGCTATCTGCCCCTACTGCACTGGCTTCAGCTGCCTCTTCGTCAATCTCGCTGGTAGTCGCTAACTCATCCGTTGCGGCATTTTCCTCAACGGCAACCGTATCCGTCTCCATGCCTCCCTCAGTGGTCATCTCATCTGCTTCTGGCTCGGTTTCCAGAAAATCGAGGCCATTGTTGAGGTCGAGTTCTAGCTTGAAATTGGAGTCACTATTCGCAGGGCTGGATCTCACAAAGGAAGTATCCTCCTCGACCGCACTGCGGTTAAGGATTGAGTTGCTGCTGCGAATACACTGGGCCTGGGTGATTTCTGCTGAACCCGAGATTGCCCCGACGACCATCAGTGCCGACCAGAAACCTAACCGAGTCATCATTCACCTCCTCCTAGAGACTAGTGATCATCTTGAGTTGCGATGCGTGCTGCTGTCAGGCGATCGCTGCCGCGAGCCGTTGTCAGTCGCCATGAGTAACTTAGCTGCTCCCTAATATTTCCATTGTGACGCCAAATACTAGGGGCTGTCATCAATTATCGATGCAATACTCTTCCTGTAAGGATTCCAGCCCCTAGTTTATTCGGCGAGTGCGGGCGTGGAACTGCTGGTCTTTCAAGCTTTCTGGAATGAATTAATGACACGCCCTAGGCAAAGCACCTATCAACACATTTGAAATTATTGACTTCTATTCATGACTTGCCAAGAAAAGGCTCAATGTTGAATGCTTGTCTGTGTCCTCAAATGACTGCTGGTCAAGTTGTTTGTGGTGGTGTCGTCGATTTTGATCCCGATGACGCGATCGTTAGGCATCGCTAAGAGTTCAATCATGTCTAGCTTCCACGCAATTAATCCGGTAATTCTGTTTTATCGACCGAACCCTTGGAATGTTCAGGAGGGATTAGCGTACTCAGCAATGGGGTTTGAATTAAGTGTGGGTAGCCGAGAAGGCTGTTCAAGATTAGGGAAGACGCCTGCCCGACGAATCTTGTATTTAATAAAACCCTGAGTCCTGAGCTAGAGTGCTGTGCCGGTTATCTACGGACAGGTTGAGACCGGATTACTGCACTGTTCGCCCACCGCGAGCCAACCCGTCGTATCGGGCGCTTGCACCTGGAGCCAATTGCCGGAGCAGCTCAGCAGCGTCACTTCAGAATATTTAGGGATTTCAGCCACGACTGCGGCGCTGCCATCCGGCTCTGCATAAAGGGTCGTCGGGGCTTCTGGGTTGTTGATATTCAAGCTGGTGGTGCTGACGCCCAAAAGAGGCGCATAGACCCATCCGGGCTGCTGCAATTCCTGCTGCTCCGGACTCCAGGCTTCGTTGATTAAGAACCAGTCTCCTGTGGCTCCGACAATTGAGACCTGGATCGGCTCCGCTGTGGATAGGGTGTCCTGCGCCGCGTAATCACTACTGGGACCACCGCGCACATTCAAGCCAGCCGGGTCGGTATCCACGATAAAGGCGCTGGCAGAACAGGACTGAGCGGGTGTGGTGGCAACCGGGGGGGTGTCAGCATCACTGGGGCCAGTCTCATCGTTGCTTTCTGGTGTTGTGTCGAGCGTCGTTGGGGAAGATGCTGAGGAGTCTGTGGTGGGCTCTTCTGCGGTGTCATCGGTTGAGCTGGTCGTCTCGGGCTCTGTAGATGACTGACACGCACTGGTGAGCAGCAGGCAACTGATCGCGATCGCACTACCACTCCGTCCGATTTTTCCCCATATCCCAGCCATGCTTTTTGTTCCTCTAAGGGTGACGGTTTTTAAGTGAAGCAGACTTTGCGGTCAATGAGGGGCAAAGATGACACTTTTTTAAGGCGGGTGGGTGTCAGCCCTAATTGCCCAATCGAGGGACTCGATTGACGTAAAACAGTGCTGTAAAGTGGTCATATGTATGACGAAGACGAACTCACAATCATTGATCCAGACGCTGAGTTTGACGATCCGCTTGATCAGATTGCGCCAGCTGGGGAAGCCACTGAAGAGCCTCAGGTCGATCCTGAGGAAATGTTGCAGTTGCTGAATTCGTCTCAGGCCCAGCAGCGGATGTTAGCGGCCCGGGCATTTTGTGAGCTCGAAGAGCCCCGGGCGGTGCCTCGTTTAATTGAATTGCTGAAAGATAGCTGTCCGTTGGTGCGGGTGAGTGCAGCCTATGCCCTGGGGCGCAACTCCGATGCAACCGCGATCGCTCCCCTTATCGAACAACTCTATGACTGGAATGGTTATGTCCGCAAAGGCGTGGTTTGGGCTTTGGGCAATAGTCATACCCCCGCCGCTTTGCAGCCTTTAATCGAAGCGCTAAAAAATGATATTCCGGCGGTGCGACTCTGGGCGGCGAGTGCCCTGGCGCAAATGATTAACGTGAATTATGAAACTGTGGTGGCTGCCTTGCCGCCGATTATTGAGGTGATGCGTCGCGATCCGATCGCCGCGGTACGGAGCAACTGTGCGTGGGCGATCGGGCAACTTTGTCGCGAATTACCGTCCAATGTGGTGTATGCGACTGCGATCGATGCATTGATTGAGACCTTTGCTGAAGAAGATGACCTCGGCGTTCGGGAAGATGCGCGCACCGCTATCTTAAATGTCGGTGATCCACGGGGGTTGCAAATTATTGAAGAACTGGAACAAGACGGCTGGTTTTAGCCGCTGCTAAGAGCTGGTGTAAACCCAATGATGTGACGTCGTGATGGTGACCCAAGCCCCCTGAGTTGTCAATAAAGTCTCGATGAACCTCTCAAGCGTGCTACTGATTGCAAATCGCGGGGCCGCGATGAACACTGTCAGCTGTTTTTTCAGCTTTAGGCTTATCCGTGAGGGACGCTTGGCAGCCAGGTGGGATTACAGCAGCCTTGGCTGTGAGAGACTTTTATCGACTGAGTGTGTTTGCTGTTGAGACGCTAAGCCAGTTGTGACAAGACTCCGGTGCCCTGTCATTGTCAGGGAATGCAAAATCAATATTGCGCGCTGACTGTTACTGCTTGGTGTTCCTTGGGCAATATAACCGCAAATTCCCGTAGGGATGCATCCCCTAGACCCGTTACCCGCTGTTCCCGGAGGCTGTCAGTCTGGTTGGGCCAAGCTCAAGGGCTTGATGTTGGTTGGTTTGCTGTTGTCTTCGCAGCCACAATCAGGATTGTGAAATTGCCGCGTCGAAATGGCGATGAATAGACTGACCTGCAAATGCTTTCGACAGATTTACATAGACATCATCAAATTTTGACCAGAACTTTACTGCAACTTTAGAGAGAACACGGAGTTCATCGCGGTTTTCTTAGCTGTGTCCCCTAAAATAGTGTGGAACTTTAAGCCGGACGGTTTAACTCCCTGGCTTATTGCTACCTGAAAATCGCTACTAGAGTTTTGTTAGGTTACATGTGAAGCTCATTTGCCCATAGCCCTAGTTTCTTCGAATTAGCTACCATGCCCCAGACTTATCGAGACGATGTGGCTACCCCCCCTGTGAAGCAGCAATCTGATTCTGATCTAGACATCGTTTTGGACAAAATTAACAGTGGCAAGCTTTGGGTCGTTAATAGTCGGCGACGCAACGGTATTGTTGTTTATAAAAAATTTCATGCTGAGTTTGCTGGGCCAGGAGCCGCCGTGGGAGGGGCACTGGACACAAACTGTCAGGGCATCGCTCCCCTGGGTAACTTGTCTTTGGTGGAGCCAAAGTCTTACGAAGAGCAGCAAAAAGCGATCCGCATCCGGTTGCAGTGGGTGCGGTTAACTCAAAACTTTACGGATAAACCTATTCCAGTAGAACGGGCACAGATGATTCTGGAGCAGTTTAAGACCTACTTCGACCAGGCCATCGTTGATAGCGTGCCGGATGAGGCGTTTTCGATGTTGGTGGGGGTGTTTCCTCGTACGGTGCGTCAAGCCCGTCGTCGATAGGGTGTCAGGACTCTAAAGCTTGGTGCAAATTTGCTAAGGTGCGTTCATTTTCGGCGGGAGTCCCGATCGTAATGCGTAAGCCACCCCCCGTTTGTCGGATTTGCGTCCCCCGAGCGTAGAGTTGCTGAAACAGGTCATCGAGACGCTGAGTCGTTGGGCGGCAATAGAGAAAGTTAGCAGCACTGGGCCAGGTCTGCAGGCCGGGTAGGCTTTGCAAAGCTTGCCATAAGCGATCGCGCTCAGTTTGCACTTCTGCTACGGTCGTCAGGATGTCGGGGGCGTAGCGTAGGGCAATCAGGGCGGCGGCTTGCGAAAAGCTAGGCAGATTGTAGGGCAGTCGTACTTTTTCGAGAATGGCGATGATCTCTGACGGAGCGATCGCATAGCCCACCCGATGAGCGGCTAACCGAAACGCTTTGGAAAACGTGCGGGTAATCAGCCAGTTCGGGCGGTTCAACGCCTCTGCCAAGGTACTGGCCTGACTGAATTCAAAATACGCTTCATCGACGACGACGAGAATGTCGGTGGGCAAATTGCGGAGCCAGTCTAATTCGGCGGGGGTTAAGCCATTGCCCGTGGGGGAGTTAGGGGAGACCATAAAGACCATCCGTACTGGGGTGGTGGCGGTGGCGATCGCTGTGTCAGCTGCCGCCAGATCCATCTCAAACGTTGCGGCATCGCGCCCCACCGACACCACATCCACCCCCAACGTTTGGGCCAATACCTTGTACATCGAAAAAGTCGGCTCAGCCACCAAAATTGACCCTGAACGCCCCACACAAGTGGCAATCAACAATGAGCGGATCAGTTCGTCAGACCCGTTGCCCACCGTGACTTGATTCGCCGTCACCCGCAGTTTGGTCTCAGCAATGGCCTGACTCGCGTAGTTGGCGATCGCCGCCCGCAATTCTTCATGCCCGCCGTCGGGATAACGATTTGCCTGAATGACCTGTTGATATTCCCAGGCCAGCTTTTCTTTGAGCGGCGTGGGCAAATCATAAGAAGACTCGTTGGTATCGAGATGATCAACCCTGGCCGGTTGGGTTTGGACGTCAGTGATTGCGTGAGCACTGTAGGCGGCAAAGGCTTGCAAATCAGGACGAATAAAGGCTGACATAAAACAAAGGTGACGGACAGCAGAGTTATATTATCGCTCACCCCTCACCCGACCAAGATGCTTTTGTCGGGGTGGCATTTGCTGAGGTTCAGTTCATGCTAGTGGCAGATAGGCTATGCCGGATGATCTGGAATCTAATTCCGTTTAGCAAAATAACAGCATCTGCTAGTGAATGGCTGAGAGGAGGGGGCTAACTGAGGATATTCCCACTGCTTAGGGAGATCTCCAGAAACCAAAATACTCGGCTGCGGTGTATGACGCTGCGCTCATGACCCCCTACGAGTGGGCCATGCTTTTCCAGCAATCTCCTAAGTTGTAAACCATGGGCAAAACCACCTTTGGAAGCCGCATCCCAAGGCGGCATTGCTGGGGCCGTTGAAATCAAATGTTATGCTAGGTAGACTTTGTTGAAACCGCCTAGTGTGGCGTCAAGGCGATCAACTGGGGCAGCAACGGGCTTAGCCCGAATGCATAAAGTCCGCTCATCTTGGCTGGTTGACGGCTATTGGCGAGGCTGACTCACCCTAAAATGCCGTCTTGACGAAGCACTCGTGACTCAATAAAGCGATCGCTGATCCGCTGACAGCGACATCAGTAGACTCATCTAATTCCAGCAGGGGGATGCCGCCCGACCGGACCAAACATTACAGTTAAGTTGACCGCGACTGGCTGGCATTGATGAATGTGGATTGTGCTTGTGAGACATCAATCAATTGGCTTTGAATTGCCCATCGGGGTGAGATCGGAATGGTCAGCAGTGACCGCTCCGATTATTGATCGTTCTGCCACCTGCTGCCGCTAGTCGGTCTCTAGCCCAGGCAGCACCCCCCTTATGGACAACTCATTTGCCATTACGATTCAAATTGTCCTAACTGTGTTGGCAGGCATCAGCGCACAGGTTATTGGTGAGTACCTCAAAGTTCCCAGCATTATTTTTTTGCTGCTGTTTGGGATTGGGTTAGGCACTGATGGTGCTGGCCTCATCCGACCGTCAGATTTAGGCATCGGTCTCGAAGTTTTGGTGTCTCTGAGTGTTGCCCTGATTCTCTTCGAAGGGGGCCTGAGTTTAGAACTCAAAGAACTCGACAAAGTTTCCACGAGTCTCCGGAATTTGGTCACTACGGGTGTGTTCGTGACGCTGCTGGGGGGTGGCATGGCGGCCCATTGGCTAGGCGAGTTTCCTTGGTCTCTGGCATTTTTGTACGCTTCGCTGGTGGTGGTCACAGGACCTACAGTGATCAACCCGCTGTTGCGACAAGTGCCCGTTGATCGCAAAGTCGCCACTCTGCTCGAAGGGGAAGGGGTGCTCATCGACCCCGTCGGGGCGATTTTAGCGGTGGTTGTGCTCGACATTATTTTGAACGGGGATGCCGATCCGCTATTGATCATCACAGGGTTGACCGTTCGCCTGGGCACAGGTGCGCTCATCGGTGGCCTGGGGGGCGTGTTATTGGGAATCTTCCTCAAGCAAACGCTGTTTTTGTCAGAAGAGCTCCGCAACCTCTTGGTGTTAGCCAGCGTCTGGGGCCTGTATGGCCTGGCGCAAGAAATTCAGGGGGAATCGGGCTTGATGGCCGCGGTGGTGGCCGGGATTATTCTGCGAGCCCTGTCGATTCCTGATGAGCGATTGCTGCGACGATTCAAAGGGCAATTGACCATTTTGGCCGTCTCGGTGCTGTTCATTTTGCTTGCGGCAGATTTGTCGATCGCCAGTATCTTTGCGCTGGGTCGGGGCGCTGTGTTGACTGTGGCCGTGTTAATGCTGGTGGTGCGTCCTCTCAATATCGCCATCTGCACGGCCCCGAGTGACCTCAACTGGCGGCAAAAAGCCTTTTTAGGCTGGATCGCGCCTCGCGGCATCGTCTCCGCTTCGGTGGCGTCTTTATTTGCCATCTTGTTGACGGAGCGGGGTATTAGCGGTGGAGATGCCATCAAGGCGCTAGTGTTTCTGACCATCATTATTACGGTGCTGGCGCAAGGCCTCACAGCAGGGCTTTTGGCCAGAGGGTTAGGGCTAACCGGACATCGTGATGGCAGCGGGGCTGTTATTGTCGGGTGCAATCCCCTCAGTTTGCTCATCGCTCGGTTATTCAAAGAAAGTGGCGAAACGGTGACGCTCATTGACACCAATCCCGAGGCTTGCGAACCGGCAGCGCAAGAAAACCTGCCGGTCTTTGTGAATAGTGCGCTGGATACTGAAGTGCTGGAGGAGGCGGGGATCGGTTCGGCAGCAACTTTGCTGACCATTACGAACAATGGCGATGTCAATGTATTAGTGGCTCAGCAAGCCCAGGAAGAGTTTCAGCTGCCGCGCATTGTGGCGGTGATGCCCAAGGAAGATTTGGAGAAAGACGGGGCGACGGCGAATGCGTCGGCGAAAAAGAGTAAAAGCAGTAGCGCTCAAAAAGCGGCATCAGGCAAAGCGATCGCCCCCAAAACCATCGCCCTGAAGCTGTGGAACAATCACTTGCGGACTGGTGCGGTGCGGTTAGGAGAGACCCAGCTGCGATCGGATGGGGCGTTGATGCAGCGCGCTCACCTGCGGGCGCTCATTCGCAGTGGCGAGTTGATTCCCCTGGTGGTGAAGCGGAACAACCGCATGTGGGTGGCCCTGACGGAAGAAGATAACTGGAAGGCGGGCGATCGCTTGATTTATCTGCTGCATGATCCGAAGCCGAAGCTGCTGCAGCGCCTCTCGGGGGGCAGCCGACCCAACACACTCAATGTTGAAATTCTGCCTGCGGTGGAAGACGTGCCGTTGCCGACTAAAGTGAGCGAAGCGCCACCGCCTGACCCCGCTGTGATGGGGGCTGAGGCCAAGTCGACGAATGGGGCGAAGGCGGCAATCGCTCGCGCTAACAAAAATGTTGACGGGGAAACCAATGCTGGGAATGGGGGGGCACCGCCGCCGCCCCCGGACACGTCATCAGCTGAAAAGACGCCAGACCCTAGCAGCTAACGATGCCAGACCACTGCACCTTTTTTTCACGGGTGCGGCGATAAGAGAAGAAGCGCTCAGGCTCCTGAAACGTGCAGTGAGGGGCGATCGCCACGTGTTCATCCGGAATGCCCAGGGCCGTAAGTTGCAACGCATTGATGCGTCTGACATCAAGCCGCACCCGTCCTTCCTGGGGATCTGGCAACACTGGCGGCTCTGGGAGATCTTGTAAATAAGCGATCAGGTCTTGGTCATCTAGCGAGGCGATCTCGGTATCCAGGCCCACCAGCGATCGCCCGACTTCAGCTGCGACATGGGTGGTCACTTGGTACACCGTGCCTGCGATCGCGGGACCCATCGCAATGCGTAAATGTGACAGCTCACTGCCCTGGGCCTGCATTTTGGCGATCGTCGTCGGCACAATGCTGAGCGCAGTGCCACGCCAACCCGCATGAACGGCCGCGACTTGTCCCGTTTGTGTATCGGCAATTAAGACGGGGGTGCAGTCGGCGGTGCAGACCCAAACCGCTTGGTGGGGTGCCAAACTCATGACCGCATCAGCAGCCGGCAACTCTTCACTCTCGTCGCTGACGGCGGGCAACTCTGGCGGCGTTAAAACATGATTGCCATGCACCTGTTTGGCGCGATAGGCCGGGCGATCGCTGCCTAACTGCTGACTCAAGGCATCGGGCAGGTGAGGCCAAGATTGCCGCGTAAAAAAGCCATGGGGCCAACGACTCAGCAGGGATGTGGTCAGGTAAGCATGTTCAGTGTCTTCAGACCAATGCCACGAATGATTCATAAACCCCTGGAAATCAAAACTTCACCAGTGTAACGGTAATCTTGCTGCTCACCTGACCAGTCGCGATCGCCGCCTGCCTCACTGTTGGGCTATCAATTGCCGCCATCGTGATAGCAAGGGGCCAGTCTTCTTCAAAGGCATCATCGCAGTTAACGGATGGCTGAGGCCTAACTTTAAAATAGTGATGGGGACACCGCCGAAACTAGGCTGCATCCCCATCAAACTTTTCTTATGAGCTAGAGTCTTTATTGCGCTTGACTCCATATTATTGACCCTATAATCACCGATGCTGGCCGTGTGTCGAAGGTTTTGTAATTTTGTCTTTATATTTCGCCTTTGCGAAGGTTTGCAAAGATCGGTGACTTACTGCAAAGGCTCTTAAGATTTCTTAAGTCAAGATTCAAGGTTCGGAATGCAAGGATACTCCAAGAATTTGAGAGAGCCACACCTCTGTTGATCGCACCAAATATTTGCCCGGTTTGCCCATAGGGGGCACCATCGGCTCGACCAGAATCGTAAACATGCCGAGGCGATTCCCCGCCAACACGTCGGTAAAGAGGCGATCGCCGACCATGGCAATGTGTTCGATGGGTAACTGCATGGCCTCGGCGGCGCGTCTGAGCTTGCGGCGTGAGGGTTTGCGCGCCCCAGTGATGTAAGGCGCGGATAAGCTTTCGGCAATCCGGCGAATGCGGGTTTCGTTTAAGTTGTTGCTGACGAGCCAAATGGGCACTTGTGCCTGCAGCGTCGCAAACCAGGCTTGAACTTCGTCGGTGGTCTCAGCTTCTCGAATGGGGACCAGAGTTTCGTCAACGTCGAGCACGAGCCCTTTGAGGCGATGCTGTTCAATTAGCTCCAGGCTAATGCCTAACACTGGCTGACCCAGCACCAGATTAGGCTGCAATTTATGACTGCACATCACACTCGGGCTCCCATCTTAAGGACTCAAGAATACATAAAATTGGTCAGTGAATGGCCGCGACGGCGATTCTAACTGATTAAATTCCAAAAACGAAATGTTGTTGACCATGTGTGTCCTCAGCATATCGACTCATGGCCTGACCGACACTAAGGATTGATGCCATCGATCGCATCCCGAATCTGGGCCTGAGCCGCCTCATGTTCGGCCAACGTGCGACTAAACACATGGGTCCCGTCGTAACGAGCCACAAAATACAAAAATTCCGTCGGGGGCGGATTCAGACTCGCTTCTAGGCTGGGTAGGCCCGGATTGGCGATCGGCGTCGGCGGCAACCCGACATTGATATAGGTGTTGTAAGGCGAAGGCGTGTTGACTTGGGCCAGGGTGAGCGGCTGCTCCGGCGTTTGCGTCACGCCCAAGCCATATTCTACGGTCGGATCAGCCCCCAGTGGAATTTCCTCGGCGAGACGTCGATTGAAGACTGCCGCAATTTCTGACCGCTCTTCAGGAATCACGGCTTCGCGTTCGACAATGCTGGCCAGGGTGACCCACTCCAGCAACGAAAAGTCGGAGTTGCCTTGTTGGTATACAGGCAGGGCGATCGCCTCAAACCGTTCCAACATCAAATCGCGCATCCCTTCGGGGGTGACGGATTCTGCCGGTAGCAAATAGGTATCGGGATAGAGAAACCCTTCTAAATGGGGGATGGCTTGGGGCAGCCAGGGAAAGCGATCGCGGGGCACCTGCTCGGTGGCGGTGAGAAAAGCTTGAGCCGAGAACGCACCGCGCTCTTCAAACGCTGCCGCCATCTGCTCGCGCGTCCAACCTTCGGGAATGGTAAACGCCGTCTGCAACACATCGCCGGAGCGAATTTGGCTGGCGATTTCTTGTAGCGATTGCGTGGGCGATAGGGCGTAAGTGCCCGCCTGGTAGGTGACATCTTGCTGCAAATCTTGCCAGCGGCTCCAAAAGTTCCACGCGACGTGAGAGCGAATCAGCCCCGCTGCCTCTAAATCACGACCAATTTGTTGACCAGAGGTGCCTGGCGAAATCTGAATCTGTACGGTATCAGTGGTACTGTCGGTTTCGGATTCGGTTGCCGGGGCGATCGGTGCAGTGGCCCAGCTCCACCAAGCCCAGCCCTGCCAACCCGCCAAGCCCAAGGCCACAGGCAGCAGTAAAAAGAAAAATAGAAGCTTGGGAAGACGAGAAGCCATTGCGTTTGCCGTTAGCGAATGAATGCGACGTGCCAACGTCGGCTATTTTAGCCCGTTATAGGGGCTAATCAAGGCAACTCTGTTGATGGGGGCGCTGTGAGACGATATATGAGGGGGAGATCGCTCCAAATCTCTCTGAGAACCGACACGATCGGCAGCTAAATAATTGCAGATCGTTCAAGAATTACCGACCTTTGTGGTCACCTTCGCAAAGCAATATAGCTAGACAACCAAAACCAGCCGATAGCTTAAACGTGTAAGAGAAAGTGAGTTCTGAAAACGGGCCTGACGGGATTCGAACCCGCAACTTCCGCCGTGACAGGGCGGTGCTCTAACCAATTGAACTACAGGCCCTTGGATTGGGCGATCTATATCTTGTCTTTGAATGGACACTTTGTCAAACGTTTTGGAAAAGATTTTTGGGGGGTTATGCCGACACGGTCAGATCCGAGATGGATGCGGCTTGCCAGTGGGGTTTGGCGAATTCTGCCAGCCAGTGTTTGACGTGATAAGTAGCGCGGCAGTCGTCTTCGTTGTACCGCAGAATCGCGTCCAAATGAGTGCGATCGCCCGTCGTCAGCCAGTCGTTATACCAGCAGATCGACTGGGCACCGTTGGCCTCGCTGTCGCGCCATTCAAAGCCCATCCAGCGGGCAATATGCTTCAGCGCATAACTTTCGACCGGCAGGGTTACGGCCTCCGTAACGCACCAGTGAATATCCACAAAGCGTCGCAGCAGCTTTTGTAAGTCTGCCGACCCCAAGCAGTTGTAATGCTGGGTCAGCTTGCGGGCCGTCTGCGCCTCATAGGGACAAAAGTGATAAATCGGGGCCTGGGGATATTGCAGCACTAGGGCCAAAAACTGTTCCCAGGCGTCTTGCTCATACTCCGGTGACTCGGCCAATAGGGCGTGGAACTGTTCAGTTTGCTGACGATGGTCAACCACTAACACGCCATGCAGATAAATGACGTCCACGTCGGGCGCTGCTTCGATGTCAAAGTACAGCTCCACCTCGCTGCTGGGCAGGTCGTGGGGCGACAGAATAAAGGTGTCGTCGTTGGGCGGCGTGCGGGCGATCGCCTGGTTATACAGCGTAGCCTGGGCCTGGTGAATCAGCTTTTCGGCTACGGCATCGCCAAATCCGGGCAAGTAGGCGAGCTGCTTGGGATGGGCCTGGGCCAGTTCGCTGAGAGTGGTGAGGTTTTGGGATTTGAGATGGGTGTAGCGGGCGGGCGTCACCCCTGGCAGCAAAGACAGGTGGGCGGTAGTGGTCGCGGCTTGATAGCACTGGCTAAACCAATGACACAGGTCACAGCGACTGTGGGCGATAAAGACTTCCGGGGCGGCGGGACTGCGCAAATCGCTTAAACAGTCATGCAGCACCGTGCCAAACTTGGGCCACTGCTGTTCCAGATCCACCGAGTGATATCGACCTTCACGCAGGGCCAACCAGCTTTCGTGGGGCCAGTTGCCCTGGGTGTGGGCCAGCACGTAGGCGTGATAGGTGGCCACAATTTGATAGTCGAGCTTGGGCTTTTTGCCCAGTTTGATGTCTACCGGGGCATATTGCCAGTCGCCCCACAGCGACCAGCCATGCTGCCTGACCAACAGATCAGGGCAGCTCACGAGGTAAATGTCGGGCTCGATCGCCCCAATCAGTACCCCACCGACGATATATTCCACGCCAGCGGCCATCAGCGCAGCCGTGGCTTGGGCTCCAGCACGCCAGTCTCCCGGAGCATATTGAGGCCGCTGAAAGCCTTCGTAGTCTTCTAACACTGCCTGCCGATGCTCGGCACTGTCTTGCTTGATTTTTTGTAAATAATCGCTGGGCGGATCGGCCTCGGCGCGATCGCGATGGGTGTCGAGATAGGCCCGGCGTGAGCAGCGCTGATATTGCAGCATCAAAAAGTCAGTGACCCAATAGGACTTGGGCTCGGCCAGCACGGGGGCAGGATGGGTAGTCAAGCGACGCGACTCAACGAGGGGCCTTAAGGTGCCACCCCCCGCCATCATGTGGTGTAAAAAGGGGCCGCTAGCTGACAAAGTGAAACTGATGAGGGTGGAATGATTTCAAGCGTTGCAGCCGGAGCTGAGGCAGGCGGAATGGGCGATTCGGTTGCCCACACACCACTGTCATCGTGACCTGACAAGGCCGATGAGCCGTAGTTTGGCGATCGCATCGCTTCCAAAGCACCATGACAACACTGAATTGACACAAAACTGAAAGATTGCCCGATTTCCGCATCCCGATTCATTTGAGATGTGGAATCCAATCTATTGACAGTTATACCGCATTATGGGTTGGCTGCGGGCGATCGTGCTGGTTTTATCCTCCCCGCTGCCCGGATGACGAACCTTGAGCGGGATGACGGCCCAGAGATCGCGAGACTAAGGAGTGACCGGCCAATCGCCGCTGCAATCGTTGGGGTTGGGCACTGCCCAACCCGTACTGGTCCTTGACTGCTCTGGGGACTGATGACCGCTCTCAGCTCTGAGCTACATCAGTCCGTGGGGGCTGGGTGTCGGCATGGCGCTGGGTGACGGGGGTGCGATCGCCGCATCGAGGTCGGCCAAATTCGCCTGGTAGAGTAAATAAGTCGATTCTTCTGAGCAGCATGGTGTTGAGCGCTTCCTCTGACCTGACCGCCCGTTTGCAGACCCTCCGTGCGGAGTTTCCGGCCCTGGCCAACAAGCGCTATTTCAACTTTGGGGGGCAGGGGCCGATGCCACACAGTGCGCTTACCGCGATGACTGACGCCCACTTGACGCTGCAAACCGAAGGCCCGTTTTCCAACGGCGTGAATCGGTGGATTCAGCAGTCGGCGATGGCAATGCGGCAAACGTTAGCCGAGTTGTTGACGGTGCCTGTTGAGGCCATGACCCTGACGGAAGATGTGACGGTGGGCTGCAACATTCCCCTCTGGGGGGTGGACTGGCGGGCGGGCGATCGCATTTTGCTGACGGATTGTGAACATCCCGGTGTGATTGCTGCCGTGCAGGAAATCAGCCGTCGCTTTCAGGTCGCGGTGGATGTGTGCCCGGTGTTGGCCACGGCGCAGGGAGGCGATCCGGTGGCGGTGATTGAGGCGGCGCTGCAGCCCCGCACTCGGATGCTCGTGGTCAGCCATATTTTGTGGAATACGGGGCAACTGTTGCCGCTGACGGAAATCGTGCAGCTCTGCCATGCCCACACCCCTGAACCCGTCTGGGTATTGGTGGATGCGGCCCAGTCGGTAGGGATGATGCCCCTTGATTTGACGGCCACCGAGGTGGATTTCTATGCCTTTACGGGGCACAAGTGGTGTTGCGGGCCAGCGGGTCTGGGCGGCCTCTACGTGCGGCCTGAAGTGAGGGATGCGATCGCCCCCACGTTCATCGGTTGGCGCAGCATCAACACCGACGCCCAGGCCAATCCGACAGGTTGGCAGCCTAACGGCCAGCGCTACGAAGTCGCGACTTCCGACTATCCGCTGATGGCGGGTCTGCAAGCGGCGCTGGATCGGCATCAGCAATGGGGCACCGCCGCCGAGCGTTGGCAACGTCTCTGCGACCTGAGTCACGCGCTTTGGGAACGGTTGCAAGCCCATCCCAAAATTCGGCCGGTTTCCGCTACGCCGCCGCCATCGGGCCTCATCTCGTTTGAAATTTTGGATGGCAGTGGACAGCCGAGTCCAATGCATCACACCCAACTGGTCAAAGATTTGGAAGCCGAAAATATACTACTGCGGACTTTGCTGCATCCCCACTGTGTGCGGGCCTGTGTCCACTATTTCACGCTGGAATCTGAGGTGCAGGCGTTGGGCGATCGCCTTTGCCAATGGGTTGATGCCCTCTGAGTGTCGATTCCGACATCACCGCTCATCACCAAATTCGCCCGATTGCCTGGCTGCAAACAGTCGGGATCTCACTGTCATAGCGTTGTGTAGATAGCTCCGTTCATCGCTTTGGCAGAAAAACGACAGACCCGGGAAGCAGGACTTGATCAAATTACAAGCCTTGTTGGGCAGGCATCTTGCTTGCTTAAGGACAGCCGAGACGGCTGTCCACACTGAGATTCAGTACCCATGCTTTAAACTTTTGGGCTCTCGGCACCTGACTGCGGATTGCGATAACGGCTAGAGATGCCCATTTTTTAGTCTGGCGACAGGACGCCGTTTAAGGCTTGCGGAGCTGAAGGCGGTACACCTTCCAACACCACCAGCGATTCCATCACCGTTTTCACCAGCGGGGCGGCTACGGTAGAGCCATAGGCATCATCCCCAGCGGGTTCATCAATGACTGCTAAGACGACAAAACGGGGCTGTTCAACGGGCAACAGACTCACAAAACTGGTGACCCGACCGGACCCATACCCCCCAAATTCATTCACCTTTTGAGCCGTCCCGGTTTTGCCAGCGATGCGATAGCCGGGAATCTGGGCGGGCTTGCCAGTGCCGTCAGCCACGACAGCTTCCATCATTTTCAAGACGGCGTCCGTCGTCTCGCTAGAAAAGACTGGTTTGGGGGTTTTGGGGGTGGGCTGCCAGGTGAGATTGCCTTGGTCGTCAGTCATACCCTCCACCACTGTGGGCGTCACCAAATAGCCGCCATTGGCCAGGGCTGCTTGCAGTTGCAGCAGTTTAATCGGCGTAATCACAATTCCTTGCCCAAACGCTGCCGTGGCGGCATCAACATAGCTGTTGACGAACTGATCGCGATCTTTGAGCGGCCCAGCATTTTCGGCTGAGAGGCCAATGCCCGTGGGCTGATCGAGCTCCAGTTTTTCCAACCAGCGATAAAAGTCTGCGGCGGGCATCTGCTCCATGATGTGCACCATGCCCAAGTTGCTGGAATATTTCAGCACTTCGGTGATGCTCAGGGTGCCGCTACGACCTGACGCTTCATAGTCAGAGTTTTGAATGGTCCATTCGCCAATTTGAATTTGGCCTTCGTCATAGACCGTATCGTCGGGGGCGATCGCGCCGGCTTCAAGGGCGATCGCAATGTTGATCGGTTTAAAGGTCGAGCCCGGTTCATACAAATCGGTGATCGCCCAATTTTTGAGCCAGGCTAAATCTGCATCAAAGTAGCGATTGGGGTCAAAGGTGGGCTCGACCGCTAAGGCCCGTAACGCCCCAGTGTGAACGTCCATGACCATGACGGTGCCGCGTTTGGCCGCAAACTGCCGCAGGGTTTTGCGTAAACCTTCTTGGGCAACCCGTTGCAGCCGACTGTCGAGGGTCAGCCGCATTTGTTGCGGAGCCGACTCTGTGGGCAAGTTGGAGACTGGTAAGGCCGGTCCGATCACGCTGGGCAGTTTGGGCTCGGGCAGCTTGATGCGATCGCGATACTCGGCTTCCAGACCCGTTTGAGCTTCGCCTTCGACATTAATGAAGCCGACCACCTGTGAAAACAGGTCTTGTTGCGGGTAAAAGCGCTGTTGGACGGGGATCAGCTCTAAGCCATCTAAGCGCAGCTGTTGAATGCGGCGAGCGGTGTCTTCGGACAAATCATCGATCAGGCGAACGCCCGTTTGCTGGCTCTTAAGCTCGTCTACTAGAGCCGCCGCTGGCAAGTCGAGTACGGGGGCCAGGGTTTGGGCCACTACGCCAATCGGTTGCCGAAACAGGGCCGGATGGCCGTACAGGGTATACACCACGCGATCGACCGCCAGGGGAGTGCCCTGGGTATCAACAATCGGGCGGCGCGTCTCGTTCAAATTGAGCCGCCGCGCTTGTTGGGTGTGGGCCATTTCGCTAAGAATGGCACCCTGAGCCAGTTGTAAATAACCGAGGCGAACCGATAGGCCCAGCACCGCTAACAGCAACAGGCACCACACTAGAGCCACCCGGCGCATCAATTGCTGACGCTTGTAGCGCGATCGCGTCACTGGGGGAGGCGGGGTCGATGGTCGCCGTTGGCCGACTCGCGATGGCGGGCGGCGATGACGTCTAGCGGTATGGGCAGATCCCATGGGCAAACCTCAAGCGCAGGGACAGTTAGTAGCCCTTGGGGAAAAAACGCCGATCAGGGGCGATCGCGGCTTTCGCAGGAGTGGCTGGGGGCGACGCCACCGCCGCTGGTGATGGCTCTGTGATTTCCAGAAAAATGACATCTTTGGGATGCAGAGTCCCGTTATCCATGGCCGCGAGTGCCGTCTGGGCCAGATGGTTCTTAAACACAGCATTCGCAGTAACAAGCTGTTGCTGCTGGTCTTGTAACTGTCCCAGAGAGGTGGTCGCGACGGCGAGGCGACGATTGGTATCGACCGTAACGGCATAGGCCGACAGGGCGGCCGCGATCGTCATCCCAGCCACCACCACCGAAACGCGCTGTCCCGCCGACAGGAGCTTGAGCCACAGGGGCCGATGGGCACGGTCAGCAGGGGGAAAAGCTAAGGGCGATGCCGGGGTCGTGGGCACGACGGTGAGCCGTCGCTCTCGCGGTTGAGCCGTCGCGGCAGGGGCAGACCGGGGTCGCAATTCTAACGGTTCAGATTTTAAGGCCGCAGACATAGATTCACTCTCACATCGAACATGCACACTACCGTTAGGGGAAGCAGCTTGTCCGTTCACCCTAGATTCAGCGACATAGTAGCGCTCTCAACCGCAGTCAGCAAGTTATTTTGCCACTATTTGGCCAAGATTCTGCCACTGGCTTCCATAAAATAGCTCAAGGGTGAAAAATTGCGACGCTTTTGCGAAATATTTTGCTGCGATCGCGCCCATGCCCGCATTCCATTTGCTCATGGTGTCCGCATCGCCATACACCAAGCCGCTCGGCGGGGTTAACGCTCAACCTCGCCGAGCGGCTTGACGATCAATCAAGGTGAATGGGCGATCCAGGGGCGGCCATTAGCGGGGGGTGGGGACGTTGAGCACGATAGGCACGTCAGGTTCCACAATGACGACCCGCTGAGCGGTGACATTGCCGACTGCCACGCCTGCGGCGGCACCGCCGAGAATTTCCCACCAGTTCACGCCGTCGCCGATCACGGCTCCCAGTACGGCACCGCCCGCTGCCCCAATGGCCGCATCAGTGGCGATCGCGCCGCCCGATGTTTCTCGCGGATCTTTGACATCGGGCAGCAAATCCGACAGCGCGGCAAAGGGCTCCACCAGGCCCCCGGCAGCAATGCCTGTCGCGGTGTACTGCAAGCCCCCCGATACCGGATCAAGCCGTCCTTGAATCACCGTGCCAGCAGGAAATTGACGCCCGTTAATGGTGGTGGCCGACTCGACGACCAGGGGCAATTCATACGCCGTATCCGGATTGAAATAGAGGGTTTCCTCCGTTTGCGCCACCACCCGCAATTGATTCGTGGTTTGCACGGTGGAGGTTTGCGCCCGTGCGGTGAGCGGCAGCGCCAAGGGGAGTAATGGGGTCACCAACAGCGGTAGTACAGTCATTGCCCGAGTCAACATCACAGCCTCCTGATCGTTGGATCATGGTTATGGGGTTAGCAGTTTAGCGCGGAATTTTTCCGGCGGATCCCAAGACTTCACAAGGCGGTAGACGTCATTGGTCGCAAAAAGTTCGGTCTCCTCAAGGTTGGTTTAATGCGGGGAGACCCTCAAGGCGCAATGAGGCGATCGCTGACCGCCTCATTAGGAGTCAGGATTCACCGCTGCGTAGAGGGCGGAGTAATCGGCGTCGGCTAGGCCTTGGGCGATCGCCTGTTGCACCACAGTCGCTACGGTGTCGGCTAGAGCGGGCTCCAGACCCGCAGCCTCGGCAGCCTGGGCAAACAACCGCATATCTTTGAGCAAATGCTTGGTGGGAAAGTTGGGATTGCTAAAGTTGCGATCGCACATGCGGCTGAGTTTTTTGTCGAAGGTGGGCGCATACAGCGCACTATTCCGGACGATTTCCATAAACGTCTCGACGGGAATCTGCTCGCGCTGCACGAGGGCCAAACTGAGGGCAAAGGCGGTGGTGAGCGAGCCAATGAGCTGATTCATCGCCAGCTTCACCGCCGCGCCCGTCCCCACCGGGCCAATGTGGAGCACCTGTTCGCCTAAGGTCTGGAACACGGGCTGCCACTGGGTAAATTCGTCTGGGGTGCTGCCCACCATCAAAATCAAACTGCCGTCACGGGCTTGGGGCAGGCTGCCCAGCACGGGGGCTTCGAGGTAATGCCCCTGAGCGGCTTGCAATTGTGCTTGCAAATCCCGGCTCTGGTCCGGCGCAATGGTGCCCATTTGGATGATCGTGTGATTGCTCAGGGCGGCTTGGGTCTCGGGGGTGAAAAGGGTGGCCGCGATCGCGGCCGCATCCGCCAACATCAAAATGGTGCAGTCACCAGCCGCTAACACCGCTGCTGGCGTCGAAGCTGTTGGAATTCCCTGCGCGGCGAGGGGTTGCAACTTGTCTGCTGAGCGGTTGTAGGCCACGACGGTGTGGCCGCCCTGTTGTAACGTCAGCGCCATGGGGGCCCCCATCAGGCCAGTGCCGATCATGCCTATTTTCATGCCGTAGCCTCCTGTTTATGTTTCGGGCAGTCCAACTTCGTGCTGCTGTCGAGGCAGCGAGTGGTTGTGGTGCCTCTCTAAGCCGACTTGGATGCTGGCCAAGCCGCGCTGTCTAGCCAGCGGGATAGAAATCCCTCTAACCAGCGATCGACGTGGGAGCCGTGGTGGTGGTGGGCGGCAAAGTGGCGATCGCGGGGTTGGGCACCCGGCAAGTCGAGTTGATCGGCTCCGCGGGTCGTCCACTCATCAATCAGGGGAGTCGTGATTTCGGGATGAAACTGCAGCCCAAAGGCCGCATCACCGTAGCGAAAGGCCTGGTGGGGAAAGGTCTGCCCCGTGGCTAAATGCACGGCACCGCTAGGCAAATCAAACCCTTCGCTATGCCATTGATACACCGCCATGGGCTGCGTAAAGTAAGGGCGGCCCGTCGTCACCGGACTTAGGTCACAGTAGCCAATTTCGCGCTGGTCGGCCGGATGGGGGGCTACTTGAGCCCCGAGGACGCGGGCTAACATCTGAGCGCCCAAGCAGATGCCCAAATAGGGCTTGCCGGAGGCGAGGGCCAGGGCAATCCAGTCCAACTCGGTGCGGATAAAGGGCAACGTGTTGTCATCGTTGGCACTCATCGGCCCGCCAAAGACGATCGCGCCGCGATGATGAGCCAGGGTGTGAGGGAGGCGATCGCCCAGGGCCGGACAGCGAATATCGAGGTGATAGCCCTGCGATCGCAGCTTATCGCCGACGAGGCCAGGACTCGATGTCGCCTGATGCACAATCACTAAAATCTGCCGGGGGGAGGTCATGGGCTGTTAAGGAGATTCGCCATGCTCTCCACTCTAACAAGCTTATTCTTCAGCAGAATCAAAACGAAAAGAACCGTGCATCTGCACAATGAGATCGCGGGTGGCGGGGGCATCGTCGTTGTAGGACGACACAATTTTGGCGGTGCGGCCCTCGGCGTCGCCAACGAAGGTAATGACCTGTCGCGAAAATTCGCCGGGCACCTGCTCCAGCCACAGCCGAAACGCATCGTTGCCACTCACGCTGGTGATGCCGTAGCGATCGATCACGTACTCTTCGGCCAGGGCAGCTTCAATCAGGGTGTCGAGTTGCTGCGGCACATACGTTTCCGGCGGTTCTGACACGAGGCTAATTTCCGTGGCAATGTCGGTGGCTTGCGGCGACTGCACCGTCGCGTCATAGCTGGTAATCATGGCCCGGGCTTCCTCTGCGAGGGCTTCGGTCAGCCAGCCCGTGGGCACGTCAATGACAAACAGATCGGAAACCGGCCAAGGTTCTAACGACACTGCTCCGGTCGTCAAGGCGGCGGCAGCGAGGGGCGTTGAAGGGGCGATCACGATTCTCTCTGGAGTTGCATGGGCGATCGCTGCTGTGCTCCCGCCGATCAAACCGCTGATCACCCATATCCCGTAGCGCTGTAAGTGGCGGCTAAGCATCTGCTGACCTCGACAATTCGTTTCCTTACCCTACAGCGTTTGAGGCCACAAGCGGCTTAGCCATCCACCCCGACCCAGGGCAGGCGAGCCAAATCTTCAAAGGTGGTCTGGCGCTCTTTTTCCAGTTCGGCAATGCGGCGCTTTTCGGCATAGATCTGATTTTGGTAATAGGCCAGTTGTTCAGCCGTTTGGGTATGGCTGCTCTCGCTCCACAGTTGCAAAAAGTGGCGATAGCGCTTTTCGCACAGGGTTTGCTCAATACAGGCCGCCGCCGCCCGAATCACCAGGGGGGCCCGCAGCACATCCCGCCGGGACTTTTCGTCGAGGTAAAACAAGTGCTGGGTTTGGGCCAAGGCTGCCGACTCAGCCGTGCGATCGCGCAACCAGCCAATCAGTTCATCGGGTGGCGCGGCGGCTTGCGATCGGAGCGTCTGCCAGAGGGCGCGATGGTGAGAAAAACTGAACTGCAGATCCCGGCTATCGAGCACCGTCGTCACTTCGGGCCGATGCTCGGCACTGTGGATAAAGACTCGCAGCAGGGCCGCTTCCGCTTCTTCGAGGGTGCTGGTTTGGGTGAAGGATAGGCGGGGACGAGCGGTTTCACCCTGGGGCGATCGCCGCTGTCGCCGCACCTGCACCATCAGGTTTTCGGCCAGCAGGGGCACCAGCCGCCCGTCCCCATTACTGAACATTTCCGCACATTGGCGCACATAGTGGGTGCGCGTATCGGCGTTGGCGATTTCACTCAGCAATTCCACAATCGCCTGGGACGACTGCTGAAATTGGTCGGCCTGGCTGAGATCGCGCCCCGCCACAATTTGCTGAATCTGCCAGTCAATCCACAGCGGTGCGTGATCGAGCAGGGCTTGGTACGCCTCGATCGGGTGATGCTGCAAATATTCGTCGGGGTCTTTGCCCTCGGGGATATTCAGCACCCGCAGCTGCACCTCGCCGCGATAGGCCATAGCTTCCACTTCGCCGATCGCCCGTTGAGCCGCCTTGACCCCCGCCGCATCGGCATCAAAGTTGAGAATCACCTGCTTCGACTCGGTGTAGCGCAGCAGTTGCCGCACCTGATTGGCATTCACTGCTGTGCCCAAAGCCGCCACCGCCGTCGGACTGCCCGCCGCATGCAGCGCAATCACGTCAAAGTAGCCTTCCACAATGACGGCGCGGTCCTGTTTCGCGATCGCGGGCCGCGCCTTATCCAGGCCGTACAGGGTTTGGCCCTTGTCAAAGAGTTCGGTGTCGGGGGAATTGAGATACTTGGGTTTGGCGTCGTCGGTCAGGCCCCGCCCGCCAAAGCCAATCACCCGGCCCCGCGTATCGTGAATGGGGATCATCAGGCGATCACGAAAGCGATCGTAATAGCCACTGCCCGAGGTGCGAGGCACGATTAGACCCGCCTTTTCCACCAGCGCCACGGGAAACTGTTTTTGCTCGACCAGATAGGCATACAGCGTTTGCCAGCCCCCCGGCGCATAGCCCAGCTGAAACTGTTGAATGGTCTCGTCTGTCAGCCCCCGCTGGGCGGTCAGATAAGTGAGCGCGGCGGCCCCATCCGGTCGCCGCAGGGCATGTTCATAAAAGCTGGTGGTCACCGCCAAGATTTCGTAGAGCTGCTCGCGCAGGGTCAGCTGTCGCTGCAATTCTTGCCGCTTTTCCGGCTCCAGCGTTTTGACCGGCACCTGGTATCGCTTGGCCAGATCGAGCACCACATCGGTGAACGATCGCTGCCCCAACTCCATCAAAAACTTGTAAGTATTGCCCCCGGCCCCGCAGGAAAAGCAATAGTAAAACTGCTTGGTGGGGCTGACGCTAAAACTGGGGGACTTGTCATCGTGAAAGGGACAGAGCCCGACATAGTCTTTGCCCTGCTTTTTGAGCACGACATGTTCCGACACGATATCAACGATGTCGGCGCGATCGCGCACCGCCGCAATAGTATCGGGATGAAGCCGGGGAGTAGACATGGAGGTATGGGGCCAAACCACCAGGACAAGTGCCCATTATCATAGCGAACCCCCAGCCTTAGAGCGGAGCCATGCCTGAAAACGCTAAAACGCTAGCTGAGACAGTTACAGGTCCGATTGCGGGGGCGCTCCGGTGAGCACCTGCAACAACAGCGCCAAAAAAGTTTGGGTGATCGCCCGGGTCATGGCGGCCTCGGGACAGGACGACAGGCGGGGCGACCAGTGCGATCGCTGGGCCTCTAGCTGATAAATGGCCTGGGCCAACTCGTACCCGGACTGCTGCCAGCGGTTGACTGCCAGCGGTTGCGCAGCTAACTGATCCCAGCATTGGATGAGCACAGGTTGGAGCACCGCCGTGAGCGGGTCAAGTTGCTGCGTGCTTTGCAAGGGGCTGGGCTCCGTGATCGTGGGCGGCCCTAGCGACCATTTGCCGCAGCAACGATAAGCCCATTGCATGAGCATGGGCAACGACAGGTGCAGGCGATCGCCGAGCGGCCACTGACCGGGCCGGGGCGGGGGGCCGTCCTTGATCCCTATCGCGGGGGGGGCGTCCGGCCAGCCGCCCTGGCCACATTGCTGCCACCAGGCGGCGACGCCCACGGGGGCAAGCGTTAATTCCAGGTTGCCGGTGGGCAGCACCTGCGCCACCAGCCCCGTGGCGATACTGTCCGGAATTGCCCGCTCGCGGGTTGTAAGGTGCTGGGCGATCGCGTGGGCGACGGTCAAGACTGGCTGCCCCTGAGCCGCCGCGACCGGATGCGCGATCGCCGATTGATACTGGTATCCCCCAGTGGCGCTCATCTGCATCGCACTGAGGGGAATCGCGGCGGGCGGCCAGCGCTCGTCCCCGCCCAGGCAACGATGCGACAGTATGGTTTGTAACCGGGTTTTCGGCGATACTGTCAGCAACCAAGCCCTGATCGCTGGGGATGGTTGCCATCTCGCGTCAGGGCGTATCATGGCTGGGTCGCTCTCTGGCGGTGGATGGGCGGGCGCCCCCTGGAGGGGCTGGGTAAGCATTTCTGAGTCGGCAGCATTTTGTAATACTCCCCTGACTAGCGATCATACGGAGGCTTTGCTTTAATATGAGATAAATTAAGTTTGAATTTTTCCGTAAATTCCCCGTTTAATTCCTCCTATCATTGAGATCCTGCCAAGGCGGTCTTTCGACGATCTGGGAGCTAGAGCCCGCTTCCTCAATCGGTATAATCGGCGCGAGTCAGCGAAGTTTTGTTTATTCTTGATCCCCCACAGCGTATATGTACCCAACATCATCGGCGAATCAGGCCCGGCCCTTTCTGACCTGGCAGAGAATATCTGACTGGGCCCAAGAACACTATCGGTGCCGCACTTTCGTAAAAGATGAGCGAATTCCGTCTCGCCCCGGCTTGTTATATCTGGTACAACGGGGAGCCGTCAGACTCACGGGCAGTGCCCAACTCGGGGTTAATGTCAGCACCGATGAAGAAGAAAGTCCCTCAACGCCGTTGATGGCTCAAGATGAAGAGGCCTTTCTCGGCTTTGTCGGGCCGGGGCAGCCCTTTGAAATTATTGCCCAGTCGCCGTTTTCGCTGCAAAGTTTTGCCCATGTCGATCAAACTGCGGTGATCTGGCTGTACTGGCATGATTTAGACAACTGGCCGCACTTTCGGCGCGAGGTGTTAGAAGCGTTTCGACATCAGCATCAGCGCAAGCTCCTATGGCTGAGCACCCTAGGGCAGCGGCGCACCATTGATCGCCTGATCGGCTTTTTGACGCTGCTGATCGAAGAGTTTGGCGAAACCTCGCCCGAAGGCTACTATTTGCCGTTTCCTCTGACCCATGCCCAAATTGGCAGTGCCATTGGCTCGACTCGTGTGACCGTAACGCGGCTGATGGGCAAGTTACGGCAGCAGGGAATTTTGGCCACCCATGGCGATGGCTTGATTTGTTTGCCAGGGCACAGTGATCTGCCCCTGAGCAAAGAAGCCTAGAGGGTAGACGGAAAATTGCCTCCCAGTTGATGACCGGGGATCAGTCGTTCGGTCGTTGTGACTTTCCGGGGCAAGTCTTCTCGTTTTGGTCAGGACTCTAGCCTTGGGCTGGCGCCAATCCGGGCCGTTTTATGGCTGATTGCCCAGCGCGGCTGGTGCGGTTCTCGATTCCTCAATAAAAGCTGCTATTCTGAGTGGTTCACTTTAGGATAGAGAATGGACTCCATCAGAGCGGTCGTTCAGTTTGGGTAGGGCGATTGAGTCGCGCGATCGCCGTGAGTTCCCGATCAGGTTCAGCTGCTCCCATGGTCAACACCGCAGGATTCGCGCCTCTGGCACATCATCATCGGGCGTAGGGCGGTTTGGGCCAAGCTGGCCGACAGCGATAATTTAAGTTTGAGAAGGGGACGCGATCGTGAAGTTTGTTGATTTAGCTGAAGTGACGGTCATTGGCGGCAAGGGCGGCGATGGCATGGTCTCTTTTCGGCGTGAAAAGTATGTCCCCGCGGGTGGACCTTCGGGGGGCAATGGGGGCCAAGGGGGTTCCGTTTATTTAATTGCGGAGTCTAACTTGCAAACGCTGTTGGATTTTCGGTTTGCCCATGAGTTCAAGGCGAAGCCGGGCGCACGCGGTGGCCCCAGCAATCGGACGGGCGCGAACGGCGACGATCGCTACATCGAAGTGCCCTGCGGCACGACCGTTTACGACGCCGAGACAGATGAGCTGATTGGTGATTTGATCACTCCGAAGCAGACGCTTTGTGTGGCGGCGGGCGGTAAAGGGGGCTTGGGCAACAAACATTTTCTCAGCAACCGTAATCGGGCTCCGGAGTATGCCCTGCCTGGCTTAGACGGCGAAGTCCGTCGCATTCGACTAGAGCTGAAGTTGCTAGCGGAAGTCGGCATTATTGGCTTGCCGAATGCCGGGAAGTCCACTCTAATTTCGGCCCTGTCGGCGGCTCGCCCCAAAGTGGCCGATTATCCGTTTACGACGCTAGTTCCCAACTTAGGCGTGGTGCGTAAACCCACGGGCGACGGCACGGTTTTTGCCGACATTCCTGGCCTGATTGCGGGTGCCCACGCGGGGTTGGGGCTGGGCCATGAGTTTTTGCGACACATTGAACGCACGCGACTGCTACTGCATTTGGTGGATGCCACCGCGCCTGATCCCCTGGCGGACTATCGCACCATTCAGCAGGAACTGGCTGCCTATGGCCATGACTTAAGCGATCGCCCGCAAATTTTGGCGCTGAATAAGGTTGATGCCATGTCACCGGAAGATGCGGCGGTCTTGGTCGAACTGATGGCAGAAGCCACGGGCAAAACGGTCTGGGCGATTTCTGCGGTGACCCGGCAAAATCTCGAAGATTTGTTACAAACGGTCTGGGAGGCATTGGACGCATTACCCAGTGCCGCTGCGAGTCTCCCCGCTGAGACCCCGCTGAGTAGTCCTGATTCGGCTCCCCTCGCCACGGCGGAGTTGTCGCTCACGAGTCTGGAAGGTCAATAGCCCTGGGGAACTCTGGCGTCAACGATCGCGTCAACGAAATTGGGCATGCTGTAGCTAGCGATCGCACGAAGGAGCAACCAAATCATGACGACACAATGGACCCGCTGGGTTTCTACCGGATTAACCGTGGGACTACTGGCCGCCAGTGTGGCGCTGCCGGTGAGCGCTCAGGTCACTGATCCCGCTGAGGACTCGACGCCCGAGGCCGAGGCCGAGACGACCAATGATGAAGTCGCGCTGCCCGATGAGGAAGTCCGCTTCAGCTGCGAGACGCAAAATGGTCGGCCGACGGTGATGTATGTTCCGGTGAGCCAGCCCGGTAACCTTTACGCCTGGGCCACCCCCGAAGATATGGGCGCCGCTTGGCCTGCCGAACGACGCTGTACCGAAATTGCCCGTCGCCTCGAAATGTATCGTCCCGATGGGCTGCTAGAGCTCCAAACCGGGCGGGAAAATGGCTACAACACCGTCTGCGTCACCACGGAAGCCGACGCGAGCTGCCGCATTGTGTTTACTGTGCCCGAGGGCCAAGATCCCGTCGCGACCCGCGATCGCGTGTTCGATAATTTAGTGCTGGCCGATCAGGGCCAAGCGACTGAAGGCGTCACGACCTTTGCCGAAGGAGACAGCCTGCTCGATGAGATTGGCAATGTGTTGGGATTCCCCACCGGGGGTGCTTCCTCAGTTACAGGTTCTGGGGGCATTAATCTTCAGCCGTTTTTAGATAGCGCTGATGGGGGCACGGGGGCGCAGCTCAATCAGAATAGTGGGGGTCGTCGCTTGAATCCAAATAATTTTTGACGCGCAATGGTGAAGCGGGCGAACAAAATCGCGTAGCATGAGGGGCGATGTGTTCAGCGATCGCCCCTCATGACCGCAACGAGTCCCCAAAAACCGGCCTGGGCTGGTGATGACTTTCTTTCCCAGGTGGTGAATCGGCTAATTCAGACCAAACCCCTGTATGCGCTGATGAAGCGACAGGCGCGGCAGGTGTTGATCAAAACGGCGGAAAAAAACGGCATTCCCTGGCGGCAAACCTGCGCTGAGTACGAAGCTGCGGGGGTCGCCGATCGCATTGATCAGGTCCAGAATCCTCAGGTCACCTACCCCGACTATTATCAAGTGCCGTTTCATGCCTATGAGGCGGGCAATTTGTGTTGGCAGGCCGCGTTTGAAGCGGAATCCGCCACCTACTCGATGGCGCTGCGGGTCTGGCCCGACGAAACGCTTACCCCCCAAGCGGCTCAAGATCGGCTGCGACACAGCTTTCACCAGGTCTTAGCGGAGTATCTCCCCCAGCCCGTGCAGGATGCGTTGGATATGGGCTGTTCGGTGGGCATTTCTACCCTGACGCTGCACCGTTGGCTGCAGCAGCGATCGCCCACCGTCCGCACGATCGGCCTGGATTTGTCGCCCCATATGCTGACGGTCGCCCAGGCCCGCGATATCCAGCACGAGATTACGCAATGGCTCCACGTCGCCGCCGAAGATACGGGGCTGCCGTCCCACTCCTTTGATCTGATCTCCCTGCAGTTTGTCACCCACGAACTGCCCCGGACGGCGGCTCGCGCCATTTTTCAAGAAGCGTGGCGGCTGCTGCGGCCCGGCGGCACGTTGGCGATCGCTGACAACAACCCCAAATCACCCGTCATCCAGAATCTACCGCCCGTCATTTTTACGCTGATGAAAAGCACGGAACCCTGGAGCGACGACTACTATACCTTCGACATCGAAGCGGCGTTGGCCGACCTGGGATACGAGCGAGTCGTGACCCACGAAACGGATCCTCGCCATCGCGCCATCTTGGCTCAAAAGCCTGCTTCATAAGGCCAGTTTCGTCGAGCCCGTGATGGGCTCAACGGCCTGCTGACTTCAGGATTTTTTCAAGGTACGCAGCTGTTGCTGGAGCGTTTGAGTATCCACCGGCAAATGGCCATAACGCCAGCGTAGATAGGCCTGGACAATTGTCATCACTTGTTCGCCTTGGGTGAACTGTGGGGTTTGTGCCAGGGCCTGGGCATATTCCAACGGGGTTTGGGAAGGCCGTTTGGGGTGACCTTGGGTCGCTAGCCACGTCAGCATTTGCTGATAGAGCCGCTCCATCGGAGAGAGTTGACGCAGGCGGTGGTGTTGTCGCCAGCTTTGCCATCCCTTCCACAGCAGCCAACTCAGGAAAAAGAGTCCCGTCAGCGCCAGCAGGGCCGCTAAAAAGCCCACCAGCCCTTCACTAAAAAAGCGGACCAGCCGGGAAAAGAGCGTAAACAGCCAGGTCACGACCCCCGTTAACCAACCCGTCACTGGAGAGGGTAACCATCCCGCGACCCAGTTCCAAAACTGCCGCAGCACCGAGAAGGTCTGACTGTCTTTGATGGAGGGGGGGATGAGCTCATGCCCCGGAATCGGGTCGAAGCCAAACCAGCCATAGCCGGGGAAAAAGACTTCGGTCATGGCATAGGCATCGGTGTTGCTAACGACGTAGTAACCCGTGAAGGGGTTAAAGTTACCCGTGCCGAATCCGGTGACTAGTCGGGCCGGAATGCCAATGCTTCGCAACATGACGGTCAGCACGGTAGAGAAGTGGTCGGGATAGCCGCCTTCGTAGGTGAATAAGAACGTTTCCACTAAGTCTTCGTCTTCAGCAAAGAACGGCAGCTCAGTTTGGATGGTGTAGTTTTGTTTGAGAGTCTGGGCAAGATACAGCGCCTGTTCGTAGGGATCGGTGAGGGGATTGGGGGATTGGGCGAGTAGGGCTTCGGTGTGCTGCCGCACCCGATCGCGAATCTCTGGCGGCACTTGCAAGTATATTTGCCGGATTTCATCTTCATAGTTGCGCGAGGCGGCCCGCAGTTGCGTGCGATCGCGATACGGCACATCCGAGACAACAGTGTAGGTGATACCCGGTGATAGCGGGATGGGCGATCGCAGCGCTCCCTCAGCATCGATCGCCACCTCACGGGTGGGAAAGTATAGATCCTCTGCTTGATACAGTGCCGGAATCAAGTTCGGCAAATTATTCACCACGGTGTAGCTTTGTACGACCTCGCGCTCACGCCCCTCGGTGTTGTAACGCACCACTTGATTCGCCGCTGCCGGCAACCGAGTGCGAAAAGACACACTAGAGCGCTGAAAGAGTTCGATCTCGTCGGGCCGAGATAATTCCCACCCTTGCCCGGTGTAGTAGTCAAAAGACAGCACCCGCCAGAAGCCCGGTGATTGCGATCGCACCCGCATCACGACTTGTGGGGTCATGGTGCCGCGTAGGTTTTGGTTCATGCGATCGCTAAAACCGTAATAGCTAGTGTCATCAAGTTCTCCCGGGCCGTCTGTAGGGCTGTTGCCCTGAATTTGCGAGCTATCACCATTGGTCCCGTCTAACTCAGACGCCATTTGACTGCCAGACGAATAGCCGGGGTTGAAGATCTCATCGCCGCTAAACTCACCTTGAAAGTCGATGGTGCCGCTGAGGGGAAAATTGCGAATCTGATAACCTGGCAGGCGAGGCAAGGCCGCAAAGATGGTTAAGCCTAAACCGAGGGTCAATAGCGTTAGCCAGATCAACCGTTTGGGTTTGAGGGTGGCGCGTAGGTTTGTCCCCGTTGGCAATGCCAGCAAGTGCAACCGTGACTGATAGTCCAGAATCAGCACGGGGAGAATCAGCGCCAGAAATAGGATTAGCAGCGGCGCAAAGGTAAACGACTGACTCACCGTGGCCGCCACGCCAAGCAAAATCAACCCGATCACAATGGAGTAGCCCAGGTCTTTGCGTCGGGGCATGTCAAAGCTGTGCAATACCTGCAGGTGAATTAACAACTCTGCTAGTTGGATGCGGGTGTCGCTTTCGCGGCCGACCAGCCCCGCCAAAAAAATCCCCAGCGCCATCAACATGCCAAAGGCAATCAAAAATTTGACCGTGACGTTGCTGCGGTATCGCGCTTTCCAACTCCAATAGCCGCCCAGCGCCCCGAGGGGAATAGCCACGAGGTTGAAGTAGGACGCTTGGGTGACGCCAGCGGCGGCAACGGAGACGGAGGCAATGCCCACACTGACGAGGATTTGCACCAAAGTCCGCAGCAGAATCGAGTCTTCGACGGTTTCTGAGGCGGTGGTGCGATCGCGCCAGCGTTGTTGCCAGGTTTGTCGCAGGGAGGTCGGCGTGGGAGTCATGGCTCAGGAGTGGGAGAGTGGCTGGGAGTGGGAGGGTCGCTGGGTCTTTGGGTTGCAGGGAGCCAGTTCTGTAATGTCAGTGTGCCCGACGCTTGGGGGGCATTTTCATTGGGCTTAGCGGGGGCTCAGAATTCAATACGATCGCCCTGCAGCCAGAGTGCGATCGGGACGGCGTTGCCGAGGGGACCAATGCGCACTTCGACAAAAAAACGCGGTTGTTCGGTGCCAGTTTGGGCTTCGCGTATACGATTTTCCAGATCCAGGCGTTCAGCTTCGGGTAGATAGTAGCGTTCCAGCCCGTAGACAATGCGATCGCCCCGATAGGTGCCTTTGAGTGCGATCTGATGGGGGGGGAGGTCACGCGGGCGATCGCGGGTCACGCGAATGGGCGTCCACGGTTCTCCCACGATGGTGGCACTGGGAGCCTCGACCTGGGTTTGATCGGCGAGGACGACGTAAAATGACTGGCCGGGACGCAGCAGTTGGGGGGTGTCTGGCGGGTCTAAATTGGCTTGAATGGCTTCCCAACCGTCGAGGGTGCTGAGGACTCCCCGCTGCGAAATGTCGTATCGCAGGGTCGTGTAATAGCCGCGAAAGGGATCGTATGGGTCCACGGGGACCGTGCGCAAAATGACCGTCGTACCCATGAGGGTCGCCATCGCCGCCTGCAAGGGCACCGCCACAATCAGGAGTGTTTGGAGCAACAACGGGAGGGCGATCGCCCATAGCCCCAACTGAGGCCAGCGGGATTTGGAGGGTGGGGGCATCATGGCGTATCGACCCGCAACGTCCGGACATAATGCTCAAACCACAGCCCTACCACAATGAAGCCTACGCCACAGACTACAAACACCAGCGATTTCACCAATAATCCTGTTTCGTATTCTAAGACGCGGCTCAAAATCTGCAGGGTGAGCATCACCAAGCCCCACCAAAACGGTGCTCGCGTACCGGCACCGAGCCCTTCACGCATCATGCCCAGCGATAGCACCGCCAACAGCACATTCATGACGGTGGTAGCAAAAATTGGCAGGGGTCCGGCGGCAAACGTGAGCCAAAACAATCCTGCGGTGATGCCTAAAAAGGTGAGGACAATGGCACTCAGGCTATCCAGTCGCCAGGGGCGCTGCTGTCGCCAGCCCAGGTAAATCCACGCGCCCACCGTCCATGCGGCCAGGAGGCTCAGGGTCAGCATGACCAGGCCCGAATTGCGCCAGAGCAGCGGCGATTCTAAGAAAGTACGACTGGCCGACGCTAACCAGGCATCCCGAAACGAGAGCACCCAGTAGATTAAGCTCAAGCTCAAGAGCATGAGTCCCCTGGCTACGGGTTGAAAGGGGCGTTCGTCATCACTCTCGGCTGCGGTTCGGCGAGAGGATGTAGGGGGCTCCATTGCGGTCTGTCGCGACGCTCTTCGCCTTGGCCGTAGGAACGGCAGCCGCTGTAATTGTTGGCCCAAAAAGAGCCATAGCGTATCGTCATAGGCCCACAGCAGGGCAAACGGCAAGATGAGGACCAGGGCATCAATCCAATAGGGCAGCGATCGCCCTACGTCTAAAATCAAAATCATCAGTGATGAATTGATGGCGATCGCGCTCAGGGCAAAGAGGAGCGGCGAGCCACAACGATAGGCCAGGGGAATAAAGAGTGCCGCCACCAGCAGGGGCATGATTTGCAGCGTCCAGACCCCCAGCAGCGAATTTTGTAGCCACACCATATCCCAGAGGGCGCTCCAATAGCCCACCCCGAGAATCAGCAGGGCCAACATGCCGAGAAACGGTAGCCGTATGCCGTACGCCATGGCCAAGACACCGATCGCCCAGGTCGTACAGAGTTCATAGCGGGTGCTGCTGGTGTGGACGATTTGCCCCATCAGGGCCAGATTAGCACCGAGCAGCAGCGCCCCCAGCAGCAACAAGGCTTGCCCCAGCCGTCGCCAGCGATCGTTCGGGCCTACCCGATTCATCAGGCCAAAGCCGCTGAGATCGCACATCAGCATGGCAATAAACAGCAAGCCTGCTTTGACCGTTTGCGAGAGGGCTTGCCAGTTTGCCGCCACAAAGGTGATGGCCCCAATGCCGATCAAAATGCTGCCCAGCCCCAGCAAAATCATGATGAAGCGATCGCGAGCTGCGGTTTCGAGGGTCGCAAACTCATATTGCTCAGCCAGTTGCTGATATTGCTCTGCGGAGATGAGCTCGCTGGTCCGCCACTTGTGGGCTTCTCGCTGGAGCTCACGCCGAAACTCATCTGACGCCACGGCACCTTCTCTCACCACGCCAACGGCTATCAGCTTGCCAGTCCGATTTGAGAACTGCAAGCCAGCACCTCAGTAAACTGACAAAAGTTTGCTTTATAAACCCTCAGGATGCTGTGCCCGTGCAAAATCGTTTACGCCAGTGGTTGCCCCAACTCGACCGTCGCATTTGGCTGTTGGCCGCGGGCCGTCTCTTGTCGCAAATTGGCATTGGGTTCGTTTTATTTTACGCCCCGATTTTTTTTGTGAATGAGGTGGGGTTGTCGGCGACCCAAGTCGGGCTGGGGGTCGGCAGCGAAGCATTATCGGGACTAGTGGGCCGCTTTTTGGGCGGCTCGATGACTGATTCGGCCTTTTGGGGACGGCGCAAAACGCTGTTATTGTCGGCCCTGATTTCCGCGCTGGCGGATGTCGTTTTGCTAGTTTCCAATAATTTTCCTGTGTTTGTCTTGGGTAATTTGCTGATGGGGTTTGGGGTCGGGTTGTATTGGCCTTCAACGGAAGCGGTGGTGGCAGATATTACCCCAGCGGACGATCGCAGTGAATCGTATGCGGTCGTGCGGTTGGCAGATAGCATTGGGCTCGGCGTCGGGGTGATTTTGGGCGGGGTGCTGATCTCAACGACTCAGCGCTATCGACTACTGTTTGCGGTGGATGGGATTTCGTTCCTCGTCTTTTTTGGGCTGATTTATTGGACGATTAAGGAAACTCGCCCAGATCAGGAAAGCGATCGCACCTTTCTGCAAGGCTGGAACGTGGCCCTACGGGATGCCCTGCTGCTCATTTACGTGACGGTCAATATTCTCTTCACCAGCTACATCGCCCAAATTCAGAGCACGCTGCCGGTCTACGTTAACCAGTTTGTCCCCACGCCAACGGGCTCGGGCTTGCCCGAGGCGACTATCAGCATTTTATTCACCGGGCATGTGATTTTAGCCGCGCTGGTGCAACTGCCCATCGCCCGGCGGCTCAAGCCGCTGCCCTATCCCCAAGCGTTGATGGTGTCGGCTTGCTGTTGGGGCCTCGGTTTTACCTTAGTATGGGCCACGGGCATCGGTGTCTTGCGGCCAGCGAGTTTGGGCATTGGGTTAGCCTTGGCGATTATGGCGCTAGCGCTGACGGCCTACACACCGGTCGCAGCGGCTTTTGTGGTGATGCTGGCACCTGAGGCGCTGCGGGGCGTCTATCTATCTGTGAACTCGATGTGTTGGGCGATCGGTTACATGATTGGCCCCCCTATCGGCGGCTGGGCACTGGATCAATCCGCTGCTGTCGCAAATGGTTTTTGGCTGGTTGCGGCGGTGAGCGTGGTGCCATTATTGGCCGTCTTGACCCTGCTCGATCGCCGTCTGGCGGCCCAACCTCATCGCTCTCTATAACGTTGCTGTATTGGTTGACCCATGATTTCAGGATTGCAGACGGTGCCCCAAAGATGTCTCGGTGTCGTGGTCGGCTTCGGCCTCGCGATCGCCCTGGCAAGCTGTAGTGAAACGGTGACTAACGACTTTGAAGCGATGGCCGTCACCACCTATACCTGGCGAGCCGAATATCTCCCCGCAGGGGTGAATCAAGATCGCCCCCGCGATCGCCGCATCGAGGAATTTGAGACCAATTCCCTCATCAACATGAATGGTGAGCCGACGGTTGATCCTACCGGAGAACGCGACTCTGACGGCATCTGGTGGCCCGCCCTGCCCCCCAAACCGACGGTGGATGAGTTGGAAGCGCGCCTCCAAGATGGCGAAAAGTATGAGGAACCGCTGATCGACAAATCCATCGACTTCACTATCACCTTTGACCAACAGGGCCAGACCGTCACCCTGCCGACGAATGCCGCCGTGTATCGTCTCGCGGTGCAAGCTACCGAACGAGATCGCCCCCTAAAACTGCTGCTTGGCCCCCAGGATGGCTCGGTACAAAAAGCCGAAATTCAGTAAGGTAAAAACAGCGGAGCGTATGCAACCGCACCCCTGTCACCCAACCACCCTCACCCTCACCCACTCCCCTATGGAAGACCGCGATCGCATTCCTCCCGGCATGAGCCCGGAAAAGTACAAACGGCTGATGGCCGAAGCTAAAGCCCCTTACAAGGGGCTGAGAAAGTTTGTGTATGGCAGCTTTGCGGCGTCGGGTGCGATCGGGGCGTTCATCTTTTTTACTCAAGCCCTGGCGGGGCGGGATGTGGGGTCGGCCCTGCCGAATCTCGCCCTACAAATTGGCGTCGTTGCCCTGATGGTCTTTCTCTTTCGCTTAGAAAGTCGTAAGACAAAAAAGTAAGGGACTGCTCGGACAGCGCTGAGTAACCAACCGGATTTGGGTGGTCTCGGGCTCTACAAAATCGCCTCACTCGCCCTTGCGATCGGCCCAGGGCTTTAAGGTATCGCTCGCCAGCCGTTCACTAAAGCCCGCGATAAACGCCGCCACAAAGATTTTGTACACTTCTTGCGAGTCAATCACCCCAAGCGGATCGCGCCGCTGTAGGCTCGTTGAGCTGCTGCTGGTTTCCTCGTACAGATCAAAGCCCGCCGGCAGTACATCCACCACTTTGGTACTTAATAGGGCAAACACCACCACGCCAAACACGGCACCGATCAACGGTTTTAGGCAGCCTAGTGCGTAAGGATTTTTGAGGTTGTCTTCGTCCAGCTTATCCAGTCGAATGACGATGCTCATCATGCTGCCGAGCGCTCCCGCAAACGCGGCCAGCGCCAACCGACTGAGGTGATTTTGAATCTGCTGATTATTCAACCAATTGGCGATGAGTTTCAACGTCGTATCAGGATCGGGGTCTTGATTGAGATTGAGATCGTTCGCTTCAGACGTGCGGGCGGCGTTAATCTGCTCAGTGAGCGCATTGATTTCCAGCAGCAGGGTATCGACCTTATCTCGCTGGACTTGAATCTGTGAGGTCAACTCTCGCTCTTTTTGAGGTAGGGCCGTCGTCGCATCGGTGCCAGGGGCCGCGTTGGATGCCGCCGCTGCCGTCGACTCGCTGGTAGAGGGGGGTGCCGCTGCCTGATCTCCGGCAGCAGGCTCGGCGGGAGCCGTCGCTGCATTTTCAGGATTGGTTGCGTCGGGCTCGGGGGCCGCTGTTGGCTCTGGGCTGGTTGATTCCTCCGGTTCTGCCACCCGATTCTGGAGCGCTTGAGCCGCGATGCTGTTTTGTATGGCCTGTCGCTCTGTTTCCTGGTTGCGCAACAGCTGCACTGCTTCCTGCAGGGTTTGCAGGTCGGTGTTGCGCTTTTGCTGTAGCTGGAGGCTTTTAGGCACGGGTGATTCGAGCTGGCGGCTCACCGTCGTGAACACGCCTGAAACCGTCGCAATCGTGACAATGGCCAGCGATAACGTCGTTGCCATGCCCAGCATCACGCGGGCTTGGGGCGAGCGAAAGCGGTTGATATCGCTCAGGCGGCTCGCGAGCCAGCCGAAGCCAAAGCAGTATTCGTAGCGGTGCAGTTGACGCTCCACAAATACTTCAGTCTCTTCTAGCAAATCGGGGGCCGCTGCTGTCTGGTAATCGAGGCGATCGACGGCGCGATCAATTTGATACACCAGCGGGCGCAACTGGGGGGCAATGGATCCGGCTTTGTTAAACCATAAGTCTGGCTGCATCCAGTTGGGGCGCACCGCGCGGCAATGGCTCAGGCCATCAATTCGATGTAGTAAACCCGCCAGGTGGTTGAGTCGCTTGGCGATCGCGGCGTTGAGGGGGGTGTCGAGCGGCTCTCGGAACAGTGACGATGGCGGCTGGAGGGATTGCTGCAGTCGTTGCAGTTCTTGATCGATCGCTAACGTGTCATTGCCTAAACCAGAGGGCGGAGCGATCGCCCGTCGTTCAATTTGCACTTCGTCGAGCAACCATCTGAGCAATTCAAATCCGTTGCGCACGTTCAATCGATTGAGCGAGGCCGTGATGTCGCTGGCATCACCGGGGTCTGTCGTAATCTGGTCGACGAAATGGGTGATGGCTTCGAGGTCTTTTTGGTATTCGGCTTGGCTCGTCGCTTCCAGGGCAATGTCATTGCTAGCGAGTAAGCTCTCAGCCTGGCGAATGCCCCGGCGGAGCTGGGCCAGTTGTTGACGCAGGCGGCGCGGCGTGTGCTCAATCGCTTGCAGCTGGGTTTGCTTTTGGTGAATGCGCGTCAAGGTTTGCTCAATGAGCTCACTTAACTCAGACTCGGTAACAGTCGGATGATTCGTTCCGGTCATGGTTAAAGCCTCTCAAGAGGTTTTCAGACTGGTCGTGGTGACAGATTTAACGATCGCCTCTGCTGCTGACACCCAGCTAGCATCTGCTGCCCTTCAAGTTATCGCAGGGTTGATGGGCAGCCGCACTTTTCTAGATACGTGTTGATGAACGTAACGTTGCGTTAAGTCAGGTCAATATGAATATTGGTTTTCGAGCGTGTATTCAATTGGAGATAGGGGCGAACAGGCAATCTCACTACAATCAGACTAGTCAAGATAATTATCTCTCACGTCTAAAAATCCCCAATCAGTTTGGAGAAGGGGGAGGATACCTTGCCAAAGTCTTTCTCGACAAAATCTAATATATTCGAATATGCTAAACCTTTTTTCTTGATGTGTTTGCACCTCACCTTTTCAATATAATCACTATGTTCTTGCCCTTTTTTGAAATCCCATAATGCTTCCTTAGACAATAAAACTAAAAGGTGGTAACCCAGGACGATTAAAGTCTCAAGCTTGTGATCAAGATTCTTTCTTTGCTGTTCAAGAAAAGCTATCGCCACCACACCATTTTCTTTTTCCTTTTCGTCATAAACTCTTTGTGCGAGAATTAAGAAATCTCGGTTTGCACGCTGTACATCTAGATAGAAAGCTATCCATCCAACAAGCTCATCCGAAAAGATTCCGCCTTTTTCAATAAATATCTTGTTGAGACTATCTGTATTAAATGTGCGGCCTAAAACCTCTAAATTTGAGAGCATATTGATTTTCCTTTCAAATAGCTGAGGCTGTAACATTCTTACGACACTTATTTTGGATTCAATCAAGGCTGCTAGTAGCTTTGCAGTCGATTTTCTCTCTCGTTCTTGTTTTAGATACTCTAATCTCAAATTAACAACGAAAATAAACAAGCCTGTGAATCCAGAAGTGAGAGGAATAGCTAGCAAAGAAAATGTGCTCTCTGGGATTTTGGTTGCGATTTCAATCGAGTAAATAATTAAAAATGGAAAAAGAATTAAGGCAAGACTTATTGAAACTAATCTATGCTTGGTTGTGATGTTCTTGAGCAGAGATTGTATGTGACCGTTAGCTAGGTTTAGCCATATACAAAGCAAGATAACTCCAGTTGCCGCAGCTCCTAAAAGATATTCTCTCATGCCTTGAAATCCATCTCTTTTCTACTACAGGAATTTGTTAATTACGCTGAGGCTTGCACAGTAAATAGAATTGGGGTTTCAATACTGAAATCGGCTTGTTCTTCGCCAGATCTAGTACTGTTGCCAAAACTTCTGTGCTGATGCGAAAGCTGAATTCGGCGGGCTTTGATGTTTCAGTTCTGGCAGAGGCGATATAGTCCGCTTGCTTAGCTGACAAAATGATACTCAATGTCTCGCAATTGTTGACTTGCAGGTTTTTGCGGCTTTGCGGGCGGCGCGATCGCCCCCAAACTGAACCGGGCACACTGTAGAAGATCGCAACCGCTTTCTCTCATCGAGCCCTATGCACGACCCTCAAACCATCGGTACCTTGATCCAGTCTCGCTACAAGATTCTGGATGTGTTGGGTCGGGGCGGCAGCGGCATTACCTATCGGGCCGAAGATACTTTTACCGGACGGCAAGTGGCGTTGAAAGAGCTATCCCTCAAGGGGCTGAGCGACTGGAAAAAGCTGGAACTATTTGAACGGGAAGCGCAGGTGCTCAAAGACCTGGATCATCCCGCCATTCCTGACTATGTCGATTACTTTCAGGTCGATACGGCGGATAATCGTCAGTTTTATATCGCTCAGAAAATTGCCGAGGGGCGATCGCTGGCGGAGTTAGTGGCGGCGGGCGATCGCTTCTCGGAAACTGAGGTGGAGCGCATCGCCGCCGAAGTGCTGGAGGTACTGCAATATCTGCACGGTTTGAACCCGCCGATCATCCACCGCGACATCAAACCCCAAAACCTGATTCGCGGCACCGATGGGCGGATTTATCTGGTGGATTTTGGCGCGGTGCAGATGGCCTACCGAGAAGCCACCGCTTTTGGCAGTACCGTGGTGGGCACCTATGGCTACATGGCGCCCGAACAGTTTCGCGGGCAAGCGTACCCGGCAACCGATTTGTATGGGCTCGGGGCGACTTTGTTGCACCTGCTGACCCATCAGAATCCGGCTGACTTGCCCCAAAAGCGTTTGCAAATCGATTTTCGCCCCTATGTCACGGTGACGGAGCCGTTTGCCGATTGGCTCGAAGGATTGCTCGAACCCCTGTTAGAAGATCGCTTTACCTCGGCCAGCCAAGCCTTTGACCAGCTCACCCGCCCCGCGCTGCTCCCGCGCAGGCGATCGCAGAGGGGCCACACCGGGACTCTTCAACATTTACCGTCTGACAGCAAAGTGAAGCTGAGTCGGAGTCGCCGTCGCCTATCGCTACGGTTGCCGCCAGTGGGCCTGAACCGGGGAGAAACGGGCGGCATGGCCTTCTTGGCGCTGATTTTGAACGGCTTTATGTTGATGTGGACGGGTGGGGCGATTTTGGGTGGCGCACCTATTATCTTCGTGCTCTTTTCGGTGCCGTTTTGGGTCGTTGGCATCGGTATGTTGTGGGCGCTATTGCATGCCTTGGCGGGGGTTGTGGTGCTCGAAGTGCGGGGCGATCGCTACAGGCTGACGCAGCAATTGCTGGGCTGGAAACGTCAATACGAGGGAGCTACCCGTGACCTCTACAGTGCCGAGCTGGTGACGGCCTACAGCCAAAATGACCGTCCGGTGAAGACGATTACCCTCAAAATCGGCACCAGAACTCATAAGTTTGGCACGGCCTATTCCGATGCTGAAAAAGCGTGGGTTGCGACTGAAATTCAAGCGTTCATTCAAGATCAGCGCGACGAATCGTGAGTCAGATGTGTCCCTCACAGAATGTATGATTAACGGCTCCCGGCCAGCCACATGACTACTCATTTCTGTGCTGCATCATTCCTTACCAAGGCGATCGCGATTCAAGCGGTAGAATCTAAATCCGTGGCTATGACATCCACCACGAAGTTTTAGAGAGGAGAGCGATCGCCGTGACCAATAGCTTCAACGCCAAATCCAGCCTAAATGTGAGCGGCAAGGAATATACCTATTACAGCCTGCCGGAAGCCGCGAAGACCCTCGGGGATATCGATCGCTTGCCCTTTAGCTTGAAAGTATTGCTGGAAAATTTGCTGCGGTATGAAGATGGCCGCACGGTGACCGCAGACGATGTGAAAGCGATCGCGCAGTGGTTAGAAACGCAACGCTCTGATCAAGAAATTGCCTACCGTCCCGCCCGCGTCCTGATGCAAGATTTCACCGGCGTGCCTGCGGTGGTTGATTTAGCCGCCATGCGCGACGCCATGGTAAATCTGGGCGGCAATCCCGAAAAAATCAATCCCCTCTCCCCGGTCGATCTGGTCATCGACCACTCCGTCATGGTGGATAGCTTTGGCAGCGACAGCGCCTTTGGCGACAACGTGAAGCGCGAATTTGAGCGCAACGGTGAGCGCTACGCCTTCCTCAGCTGGGGCCAAAAAGCGTTCGACAACTTCCGTGTGGTGCCTCCCGGCACCGGCATTTGCCACCAGGTGAATTTGGAATATCTGGCGCAAACTGTCTGGACGAAGGAAGAAAACGGCGAAACCGTGGCCTACCCCGACACGCTCGTCGGCACCGACAGTCACACCACTATGATCAATGGCCTGGCGGTGCTGGGTTGGGGCGTCGGTGGCATTGAAGCGGAAGCGGCCATGCTAGGCCAGCCCATTTCCATGCTGATTCCCGAGGTGGTGGGCTTTAAGCTGACGGGCAAACTCCCCCAGGGCGCCACCGCCACCGACCTGGTGTTGACTGTCGTGCAAATGCTGCGGCAAAAGGGCGTCGTCAGCAAGTTTGTGGAATTTTACGGTGACGGGCTCTCGCACCTGACTCTGGCCGATCGCGCCACCATCTCCAATATGGCCCCCGAGTACGGGGCGACCTGCGGTTTCTTCCCCATCGATGCGGAGACCCTCAACTATTTAGAATTCTCCGGACGCGATCCTGAGCGGGTGGCCCTGGTCGAAGCCTACGCCAAAGCCCAAGGCCTCTGGCGCGAAGACGATACCCCCGATCCGATCTTTACCGACACGCTGGAACTTGACCTCGCCACGGTAGAGCCTTCCCTGGCAGGTCCCAAACGGCCCCAAGATCGGGTGCTGCTTTCCCAACTGGCCGAGCAGTTCATGACCTCTGACTTTCCCACGTTCAGCGGTCTGGAGTCCTATGCCGAGAAGCGATCGGTGCCGGTCACCGGAGCGGATTATGAGCTGACCGATGGGGCCGTGGCGATCGCCGCCATCACGAGCTGCACCAACACCTCTAACCCCTCCGTCATGATCGGGGCCGGACTCGTCGCCCGCAAAGCCCGTGCCAAGGGCCTGACGGTGAAGCCCTGGGTGAAAACCTCTCTCGCTCCCGGTAGCCAAGTCGTGTCGGACTATTTGGAGAAAGCGGGGCTGCAAGCGGATTTGGATGCTTTGGGCTTCAACCTTGTCGGTTACGGCTGCACCACCTGCATCGGCAACTCTGGCCCGCTGCCCGAGCCCATCGTCGGGGCCATCAACGCGAAGGATCTGGTGGTTGGGGCGGTGCTTTCCGGCAACCGCAACTTTGAAGGGCGCGTCAGCCCCCACACCAAGGCGAACTATCTGGCCTCGCCGCCCCTGGTGGTCGCCTATGCGATCGCCGGTAACCTCGCCATTGATCTGAAAAAAGACCCCATCGGTCAAGACGCGGATGGTCGTCCCGTTTACCTCAAAGACATTTGGCCCACCACGGAAGAAATTAAAGCGGTGATGGGCGAGGCGCTCACGCCTGAAATGTTCCGCAGTCGCTACAGCAACGTGTTTAGCGGTACTGCCGATTGGCAAGCGATCGCCGCTGAAGAAAGCCAGACCTACGACTGGCAGGGCGACAGCACCTATGTGCAAAATCCTCCCTTCTTTGAAAACATGGCCGCGACAGTGAACGGCAGCAGCACCGCTGACATCACGGGGGCGCGACTCCTGGCGCTGCTCGGCGACAGCATCACCACCGATCACATTTCCCCCGCTGGCGCAATCAAAACTGACGGCCCCACGGGCAGCTACTTGCAGAGCCATGACGTGCCCGTGAGCGAGTTCAACTCCTACGGCTCGCGCCGGGGCAACCATGAGGTGATGATGCGCGGCACCTTTGCCAACATTCGCCTGCAAAACGAGCTGGTGCCCGGCTCTTCCGGCGGCGTGACTAAATACATGCCCGCTGGGGAAGAGATGTCCATCTACGATGCGGCGATGAAGTACCAGGCCGAAGGCACGCCGCTCGTCGTCATCGCAGGCAAAGAATACGGCACTGGCTCCTCGCGGGACTGGGCGGCTAAGGGCACCCGCCTACTGGGTGTCAAAGCCGTCGTGGCGGAGAGCTTTGAGCGTATCCACCGCTCTAATCTCGTCGGCATGGGCGTGTTGCCGCTGCAATTCCAGCCTGGCAGCAGTCGTGAAATGCTGAAGTTAGATGGCAGCGAAACCTTTGACCTGACCGGACTGGCCGGGGGCATTCAACCCGGCATGACCGTGACGCTGACGGTGCATCGCGCCGACGGTTCGACTACCTCGGTCGAGCTGCTCTGCCGCATCGATACCCTCGACGAAGTGGAATACTACCGCAACGGTGGCATCCTGCACTACGTGCTGCGGCAGCTGTTGGCAGCTTAACTGACTAAGCAATTCAGCTAAGGCAAACAACTTTGATTTTGGAGAGGTGTGTACATCTACTGATAGATATCTTTAACTCATATGTTCTATCAGTAGATGTACGCCTGCCTTTGTCAGAGGTATCACTTAGATTCGAAGAGAGCACGGGAGAATTACATGATTGAGTCGAATACTCCTAACTGGTCTTTTCAAATCTTGCCGAATGTTGATTTTATCGGCGACACTAGCGTTTTTGCCCTACTCTTTGATGTAAGTTTTCTCGAAAAGTTAGATCAGAATCTATTCATAAGGCCCGCATATAAAGCTCTCCTAAGTTTTCTGGCATCTCTGCACGACAAAGCTAAATACTCAAAGATAGAGTTTACAGTTTTCTCCGGTGAAATCCCTGGCTTTCACCAAGACTATTTTGTTATTGCTTTTGACTATATAGAAGATGATTTCATTGAGGAAACGAGAAGGTTTTTCTCTTAATTGATTTCTGAACTCAAAATCGATTTTTGTTCTTCAGAGGCACTAATGCCTGCGTTTAGATATCAACAGGGCTATGTTGTCGAATATTCAGAAGCCGATATGGCAGGAACAAGCTATTTAGATGGTGATGATAACTATGGTTCTCAACTAGAGATTTATCGTAGAAGTTGGCAAGAACCTGAAGACGTCGGACTTTCTGACAGTCTGTATGGCCAACTAGAAAATTGAGAGAGCACTGAATTTGAATAAGAAACGTTGGTTTGCAGGCTGCTAGGAGCATAAATGCCTTCGTGTTATCTTTGCGGAACTTGGATATCAAGAGGTAAAGGAGTCCGAGCTGACTTAGTTACAGGCTCGTCCTTTAGTTCACGAGGAAATTCAAGATTTTATATTTCACGCAAAACAATTTGTTCTAACTGCGCTAGAAAAAGAAGACGAAATCGCAGGATTTATCAACTTTTCGTCCTATTTGTGATTTTAGGGATCGCGGGTTTGTTTGTCTTCTCTGGAAGTGACGATTCAGATAGCTCTCAAGATGTCAATACAAGTAATGCTGAAATTGTTGAGTTTCCCAAAGATTCTTGTGGAGATCGATCTTCTGGGAAAGAGCAGCAATGGCACAGCGTGATTCTAGAAGATTCAAATCTTGAATATGTAGTCAATAATTTATGCAGAGATGCTTTTGTCCGAGAATTCAACGGAAAGCAAGTCATCCAAGTTGCTAGCTTCATTAATTCTGAGAAAGCCCATGAATTTGCCAAAAAAGTTAATGGGCAAGTCATGCCTCCATAATTCTTGGTATATGAGAAGAGATACGAAAATAGGAAAAAGAGACAAATACTACGATCGCGCCAAAAATTCTGATCGCAACATCGACATCAGCCACATCGACGCAAACTGCTCGCCCAGTTTGACGCTTTCCCGCAGGCGGCCCTCTTCCACGAAGCCCAAACTGCGATACAGCGATCGCGCTCGATGGTTCTCTTCCATCACATCCAGCCAAACCCGGTGGGCGGCAAACTCGTTAAAGGCTTTATCGAGCACCTGCATAAGGACCTCGCGACCATAGCCCTGGCCCGTTTGGGTAATCACAATGCGTTTGAGTAGCAGGCACTGATCCGGGTCTTGCAGCCCGAGCAAAATCACATAACCGACGCGATCGCGCGTCGTCGCATCTTCAATGATCCAGTGGCCCTCATTGGCATCGGCCAGGGTTTGCAAATGGCGATCGCGCGTCCACAGTCGCACATAGCCCGCTGCATGGGCCGCTGCTTCCGCTGGCAACACAAAGTCCAGATCGTCGGGCGTTGTCGGGCGCAGTTGGGCAGTGGGGGAGTTCATCGCCAGTCGTTAACCAAAAAGTCGCAAATTCAGAAACAGGATTTTATCAAGAGCCAGCCTGGTCGCGCCGTCAGCTCGCTTGCCCTTGAACAGCCGAGACGGCTGTTCACACGGCATGCAATACATTCCTGAGGGAGCTGCGATGAGCTTGATTCGGGTGCAGCGAGTTAATCATCTAGCGCGATCGTCGCCACCACCTGACCGTGATCGGACTTCCAGCGTTCAATCTGGTCGTCCAGCAGCGTTTGGTCAAATAGGTGGTCATTGTAAACCGAGACGTAAATGACCTGACCAATGTGGTTGCGATTGCGCGGGGCAAATTCCTCACTCACCATGATGTGGTCGAGGCTGTCGTAATGCCCATTGTGGATGTGGGTGTAATAGTGGTCGCCGTAGCCCAGCCGCGCCTGGATATCTTTGACCTGATACAGCAGTGTGTCCCACACGGGCACTTTTCTGCGGAACGGCCAGCATTCCCACGGTGGCTGCCCGGAAACCAGTTGCGTCGTCACTGCCGTATCGTTATCGTTCACATCGCCCATCACAATGACCGGATAGCGGCGATCTCGCAACTTTTCCATCAAGATATAGCGCAGAGCCGTGGCCTCGGCGGCGCGGCGGATTAGCGATCGCGCCTGCCCTTTCGCAATTTCTACGGGATCGGTGCGATCGACCTCGCGAAACATCGTCGGTCGCTTTGACTTCAAATGCACCACAAACACGGTGCAGTGCATGCCATTGGGCAACTCCACATCCACCGCTAGCACCGGATGCGAAAATGAGGTGAGCGGAATCCGTGCCTTTTCCGCATCCACACTTAGCCAGCTTTCCGGCGGAAAGTCGACGTAAACGCGCTGCCCCAAGACGGGAAATCGCGTCGCTAGCGCGACCCCTGGCCCCTTGCCAATTCCGTCGGCCATCACTAACTGATGCTGTTGAGCGCTCTGGGTGGTGGCTAAGACGTCAGCCAACGCCTCTGGCTGAAAAATTTCTTGAAATCCCACCAGGTCAACTTGCATCCGGTCGAGTTGGCGCGCCGTCCAGTCCACCTTTTGACGATAGTCCGCGACTGAGTAAGACTCGCCGTGATAGTACTCCACCTCAGGCAACACTAGGTTGTTGAGGTTAAACGTGCCAATCCGAAACTGCTGTTTTGCCAAATCCCTTCACCCACGGTATCGGTTGCCCGCGATCGCCTCCCGCTCAGGTGGTCTAACGGTTGGCCTTGTAGCACCGTCAGAGCAACATAGACCAGACCGTAGGGCAAATATTGATCAGACTGTATCCCATCCATCAGATCTCAGTCGTGCCCCTGTCATACTCTTCAAATCAATCAACCTTTGTTAACTGAACCGGTCGAGGGGCGTGGCCTGGTGACTGGCACGTCGTGTAACTGCCCCCTTCCCTGTTCGCACCGGCCCATGTGGCCTTGGCTTGCTGTTGGAAATGAGATCCGTGCATGTTTACGCTCAAAGATGTCTTTTTTGCCTTTGTGGTCATCGCCATGCTGATTTTGGGCGGGCGTTTTATCAAACAGCGATTCCGCTGGATTCAGATGTTGTATCTACCGGAATCCATTGTAGCCGGGGCACTCGCGCTCATCTTGGGGCCACAAATTTTGGGGGCGATCGCCACCGCTCTCTTGGGTGAAGGTACGCTGCTCTCGGGTGGCCTCTTTTCTGAACCCATTCGCACTGTCTGGTCCCAGTCGCCCAGCGTCTTCATCAACATTGTGTTTGCGGCCCTCTTTTTGGGCGAAACCATTCCTAACCCCCGCAGTATTTGGCAAAAAGCCGCGCCGCAGGTGGTGTTTGGTCAGTCCCTGGCCTGGGGACAGTATGTGACGGGCATTCTCGCCACCGCACTCATCTTGATTCCTTTCTTTGGGGCGGATCCCATGGCGGCGGCCCTGATTGAGATTGGCTTTGAAGGCGGGCATGGCACCGCTGGCGGCATGGCCGAAACGTTTGTGGAGTTGGGTTATCCCGAGGGGGCCGACCTGGCACTGGGGCTAGCGACAGTGGGGATTGTTTCGGGCATCATCGCCGGGACAGCTTTGGCGGACTGGGGTCGCCGGAAGGGCCATGTTCAACACGGGGCACAGGTGATCTCTGAAGAGGCTGAGATTCCTGATTTGACGCACGCTGAAACGCCAGAACTGCGAGCTCGCCGCGCGGCTCTGATGGAGGGGTTACTCATTGATCCGCTGTCCATTAACTTTGGCTTTGTGGGCATTGCGATCGCGATCGGCTGGCTCATTCTCAATGGCCTGGTACTGCTAGAGTCCGTCACCTGGGGCACCACGGGCTTCGAAATTATGAGCTACGTCCCTCTGTTTCCCATGGCTTTGATTGGCGGCATCGTTGTGCAAATTGCCCTCGAGCGCCTCGGCCTAGAGCCGCTCGTCATTCGACCGTTGATGCAAAATATTGCGGGTCTCGCGTTAGATGTGGTGGTGGTGACCGCACTGGCCTCCATTTCACTGCGAGTGATCGGGAGTAACTTAGGCGTGTTTCTCACCCTGAGTATCGTGGGCATCGCCTGGAATGTCTTGTTCTTTCTGTATTTCGCCCCCCGCATTTTTCCGCACTACTGGTTTGAAAAAGGTATCGGTGATTTAGGCCAGTCGATGGGGGTTACCGCTACCGGGATTTTGTTGCTGCGGATGGTCGATCCAGAAAATCGCTCCGGCGCCTTCGAAAGCTTTGCCTACAAGCAACTCTTTTTTGAGCCGATTGTCGGGGGCGGTTTGTTTACGGCTGCGGCGCCAGCGTTAATTGCGCGCTTTGGCCTGGGTACGACGCTGGCGATTACCGGGGGCTTACTCCTCTTTTGGCTCGCTATGGGGTTTTTACTCATGCGCCAAAACAGCCGCCGCGCGACGGTCTCTGGTCGGATTTGAAAACACAAGGATTGTTAACGCTGGTTTGCTGACGCGATCGCCACCATCAGGGGACGGTTCCCTTGAACTCTCTTTATCAACGTCAGTTCAGCCGTGAGGGAACCGTCCCCTTTACAGACCACTGCCGATGTTGAGAGTTGGTACTGACAGCTTCTCCCATCTTCCGTACCCACGGCATGACGCCGATACCTAAACGACTTTGCGCGTCCAGATGGGCTCGATTTTGAGGGGCCGCTGCTTGTGAGACGGCATCGTTTGCCGGAAGGACTGGTAATAGTCCTTATGCGCTTCGACAAAGAGAGTCCGTAGTTCTGCGATCGGTTCGGGATTGTTATCGACGCGGAGATCTAAATAGGGATAAAAGTCATCTTGCACGATGTACAGGGCGGCGGATTGCTTGCCGCGCTTATCGCCGCCCGCCATTTCCCCCGCTTCCAGCGCACACAGCAATCGCTCTGAAAAGCTCAAAGACGGATTATTGCGAAAAGTCTCGGCCATAGCGTGCAACACCTGTTCTCCCACCAGCATGTTGCCCGCCACCGAGAAATTGGGAAAGGTGAAGTGCCCAGCCCAGTCAGTACAATGCTGGCCCGTCCAAGCGGCAGTATGGCCTTGGTGGTCAACTAAATGCAGTTGTCGATAATCCCGCTCGTCATCGTTTTGTAGCAGCACATCCAGCACCTCGCCGACCGGAATGGCGTGAGTTTCAGCCTGAGCCGCTTTGCGACTTTCGAGCAGTCGCAAGCCCCAGATGCCTAATAGCGGATTGGTTTGGGCTTGAGTCGCGATCGCCCCCACTGCGGCCTTCGCATGGGGCACTAACGCGCCAACCGCCAAATGCTTGGTCGCCACAGCGACGCCGGTCATGCCAGTATGCGGATCCCAGGCCACGATAGAGAATGTCATGCAGCAACCCCCTACCCACAACGCATTAATAGATGTACTCAATTGTTAATCTTTTTTGAAAAAAGATCTGTCGTGAATCTTACGGTTCTTGTATACAGTCTCCTTGTGCGGACTCTGGGGAATAACGGGCATCGCTGAAAGCGCCAACACAACACGTTACAATGGCGGCCTGACACACACTCTCAAGAATGACGCAAGATCTGAAACAAGAACTGAAGTCAATGATTGGGCCTGCCGCTTGGCATAACCTGTTGCCCCACGCGGCCCGCGACAGCATCGTTTTGGTCAATCCGGGCTTAGACCTGGCCGAAGTCGGAGTCGCTGTCGCCACTGATAATGTAACTTCGGTGCAGCGCTGGATTAGCGAGGCACTGATTACCAAACCCACGGTGGCGCAAATGGAAGATTGGGAGCGCGATCGCAGCCGCCAGTTCCAAACGCTGATTGTGCAGCCTTACGTCCTCATTCAACATCTACCCGACGCCGCCACTGCCGCCGAGTAAACTGCCCACGCACTGCTATGTTTACCGTTCCGGTCTTGCCACGACGAGCATCACGCCCGATAGTCTAAACAGGAAACCTCTACGAGCGCACCATACTAATGGGTCAAAGCGTTTCTCCCCAACCACCCTCCGCACCCGTGCAACAGCTGAGTTTGTTTCGCACGCCGTTACCCTGGCTGGTCGCCTTTTGGAAATTTTCTCGTCCTCATACCATTATTGGTACGAGTCTCAGCGTGATCGGCGTCTTTGTCATTAGCTGGACGGTGGTCCAAGACAGCAGTGTCACACCGATCTTGAACCCGTTTTCGCTGCTGCTGCCGTTGCTGGCTTGTCTGGCGGGCAATGTGTATATCGTCGGGCTCAATCAGATCGAAGATGTTGAGATCGATCGCATCAATAAACCCGCCCTCCCGATCGCTTCAGGCGAATTTTCGAACAGCAACGCCTGGAGCATCGTTGTTTTTGCGGCCAGTCTCAGCATTTTGTTAGCGGCCTTTGGCGACTGGTACTTGCTGGCGACGATTTTGCTGAGTTTAATCATCGGTACCGCCTATTCCGTGCCGCCGATTCGCCTCAAGCGGTTCCCCTTTTGGGCATCGGTTTGCATTTTGACCGTGCGCGGCGGCATCGTGAATCTGGGTTTGTTTTTGCACTACAGCCATCAACTGGGGCTACCGCTCCAGATTCCGGCCCGCATGTGGGCCTTAACCGCCTTTGTGCTGGTGTTCAGCATTGTGATCGCAATTTTTAAAGATATTCCTGACATTGAGGGCGATCGCCAATTCAATATCACCACCTTTACCGTCCGGTTAGGCCAAACTCGGGTTTATCAAGTGGCGCGACTGGTGTTGACCCTCTGCTATGTCGGCATGATGGTCGCCGTGCCGTGGATTCCAGGGATTGACTGGGTCTTTGTCGGGGTGACCCATACGGCCTTGCTGGGGTGGTTTTGGTGGCGCAGCTATCGAGTGGCCATGCCCAACCAGGCGGCTAGCGACGATTTGCCGCTGACTTTTACCAACTTTTACCAGTTCATCTGGCAACTCTTCTTTTTAGAGTATGTGCTGTATCCGATCGCCTGCCTATTGGGCTAACCTGCGGGTGGCAAAACCACCCAACTGTCCGGCAACCCCTAACGCAATCGTTCGTAGAGTGGGGATTTGAGATATGCCAACCACGGCGAAACGACAGCTGGGCGATCGCGGCGAAGCGCTCGTAGCTGACTGGCTGCGTCAACAGGGATGGCAGATCATTGCCCAGCAGTGGCACTGTCGCTGGGGCGAACTTGACCTGATTGCCCAGCATCCGCAGTCGGCGATCGGCATCGCGTTTGTGGAAGTCAAAACCCGTCGCCGTTTGGGGCTGGATCAGGGCGGCCGGCTAGCGATTACCCCCCAAAAGCAGCAAAAGCTGTGGCGCAGCGCCCAAACCTTTTTGACTGAGCACGAACTCTATCAGGAGTTGCCGTGCCGGTTTGATGTGGCCCTGGTGGTTCAGGGCATCACGACGCCGAGCCTCCGCCATACGTCCAGTGGCGCACCGCCTTTAACCCTGGTGGAGTATCTGGAAAACGCCTTTCAAATGGCCGATTAATTGCTGAGTAGAGGTTGATCGTCGAGTTGTGACAAATCGACAGATTCCAGCAGTTCTGACCAGCGGGCAGCCCAACTGCGATCGCTGCCGTCCGCCGCCGTCTGGAGCGTCGCTAGCTGCGCCACCGCATCAAACCAAAAGCCATTTTGGGTGTACAAACTGACCTGATCAGATGCTGAGACCAATGGCAGAACACTACTTAAGCCTTGGCTTGGGGGACGATATTCTACCCAGCCGGAAATCTGTAAATCACCGGTTTCATTAGCCGGGTTACAAAAAGCCTCAATTTGCCAAAGATAGCGATCGCCCGGTTCTAGTCCGGGTTGGTTAGCGGTTTCCGGCACCTCAAAGCTGACAATGCCAGCCCTCCCGAGACCGGTTTCATCCTGGGGAACGTCTAATCGGGTGGTGTAAAGGATCGAGAGCGGGGCACCAGACTCATCGACTTGGAAGAGCGAAAACCGGAAAGATTGCGCCTGACTAATCGGCATATACCAGTAAAACCGAGGATAGGGGGTAGCGCTTAAACCAATATTTTCAGTCGGTATGAGCCCAATCAATTCGGTGGGTGCCCCGGCCAAAATGCACCCCCGAGTCCCGGCACTCTCGCGACGTCCCGGCGTTCCCAAGCCTGCCGGTGGCACATACGGTTCCGCGAGGGCGGCAGTGCTACTCGCTAGCACCACTGCCAAAGGCAAAAGTTTCACACAGAATGAGCAAAGGACTTCAGCAAATTTCATGAATCTAAGCAGTGACAGTTTTCGGAAAATCGGGCACGCCTGATAGCTGCACCATACTCTGCTACTGCAACGTATTAAGGGCAAAATCCGCAAAAAATTACACGCTCATGATAGTTGAGCCCAAGTTTGAAGCCAGCGGAGCTAATCAACATGCGCATGTCCTCATTCCCCCCAATGCCTGATAGCCGCTCAACTAATGCGACCGATGGCCGAATTGACGCGCCCGTCACCAGCTCAAAAGTTAGCCGCAGTCAGCGAATACAGTGGCATTTCCTGGGTTCTGTCAGTACACTAAAGCGTCCTGCTGATTCACTCACCGATTGCCGACTGACAATTCACCAAATATATGCGTCGTTCGTCGTCAAACTTGCGGACAACACCATATATAGTGGTTACAACTTTTAGACGTTTTCGTGAGTTGCGAGGTTGTAGAAAGTTTAAAAACGACGCCAAACGTCTCCTCTGCTCCTAAGATTCGCTCAATTTGAGTCGATATCATGTCAACGCCTTGTCATCCGCTCGTAATTTAAGTACATTTGTTTTAACCGCTCAAGCTCTGGCCAGTGCATATTAAGCGCGTAGAACTGTCTCATTTCAAGTCGTTTGGTGGCACGACAGCGGTGCCGCTGTTGCCAGGGTTCACGGTGATCTCTGGCCCCAATGGGTCTGGCAAGTCAAATATTTTGGATGCGCTGCTGTTTGCATTAGGGCTGGCGAGTTCTCGGGGAATGCGGGCCGATCGCTTACCCGATCTGGTCAATCAAAGCCACATTGGGCGGCGATCGACCGCCGAAGCGACCGTTACCGTCACGTTTGATATTTCTGATATTGCGCCTGATCTCATCATTGATCGCAGCACTCCCAACGTCGAAGCCGATGCCGAGAGTGCGATCGAGGTGGAAGCAACGCCCGCGATCGAGGATGAGTTGCCACCGGAGTCGGAAGCGACGGCAGCTACCAGTGAGGATGACAATAAAGTGGTGCCGCTGCCCACGCAGCGTGAGTGGACGGTGACGCGCCGCCTGCGGGTAACCAGCCAGGGCACCTACACGTCCAATTACTACATCAATGGCGACCCCTGTACGCTGACCGAACTGCACGAACAATTGCAGCGGTTTCGCGTCTATCCCGAAGGCTACAACGTGGTGTTGCAGGGCGATGTTACCAGCATTATTTCCATGAACTCGCGAGAGCGCCGCGAAATTATCGATGAGTTGGCCGGCGTGGCTTCCTTCGATCGCAAAATCAATCAGGCGATGGAAAAGCTAGAAGTCGTGCGGGAGCGCGAAGAACGCTTTCGCATGGTGGAGCAGGAGTTGGTGACCCAGCGCGATCGCCTCGCTCAAGACCGCCTCAAAGCGGAAAAATACCAGAAGCTCAAAGCCGAACTCCACACCCGCAACGAGTGGGAAACGGTATTGACCTGGCAACAACAGCAGCAACAGGTGAATGCGCTGCGCCAGATGATTCAGCAGGATGCCGAGGCGATTCAGCAATTTGGGGTGCAGGTGCGCGAGTTAGAGGCCACCATGCAGACTACAGGTGAAGAACTGACCGCCCTCAATGCCCGTGTCAAAGCGTTGGGCGAAGACGAACATCTGGCGCTGCAATCCCAATTGGCCATCCAGGAGGCGGAACTGCGGCAACTGCAACGGCAGCAGCAGGGCTTGACCACCGAGAGCCAAACCACGGCAGCCAACTTGCGCCAAAGTCAAATCAATTTGCAAGAGCAGCAGCAAACCTTAGCTCGCCTAGCGGAAGAAATTCAGGTGTTGCAGCAGGGCGAACTGGTGACCCTCACCCGGCATCTCGAAGCGGCCCAAACCGCCTTAACGGCTAAGCGGGAAGCGACGAGTGCGATCGCCAGCGCTTCTCAAGCCTGGGTGGAAGAGCAAACCCAGCGCCGCCGCCAAATTGAGGATTTATTGCGTACGCTGGAACCGCAACGAGCCGAACAGGTGCGGCTACAAGAGCGGGTCAGTCAGCTCACCCAGCAAATTGCCGAACTTTCTACGAATGTTCAAGAGCTGGCTCAGCAAATTGACGCTCAAGCGCTGCCGGAATCTGCAGAAGCCGGAGATGCTTCGAGTGCGGAAGCGAATATTCAGCGCTTGGCCCAAATCGTCGCCGATGCGGAACAAGAGCAGAAGGTGCAACAAGAAACTCAGCAGCGTCTCTTGCAAGAACAGCGGCAAAAGCAGCGCGAACTGGACAAACTTGAAGCCCAAACCCAGGCTATGCAAGAAAGCCAGGGGACTCAAGCCACTCAAATCTTGATCGATAGCGGTTTACCGGGCATTTGTGGCCTGGTGGCTCAATTGGGGCGAGTCGATCCACGCTTTCAACTGGCGCTGGAAATCGCTGCTGGGGGCCGGTTGGGCTATCTGGTGGTCGAAAACGATCAAGTCGCCTCTCAAGGCATTGCGTTACTCAAGCAACGGCGCGCGGGACGAGCCACCTTCCTGCCGTTGAATGCCATTCGCGTGCCTAAAATCAACCGCATTCCCGACTGGAAACGGCCTGATGGGCTGGTGAATTACGCCGTTGATTTGATTGACTGCGACGATCGCTATCGCAAAGTGTTTGAATTTGTCTTCGGCAGCACCGCTGTCTTTGAAACCCTGCAAGCGGCCAGAAGCCACCTGGGGCAATTTCGCATGGTCACCCTGGATGGCGAGCTACTGGAAACCAGTGGTGCTATGACCGGGGGCAGCATCAGTAAGCAGCGCGGACGGCTGCATTTCGGCACGGTGGAAGCGGGTGAGTCGGAAGAAGCGATCGCTCTCCGCGATCGCCTCGCCGAAATCGATCAAATTCTGAATCATTGCGAACAGCGCATTGCCGCCGCCAAACTCGCCGTGAAAGCCGCTGCCGATAACTTGCTCGAAGCCCGCCAACAGCACCGCGAGCAAGCCCTGCAAACCCAGCAGGTGCAACAGCAACTCCGGCAGTTACAGCAGCAGCGCGCCCAAGGCGAAGCCCGCCTGGCTCAATATCAAGCGGAACTGACGACCGCTCAGAGCCGACTGGCGGAGCTGGCGTCCCAACTGCCGGAACAAGAAGCCGAACTGCAAGCCCAACGGGACGCCCTCGCAGCCCTAGAACAATCACAGACCCATAGTGAGTGGCAGCAAGCCCAGACCGCAGTCCAGACTTTGGAACAGCAATTGAGCGATCGCCAAGCCACCTTGCAAGCGGCTGAGCGTCGCCTCCGCGATTTCCAAACCCAGCAAGAACGAGTGCAGATTACGAGTCAGCAGCAGCAGACTCAAATCGCTGATTATCAACAGCAGCAAACTCAGCAAGAGCAGCAGCGTCAGGCCTTAGCGCAGCAGCAGACCGACCTCAATACCGCCATGCAGGCTACGCGCCAACAGTTGAGCGCGCTGGATGCCAAGCTGGCGGAAGAAAAAGGGAATCGCGATCGCGTCGAAGCGCAATATCGCGATCAGCAAACCCAAAAGCAACAGCTGGAATGGCAGCGGGAAAAACGCCTCGAAACGCGCAAAGAACGGCAGCAACAACTGGCGGCCCTAGACACTGAACTCGCCGCCCAAGGCACTGAACTGCCCGACCCCCTGCCCGAAATTCCTGCCGACACCGACTTGGAAACGGTGAAAAAGCAAATTCGCTCGCTGCAGCGCCGCCTCGAAGCCTTGGAGCCCGTGAATATGTTGGCCCTCGAAGAATACAATCAAACCCAAGAACGGCTCGAAGAACTCTCCAACAAGCTCACCACCCTGCAAGAAGAGCGCACCGAGCTGCTGCTACGCATCGAAAACTTCACCACCCTCCGTCAACATGCCTTCCAAGAAGCCTTCGACGCGGTGAATGAAAACTTCAGCGAAATCTTTGCTCAGCTCTCCGATGGGGATGGCTATCTGCAACTGGATGATCCCACGAATCCATTTAACGGTGGCCTCAATCTCGTGGCCCACCCTAAGGGCAAACCTGTGCGGCGTCTAGCCTCAATGTCCGGGGGCGAAAAGTCGCTCACCGCCCTGAGCTTCATTTTTGCGTTGCAGCGCTATCGACCCTCCCCGTTTTACGCCTTTGACGAAGTTGATATGTTCCTCGACGGTGCGAATGTGGAGCGACTGTCTAAAATGATCAAACAACAAGCTCAACAGGCCCAGTTCATCGTGGTGAGTTTGCGGCGACCCATGATCGAAGCCGCCCAGCGCACCATTGGCGTGACCCAAGCCCGAGGCGCTTATACCCAAGTCCTTGGCATTAGCTTGGAGCCACAAAGTGCCTCCATGTAGATCTGTTAAGATCGGAGTCCTCCTGTAGAATCATTCTTTAAACCGAACTCCGGTTCACTTGTTGATTATCAAGTTTTAATCAGGCTCCGGCTATGACCCCATCCTATGACCAGTTCCGCCAGCGCTCCGATTTTTTGGGCACGCAAGTCGTCACCAGAACAACGGGGAAAAGCTTAGGGTTTGTGAGTCAGCTGTGGGTTGACGTCGATCGCTGCGAAGTGGTCGCCGTTGGCTTAAGAGAGCAACTGTTGCCCGGAGTCATGTCCGGTACTGAGCACACGATGCAGCTCAGCAGCATTCGCCAAGTCGGCGATGTGATTTTGGTGGATGACGATGACGTGCTAGAGGATGATCTCAACCTCACGCCTTACAGCACGATGATTAATTCTGAGGTAATTACCGAGTCGGGCGAAATGCTGGGGCGGCTGCGAGATCTAAAGTTTGATGTGGTTACTGGCAAATTAGAATCCATCATCATCGCCTCATTTGGCCTGCCGAAAATTCCTGATCAGGTCATCAGCACCTATGAGCTGCCGGTGGACGAAATCGTCAGCAGCGGCCCCGAGCGGCTCATCGTGTTTGAAGGGGCAGAAGAAAAGCTGGTGCAACTTAGCGTGGGCATTTTAGAGCGGCTGGGCATCGGCCGCGCTCCTTGGGAGCGGGATGACGAAAGCGAGTACATCATGCCGGTCTCGACGGCGAATCAGTTGCCCTCAGGCATTCAGACGCCGGTGGAGCCGATGCAGCAGACCCGGACTCCGGCGGTAGAAGAGCGCTGGACTGAAGATGACTGGGGTGAGCCGGAACCGATCTCGGCGGAACCCATGCCCCAGCGTCAGGCTGAGATGGCTTATAACGAAGCCCCGCTGAATGAATCGGATAACTGGCCGAACCAGCCCGTGAGTCCGCCGCCGATGCGCTATGAGACCGATGAGAAGGATGTGACCGGGGATATCTGGACGGATGATGAACCGGAGCCCTACGATGCGCCCCCGGTCAACATTCCCCAGAAAAAGAAAGTCACTGAGTACGAAGAAGAATTGGATTATTAAGCGGCTGTCAAGCTTTGTCGTGGCTGCTCTGCTGCTGATGGTTTGGCATGGCTGACCTCAATTAGTCTGAGTGAACTTCGTGACTGCATGGGTGCGATCGCGACTGTTCCCCTCCGGCTAAGGTTCTAATCCCCAACATTGATCGCCGCTCGTGAAACACGAGGCAGGTGCGGGTGCTGTACAATTCAGGGTCGGATTGGCCGTTGGGGAAAATTCGGCTTCTAGCGCACCATTGAGTGCTGGCCGCGATCGCCCCGCCATCCATCACCGCATATCCACAGGCACCGCATATCCACAGGTTCAGCAAAGCATCATGGGCGAGCTTCAAACACTAACGGTCATGGGTCTCCCCATTCACTGGGGCGCGCATTACGAAGACTGGTTACTCATGCGGCACCAGCAAGGATTAGGTGCGCATGTGGTGACGCTCAATGCCGAGATGGCCATGCAAGCCGATCAGCATCCAGAGTTGAAGGCCGTGCTCTGCCAGGCGGATTTAGCGATTCCCGATGGCGCTGGCATCGTGCTGTACTTTCGTCTCAAAGGCCAACGCATTCAGCGGTGTCCTGGCATTGAACTGGCGGAGTCGTTACTGCAAAAGCTGACACCCGAGCATTCAGCCTTCTTTCTGGGCGCTGCGCCGGGAGTGGCCGAAGCAGCGGCGCAAAACTGGCGATCGCGCCAACCCGGCTTAAACATTGTGGGAGTGCGGGATGGTTATTTTCAGTCGGATGATTTACCAGAGCTGGAAGCGGAATTAAAAGCCCTGCAACCGACGGTGATTTTGGTGGCGTTAGGTGTGCCCCGACAGGAATTTTGGATTGCCGAACGGCGATCGCTGTGTCCCCAGGCCATTTGGATTGGGGTCGGCGGCAGCTTTGACATTTGGGCGGGCAACAAAGAACGCGCGCCAGCCTTTTTCTGCAATAACAATTTGGAATGGCTTTACCGCCTGTATCAAGAGCCGTGGCGGTGGCGACGGATGCTCGCCTTGCCCAAGTTTGCGATTCGGGCGCTGACGTATTAAGCCGCTGCCTGCTTGACCCAAAAGCGCGTCAAGACAAAAGGCGCACGACAGTCGATGCGGACCGTTTTAGTGCCCCGAGTATCGAGGGTGACGCCTTCAATCTTCGGTTGTCCACCGGTCTCGGCTAGCGTGCCCTGATCTGCTTGAAACATGGCAACGCAGTGGCCCTGGGCATCGAGACAAGAGAGGGTCAGGGGAGCGCTGCTGATAAAACCAAAATCGATTTCGGCAACCGCATCTCCTAAGGTGATTTTCAGCCCGGTGTCGCGGGCCTGTGACATCAAGATCAACGTCGACTCGTGAGCTTGAAAGGCTGGATTTGAGGGCCTGAGGGCAATTGCTGATTCAAACCAAACTTGATGGCCCGAAAACTGATGATCAATCCGCTCAAAGTTGGCCAGACGCTGGAGCGGTAGTCGCTGCCAGGGGGACAGGTCGGAGACAGCGGTGTGATGAATGGTCGCGGTAGTGCCGATCGCAGGCGTATGCATAGTACTCATCGGGGGTAGACATCCCTGTAACTCAACTGTTTCTACAGACGGGCTCCGAGAGATTGCGCAGAAAGGTGCTAGTTGCTGTGACAGTTTGAGGGCTGGCATGAGGTCAGTTCCAAGCGTGTGCACAGAGAGAAAGCTGCCACTCCTAAAGCGTTAGGGTTGGGCATAACTTCACATGAGATTTATGACTCGCGACGTAGCTTTATGTTTCTTTTACGAAGCTGGGGCGATCGCTCCGGAAAATTTTTCAAAGAACTTGATCGTTGCTCTATCAGCCTGGCAACTCTGACGAGGAACCTTTGCCCGTCGGTTGCTTCACCCACGTTTGACCGTGCCTGCCTGATGCTAGATGATGCCCTGATCAGGCTGCCTCAGTGGTTTTCACGCAACTGACTTCACAGCCCCCTACACCGGGGTCTGGGCGGGCACAGCGATTGTGTTGTAGCTACCGAACAGTTTGATTTGTTCGGTACAGGTGGCGAGGGCGCTCAGGGTGTCTTGGGTGTGCGCCGCGTCCAAGCTTGCTTCCAGATCTAAGAAAAAGAGATATTCCCCGAGCGATCGCTTGGTGGGGCGCGATTCGATGCGGCTCAGGTTAATCTGAGCGCGCGCCAAAATCTCCAGCGGCTTCAGCAACGCCCCCGGCGCATTAATCGGCAGGCTAAAGGCTAAGGACGTGTGGGTGCCCTGAGTAGCGGTCTGGGAGCTGAGCACCCAAAATTTGGTGCAGTTATCGGGTTGGTCATTAATGGTGTGGGCCAAGACCGGCAGGTTGTAGAGCTGGGCGGCCCAGGTTGAGGCGATCGCTGCCGTGGTTCCATGATCTGCCAAATGCTGCAGCGACTCAGTGGTAGAGCGGGTGGGGACGAGAGTCGCTTGGGGGCAGTGCTGCGTGAGCCACTGCTGGCATTGTCCTAGTGCTTGCGGATGCGAGTAGATCGTCTCGATGGCCTGGGGCTGGCTGGCATAGGTGATGAGATTATGGCGAATCGGCAACACTAGCGCCTGCTGAATTTGTAAAGATTCCAGTTGCCACAGGGTGTCGAGGGTGACGGCTACACTGCCCTCAATCGAGTTTTCGACCGGCACAATGGCTAACGATACGGCTTCGTCGGCCACGGCTTGAATCGCCTGCAAAATGCTCGGATAGGCTATCAAAGTGCTCTCTTGACCACCGTGGTTCTGGAGCCAGGTTTGAAACGCTAACGCCGCTTGTTCCGAAAACGTGCCCCGTGGCCCCAAATGAGCAATCTTTACAGCCATAACCGTCGCTTCAAAGATGTCTGATTCACAGTCTTTACACCACATTAGAAGAAAATCGGTCCCGCCGATTGATCCACCCCAGCGCCGCGATCGCTGGCGGATACCCAGTCAGTCAAAGGTGATATCGGCTGCTGCAGGGGCGAGTCGCTAGTCTTGCCACAGTGGCCTATTAGCGTTGCTGAGCGCTCTATGGTGCGCCGTTGAAGGGCAATATCCGTACCTTAGCCAGTTCACACAAAGATATGAAGAGGTGTTAACACTATGAGTAAGGGGTCCGTATTTACACGGCATAATGATTTTACTTTGAAGTTTGCCTGAAGCCCGTAAACGGCTACTTCATTCATCCGCAACGTTTATTTACCAACTTCATGCTTCGTCTCGCTGCTCAACAAACTGCAAACATGCAGATCGCCCGTCATGGGGTGCCGCTGAGTCACTATCTTCGGCAACCTCGGCGCTTGGTACACGCCTTGATGAATCCCGATCAAGTTGAGGAGTTGAGTGCGAATACCTTTCGATTTCATCTGCGCGGTTTTCAGTTTTTGATGCTGAACATTCGCCCGGTGGTGGATTTGCAAATTGATACCAGTCATGACCACCTGCTAACGGTACGATCGCTCGACTGCTGGATTAAAGGCAATCAGTTCATCAATGAGCAGTTTTCCCTCGATTTGCAGGGGCAATTGCAGTTGACAGAACGAGAGCAGGTGACTGACCTGACCGGCGATGTGGATTTGGCGATCGCCGTTGGCTTGCCTCCCATTCTGTCCATGACGCCGCATTCCATTCTCGAAACCACTGGCAACCAAATTTTGCGTGGGGTGTTGAATACGATCAAGCATCGACTCATGCATCAACTGGCGGCTGACTATCAACGGTGGAGCCGTCAGCAGGCTCAAGCGCAAGCTGTCGTGCCGAGTTTGGCTTTCAGTCCCTCGCGGGCTGCGACTCCTTGTGTGGATAACTAGTCCCTGGTTAACCATGAGCGATCGCTAATCTGGTTCCGGCACTTCTTAACCTAAAAACCCCGGTCACTTAGCGAAAAAAGTGACTGTCTTCTGCATAATGTTTGCTTAGATAAATAGGGCTGGCTTGGCAGAAGGACGGTAGCTTGTATGGACAAATCAGCGGATCACCCAGCAACTGATTCGACGCCTCAACAGGAAGCGAGTACCCCTGCCGCAGAAACGGCGGAAACTGTAGAGTCAGTAGCGGTGTCGGAGCCTCAGGAGGCGTCTGCGTCCGGCCCGAAGGCGTCGGTTCGCTCTAAGGCGATGTTGTTGACTAAGGTCGGAATTTTTTGCTTTGTGGTGGGGGCTACGACCTCGGCGGCGATTACGCTGAGGCCACAACTCTCGCTCAGTCCCCGGCAGATGGTGGCAGATCTGCCACCATCTCTAGACTTCCGCGCCCTGAGCCAAAAGCTGCCTTTGCGGGGCAATGAAGCGGCGGCGGCAATTCCGAAAATGGGGACTTTAGGGGCGATCGCGCACACGGTCAGCATCCAAGGCTTAGGGGCGTTTCCTGGCGAAATTTCGGCCAGCTATCTGTGTGTCGCGTCTCCCCAGACTGGGGGCAGCAACAGCAACGCTAAGGGTGCGATCGTCTCCGGGCCAGTCAATCCTGTCTTTTCCTTTTTCACTCAAGCGGTTGATCCCAGCTTTGTGAGCCAGTTTCGTGCGGCCCCTTGGCCTAGCATTCACGAAGCCGCCCGCACCGCCCGCGTGCCGGTGTTGATGTATCACGACATCCTGCCCGAAAAAGAAGTCTTCTTTGATGTCACGGTAGAAGAATTTGCCGCCCATCTCGCCCGCATTGAGGAAGCCGGACTCACGCCCATTTCCTTTGACCAGCTCTACGACCATCTGCGCATGGGGGCCCCCTTGCCGCCAAAACCGGTGCTCCTCACCTTTGACGATGGCTATGTCGGACATTACACCCACGTCTATCCCTTGCTGCAGCAGTATCAGTATCCAGCGGTGTTTTCCCTGTTTACGGGCAAGCTGGACGGTGATGTGGCGGGGCGATCGACGGTCACTTGGGAACAGGCCAAAGAAATGGCCGCCGACCCACTGATCACCATCGCGGCCCACAGCGTGATGCACCCCAGCGATCTGCGAGAACTGGATGATGCCGCCTTACAGCGCGAAGTCGTGGAATCGAAACAGCGCCTCGAAGCCGAACTCGGCATTCCCATCCGCTACTTCACCTATCCCGAAGGTAAATACGATGAACGAGTCGCCGCCGCTGTGGCCGACGCAGGTTACGATGCAGCCCTGACCATGAGCAATGATGCGGAGTGGTTTGCCGGCGAATCGGATGACCTGCTCAGCATTGGCCGATTTGGTCAATCCCAGCTAGAGCGGGTGATTCCTGAGGCTTGGGAAGGTCTAGGGATGGAGGTTGTAGGCCCCAGCACCTTTGACTTTTACTCACCCATCCGCGTGGTGGAGCAGCTAGAAACGGAAGCCGCGCCTCTGGCCTTGATTACTGGGGGCCGCCCGGCGACCGTCCACGCGGATAGCCGCTATCAACTAGAAGAGATCTTGGCGCGCACCAACGCGATCGCCGCCGTGGATGGCGCATTTTTTAACCTGCGCTATCTCGACTCCAATGTGATGATTGGCCCCGTGTTGAGCCAAGCGACGCAAACCTTTGTGCCCGGCAATCCCAGCGAAAATCCGCTACTGGATGGTCGCCCCTTGGCTTTAATTAGCGCCGACGAGGTGAAATTTATCCCCTTTGATCACAGCGAGCACAACACCCTGCGCGGCATCCAGTCGGAGATGTCGGATGTGACTGATGCCTTTGTGGGGGCAGCTTGGCTGGTGCGCGATGGTGAGCCGCAATCGGCAGCTTCCTTCGGCACGCTGTTTGACTATGACGCTCTGCGCCACCGCGCCTTTTGGGGCATCAACAATGCCGGGCAGCCGGTCATTGGGGTGACCAAGGGTCGCGTCGATTCCGTCACCCTCGGCGAGCTATTGCATGAGGTGGGCTTTCGCGATGCCATGATGGTGGACTCCGGCGCGAGCACGTCCCTCACCTATCAGGGCGAATCCCTGGTGGAATACGTGCCCCGCCCAGTGCCCCACATGATTGCCCTACTGCCCGAAGCCGAAGCCCAAGGCCCCTGTCCCCTAAAGTTCGAAGACGCGCCGATCATCGAAGCTAGTTGGACTGACACTAACTAACCCGAGTTCGGGTTCAGCTTCGCGGCCCATTCGCTAGGGCATAAATTGTCCTGGTTCACTGGCACCAGTCTGTTGACACGAACTACCGATTGGGGGATGACGACGGGATTGAGTCCGTTGGAACGGACTTTTGCTGTGAGCCGTGGACTTTGAGTCCTCGGCGGGGGGATCATCAAGCATCATGCGGCTTTGGCAGGGTTTGCGACAAATCACCTAACCTCAAAGTGGCCTGATGTCGTCAGAAAGCCATTCGGGGCACCAATTTTACCTACGCAGGGAAAATTACGGAAATAAATTTCCACATTTCTTAGACATAGGAGCAAAGGCTCACTGTATATAGCGCTTAAACTTGCTGAAGACTCCACCTGTAGCGTGTGTAGAGCATTTGTATCTATGAGATCTTCGATGCTCTAGCGTAGAGTGAGGAAAAGTTTTGCTGACTTTCCCTGTCGCTTTCGACCCGGCTGTTCTCTTGCAGTGAGGTTCGCCCATGCAGCACTTTACGCGCCGTGAGACTGTTATTTTAACCCGCACCAGTACGGCTCGCTTGACCTATTTGGCTAAGACTGGGGTTGTTGTGCCGATCGCAGATGCCAGCGACGCCGCGCCAGGAGTCTATTATACCTGGGAGCAAATTTTAGAGCTACGGGCCATTCGTCATTTGCGGCGACAGGTATCTTTGCAAATGATTCGCAAGGTCTTGGCCTTTTTCGAAGGGTCTGGGTGTGGGGCCTTGCATGATAAGCATTTGGTCATTGAGGATGGGGCGATTCATTGGGTGCAAACCCGTGACAATCTCGCACCACAAGTGGTGCAAGTGGCTGCGCGAGCCGATCGCCATGTGGGCCAATTGAAGCTGATGACGCTACCTTCCCTCATGGACTTTGCCGACGAGGTGTGGGAGACGGCCCGCAGTTCTAAAGTGATTGATTTTGACAGCTTTCGGCGGCGAGTAGTGCCCTTGCGTCCGCGCTGAGGGAGTCGGTGAATCTGACCCCGATCACAAGGTTGGTCTGGCATTGTCACACTGTGTGCAACCGCCCCATCACCGGGACTTCATCGCTACGTCACATCCTAGTCGGCCAATTATCACCGCTGCGTACACCGTGCAATCACGGAAAAGTCGCTTCACATCATGAAGACTTAAAGAAGATGAGACTTCGGTGAAAATCATGACTGTGATGACAGCCCCCGCCCCTGCCATTGATATCGCGAATGACTATCGCAGCCTCAGCATTATTTACTGGCAAAAACTGGTGCGTGAAGGTGTGCCCAAACCGGAAGCTCAGGCGATCGCGAAGGCGATTGTGAAGTTCGAGTTATTTGCCCAATCCCCCTCTCACGAGCACAAGCAGCTGATCTCTCGCTTTAGCGCGCTCCTGTGTCGAGCTCAGTTGTGGCGCAGTGACTTGCTGATTTCTTAGGTGTTAGCGACCACACAACTATTCATTTCTCGGCAAACGAGAACTAGCGGTAGAGGAAAAATTGCGATCGCCCGATGCCCCTTTCTTTAAGCGGTGAGACGGCGATCGCGCTCCAACGCTGGGGGGCGATCGGAGGTGAGTTGCTGCTGCACAGACCCATCTGCGTCCCGTAATTGCTCCTGTGTAAAGTCACAATCGATCAGCTGGACATCAGTCAAAATGGCTCCGGTCAGGTCAGCAGTCCTAAAATCAATGCCGCGCAGGGTGGCTCCAGTCAGATTGGCATAGCATAGCTGGGCTCCTCGCAGTGCCACATGGCTCAAGTTGGCGTTGCGCAGGTCAGCCAAGCGCAAATCGGCCTCGACTAGACGGCTGCCCTGGAGATTGCTGCCCACCATCTGACAGCGGATGAGGGTGGCCCGTTCAAAGGAAGTGTCGCACAGGCGAGCATGACTCAGGTTGGCCCGCCACAGCATCGCACCGGAAAAATCGACCTCTGACAAGAGGCTATGGCTTAAGTTACTGCCTGTCAGGTCGACTCCTTGGAGGCTCGCCTGACTGAGCTGTAGGCCCGGCATCCAAGCTTCACGAAAATCAACGCCGCTAAAATCACGACGACCGGCGGAGTAGCTTTTCAGAAGTTGCACAATTTCCATGGATTTGAAGCTTAATCGGCAGCGATATTAAAAATGGAACGCAATCACTCTTGCACTGAGAATGATGACTGCGAGTGTAAATAAATGTAACGATTTTTGCTGAGATCTGCAATCTTTTGGGGGCAAGTCGCTGAGCTTGTCCTCTGTCATGTGCTACTGCTGAGCTGGGCAGCGGTGCTGCGTGAAAACTGGGATGATAAGCCGCTGTGGCTGACTGTGGGCGCGATCGCCCCGTCGTCCTGGGGGGTAGTGATGGGCTTTGAAGGGCGGTCTTCACAAAATTTTTTGCCGGAAAAACCCTACCCCTGCTGGGGGATCTTACGCAGTAGGGAGCCTCAGTGAATTCACTAAAATCGGATCGTTGTCTTGAGGCATGAGAGTTATGGCGTCCCCGGCCAGCAATCAGCGATTGACCTTATCTTATTTGCTCTGGTTAGGTGGTTTTTTCGGGTTTTCGGGCTTGCACCGACTCTACAACGGCAAAATTATTAGTGGGTTGATTTGGTTCTTTACCTTGGGGCTACTAGGAGTCGGGCAATTTGTTGACGTGTTTTTGGTGCCGGGGATGACGGAAGATCACGAGCTGCGCAAGCTGCGGGCCGCCTATGGCAACGACCTCTACAACGTGTTGAATCAGCCGATCACCACCACGCAAACCCAGCGATCGCTGACCCGTGAAGAAAAAATGGTGAAGCTATTGCGGGCCGCTAAGCAAAATGCTGGTCACCTATCTGTTACCCAAGCGGTGCTAGAAACCGGACTCGGCTTTGAAGAGGCAGAGACGTTGCTGAGTGATATGGCCCGGTCTGGCTATGTGGCGATTGATAACCATCCTCAATCGGGCGTCGTCATTTATCGATTTGATGAAATCGCGGTCTAGCGCAGTCGGCGATCGCCTGCCAGAGCACCACCCACCCCAGGAATGCTGAGCGCACGGTTGAGGGCAAGCGGCATCGTATGCTAGTCAATGCCTCTGTGGTTGGTGCGGCGAACAGATTGATGAAAATTTTGCTGGTGGATGACGAAGCTGAGTTGGCCGAACCGTTGAGCCGAGTCTTGACGCGCGAGGGTTATCAAGTGGACTTAGCCTTTGACGGTCAGTCAGGCTTGCAACTGGCGACGGCGCAAAGCTATGACCTGTTGATTTTAGATTGGATGCTGCCCCATCACAGTGGCCTAGAGATTTGTCGGCAAGTGCGATCGCAGGGCAACGCCACGCCAGTACTCTTTCTCACGGCCAAAGATACGCTGGACGATCGCGTGTCGGGCTTAGACGCGGGCGCTGATGACTATATTGTGAAGCCCTTTGAACTGCGGGAGCTACTGGCGCGGGTGCGGGCTTTGTTGCGGCGGCCCCCAACGTTGGAAGGTGGGGAGCGATCGCCCCGGCTCCAATATGAAGATTTGGAACTGGACGAAGCCAATCAGCTCGCTTATCGACAGGGCCAGACGATTGAACTCTCGGAAAAGGAGACGCAGCTTCTCGGCTACTTTTTGCGCCATCCGGATCAAGTGCTGACCCGCAGCCAGATTCACCAAGCCGTGTGGGCTGATCTGGAAGAGCCCGCCAGCAATGTGCTGGCTGCCCAAATGCGGTTGTTGCGTCGCAAAATTGAACCCAAGGGCACGTTGCCGCTGATTCACACGGTATATGGCAAAGGGTATCGACTCGGGCGCTAGATGACTTCCCGGTATACTAAATAATCTGAGTTGGTCACGAAAGTTATGGCTGTTGAAACGCCTACGGTTGAGTTCTATGACGGCATCACAGAAGAAATTAGTGGTGTGAGCCTGCGTCAAGATCAGGCGACCGGCGATCGCATTGTGCTGTTGTTGTTTGAGCAATTAAAGGCGATCGAACAGTTCCAAAGCTTTCGCAGCCGCTTTTCCAAAGCGTTGAAGCTGACTGATAGCGAAGGCATCATTACCATCGAGCCGTCCGGGGTAAAGTTCATTTTCGGCGGGCCAGAGGGCGACGATCTCAAGCAGGTGGAATGTACCCTCACCATTGATCGCGAAGATTATTGGGAACGGTTTATGCGATTTATGCATCGCTACGCCGAAGCCAATGGCATGGCCTATGGTGAACCGGGGCAAAGCTAAGTAGGGGCGTCATCGGGTGCCCAGGACTGAAGTCACACCTGTGTCACGTAACTGATACAAGTCGCCACAACGCAACTGTCATAGCAGCAGCAAACCTTTTATTTGCCCGTGATTTTGCGCAACTGCGTCCATGCTTCGCTAACTTTTAAAGATGCCTGTTAATACGGATACTCGGTTTCGACGACTGCCGTGATTGCCACGCCTCAGCAGCTCCGGGCTTGTGAAAACTTTGCAGGTTGCCGCCAAGGATAACCCTGGGGGGGCGTTTGCTTTCTTTTCCAGTGTTCGCAGCTGTATCTTTTCTTGCCAATGGCATATCTATATTTGCTTGGAGATGCTCAAAATTCCATGGTGAAGCAGCAGGCGATTTCTGAACCCAACGATAGAATTGTCGCCCTGGAACAAAAAGTGACTGACCTGACCGCTGCAAATCAACAGCTGCGGCAGGCGCTGACTGATTTGCAGCAGGCGCATCAACGTTTGCGTAGCCAGTTGTCTCGCGAACGCTTGATTGATGAGATCGCGCAGCAGATTCGACAATCACTCCAGCTGGATGCCATCCTGAACACGGCTGTCACCGAAGTCCGGGAATTTTTAGACGTCGATCGCGTGCTCGTTTATCGATTTCGGCCTGACTGGAGTGGCATCATCACCTTTGAATCAATTGCTCCAGAGGCGACTCCGACTCGATACTCCGCCTTTGAAGAACCTTGCTTTCGTCAGAGGTATGTTGAGCAATATCAGGCGGGACGAGTGCGGGCGATCGCTGACATTTATACCGCCGACATTCAGGAATGCTATCGGCAACTGTTAGAAACCTATCAAGTGCGAGCCAATTTGGTGGTGCCGATTTTGCAAGGAGACAATACCCTGTGGGGTTTGCTGATTGCCCATCATTGCCGGGCTCCGCGCCAGTGGGACGAGTTTGACACCAGTTTGTTGCAGCAGTTAGCGACACAGTTGGGCGTCGCCATTCGACAATCTGAGCTCTACGCGCAATTACAACAGCAGGCGATTACGGATGCCTTGACTCAGCTCGCCAATCGCCGCCGATTTGACCAGTATTTAGCTGAGGGGTGGCAGCAACATCAGCGGCGGCAAGCAGCGATCGCTATCCTGCTGTTAGACATTGACTTTTTTAAGCGATATAACGACCACTATGGTCACCCCCAGGGAGACGAGTGCCTGCGTCAAGTGAGCCAAGCCCTGAGCCAAGCGGCCAAGCGCACAGTTGATTTGGTGGCGCGGTATGGCGGCGAAGAGTTTGCGATCGTGTTGCCCGACACTGACTTGGCCGGAGCCCACGAAGTTGCCACCGCTATGCAGGCGGCAATTGCTGATCTACAGCTTGAGCATCCTGAGTCACCCTTTGGGCAGATTACGTTAAGCTGCGGAGTGGCAGCTTGTGTTCCTCAAACCCAAGACAGTTCTCACTGTCTGGTCAAAGCGGCCGATCAGGCTTTATACCAAGCCAAGGCCAGTGGCCGCAATTGTATTGTTAGTGCTCATTCGCTCTAGATCATTCTGAAATAGGGAATCGAATGCATCGTCTGCTGTCCCGGCTGCCTCTGAAGCTCGTGCTGATTGTGCCCTTTGTGGCTCAGATGTCAGTCGCGATTGGTTTGGTGGCGTGGCTATCGGTTCGCAACAGTCGGCAAACCGTTGATGCTGTGGCGGATGAGTTGTGGGCAGAAATCACCGCGCTGACCGAACTGCACGTGGCGGAATATTTGCAGATTCCTCAGGATGTGATTGCGGACACCCTGGCGCATCACTCATTTAACCTCACTAACCTGCGGGATCCAGAGACCCTCACGCGCTACCTCTGGTCAGAGATAAGGCAACATGATGAACTGTTCATTACCGCTGTCGGGTATGAAACTGGGGCCGTCGTCGGGGTCGGATTTGAAACGGACGGCCAGTTAGTCGCCCGCATTATGGAGCCTGGACAAACTCAGTTGCAGACCTACGCCCTATCAGACCAGGGCGATCGCGGGGCCTTGCTGCACGCAGACGACTTTGACCTCAAGAATCGCCCCTGGTATCGCGATGCCGTCACCGCTGGGCAGCTCACGTGGACTGAGATTTACCCTAACTATGACGACCCGTATAACCTGATTAGCGCCGTCAGTCCCCTCTATGACCCCGCGACTCAACAACTTGTCGGGGTCACCAATGCGACCCTCTCACTGGGGCAGATCAGCGAGTTTTTGGCCACCTTGGAAATCGGAAAAACTGGTCAAATCTTCATCATGGAGCGCAATGGTGATTTGGTGGCGAGCTCCAGCGGTGAAGCCCTGCGACTCGGGGCTGAGGGTACGGGCGCATTGCTGGAAAGACTCAATGCCGCCGACAGTCGTAATGACCTGATTCGTCAAACGGTGGCGCATCTGCGGGCAGACACAATCGGTCTGAGCCAGCTCCGGCAAGTCACCCAGACCGAATTTTGGCTGGAGGGCGATCGCCACATTGTCCATGTCACGCCCTATCGCGATGACCTCGGTTTGGACTGGCTGATCGTGATTACGGTGCCCGCATCGGACTTTATGGCCCCACTTTATGACAACACTCGCAACACCCTGTTGCTTTGTCTCGCGGCGTTGGCGGTGATGACTGGGTCAGGCATCATGACCGCTAGATGGATTGCCGACCCCCTCTTACAACTCAATCAGACAGTCAAAAATCTGCCTTCTCAGTCTTTGGCGTCGGGTGAGTTTGCCCCCGTAGACACGACCCAAGGCGCTCGGGAGATCAACGAGCTCAGCGATTCGGTTCAATCTATGGTGGAGCAAATCCAGATTGCATGGCGGGCACTGCAAGCCAGTGAGTCGAATTTTCGGAATGTCGCGGCCAACATTCCCGGAGCGGTGTTTCGCTATGTGTTGTGGCCCGATGGCACAGATACGGTGTTGTATATGAGTCCGGGGTGTTATCAACTCTGGGAAGTCGATGCGACGACAGTCCAGGAAGACGCCAGTGTGCTTTGGGGAATGGTTGATCCTGAAGATTTTCCCGCCATGCAGGCGTCGGTGCTGGCGTCTGCAGAGACGTTGAGTATTTGGAACTTTAAGTGGCGGATTACCACGCCTTCCGGAACGCGCAAATGGTTGGAGGCGTGGGGGCGGCCCACGCGCCAGGCTGATGACTCGACGCTCTGGCATACCGTGATTTTGGATATCAGCGATCGCAAGCAGGCCGAAGCACAGCTGCAAGAGCTCTCGACTCGCTTAGAACTGGCGGTGCGCTCTGCGGAGATCGGCATCTGGGAGTGGAATGTGGTTAGCGATCGCCTCATCTGGGATGACCGGATGTACGAACTTTACGGCATCAGTGCCCAATCGTTTGGCCGGGCTTTTGAAGCTTGGCAGCAGGGGGTTCATCCTGACGATTTGCCCGCGTCTCAAGCGGCGGTTGAGCGAGCGATCGCGGGCGAACAAGACTTTGATGCAGAATTTCGTGTGGTTTGGCCGGATGGCACCATTCGCCACATCGAGGCCCACGCTGTGGTCATCCGCGATGCGACGGGGCAGCCCTTGCGCATGATTGGGGCCAATTTTGACATTACCGAACGGAAAGAGGCTGCTCAAAAACTGCAAGATTTGACTAATCGACTGGGGCTGGCGGTGCAAGCCGCTGACATGGGCATCTGGGAGTGGGATTTGGCGAGCGATCGCCTCATCTGGGATGACCAAATGTTTGAGCTGTATCAAATTGATCCGCAAATGCCTGAGGTGATGGAGCAGGCGTGGCAAGCTACGGTGCATCCTGACGATTTGCCCCATGTACTGTCAATCGAGCAGTTGGCCCTGGCCGATGATGACGACTACACAACAGAGTTTCGGATTATTTGGCCCGACGGCTCGATCCGCTTCATTGCGGCCTATGCCATTATTCAACGCGACGAGAGGGGGCAGCCCCAACGGGTCGTCGGGGCCAACTTGGATATCAGCGATCGCAAACTGGCTGAAGAAGAGTTGATTTATCGCGCCTTGCACGATGCCCTCACCGATTTGCCCAATCGCACCCTGCTGATGGACCGACTGGAACTCGCCATCCAGCGATCGCACCAGTTTGCGGATTATGGCTTTGCGGTTCTCTTTCTCGATCTCGATCAGTTCAAAGTGATCAACGACAGCTTAGGGCATTTGGTGGGCGATCAATTGCTGGTCAAAGTTGCCCACAAGCTGTCAACGCTCATTCGCCCCGCCGATCTGGCGGCCCGGTTGGGGGGCGACGAATTCGTCATTCTGTTGGAAGACTTACCCGATGTGCAAGCCGCGATTCTGATGGCAGAACGCATTTTAGCGGCGTTTCAGGGAGCGATGTCGGTGGATGATCACGATGTTTTTGTCACCACCAGCATCGGCCTTGTCTGGGGCAGCCCCGCTTACACGGTGGCCTCTGACCTACTCCGGGATGCTGATATTGCGCTCTATCGGGCCAAAGCCAATGGACGGCGGACCTACGAGATGTTTGATGCCGAGATGCATGTGCTCGCCGTCAAACGGATGACTTTAGAACATGACCTGCGAGTGGCGATCGCCCAGCAACAGTTCATTCCCTATTACCAGCCCATCATTGATCTCAAGACCCAGCGGTTGATTGGCTTTGAAGCGCTGATTCGCTGGCAGCATCCGACCCAGGGGCTGGTGCCTCCCGGTGACTTCATCCCCATTGCCGAAGAAACGGGACTGATCTTAGCCATCAGCCAAGGGGTGCTCAAAGCTGCCTGTCAACAATTGGCCACCTGGCAGCAACAGTTCACTGAGATGGGCGATTTGCGGATGAGTGTCAATTTGTCGGGCAAAGACTTGCTGCAAAACAACTTGGTAGAACTCATTGCCGACACGTTGGCCCAGGTCAATCTCGCCCCCACCAACCTGACCCTCGAAGTGACCGAAAGTCTGCTGATTGATCATGTTGACGCGAATATTCGCTTGCTCCAACGCTTGCAGGACTTGGGCATCCGCATCAGCATTGATGATTTTGGGACGGGCTATTCGTCACTCAGTTATCTCTACAGCCTCCCGGCCAACTACCTCAAAATTGATCAGTCCTTTGTGGGCAAGATGCGCCTCGGCGGCAAAAATTACAAGATCGTGCAGGCAGTCGTTAAACTAAGCGACCAGCTAGGTCTGGCCGCGATCGCCGAAGGCATCGAAACCACCCAACAACTCGACTGGCTCCAGGCGATGGGCTGTGAGTTTGGGCAAGGCTATCTGCTGGCTCATCCCTTATCCCCAGAGGCGGCGACGACCCTGCTGGCCGCTGGCCGAAGGCTGGCAATTGAGGGGAGATCGTGAGGACTGTGGCTTGCTCAGCCCTCACGAACACTCCCATTGCAAAATTGACAGCGATCGCGATGAACGACAGCTATCTGGGGTGACCACTTAATGAGGTAAAGCCGCGAGCGATCGTCTATTTATGGCGGATGTAGTCATACATCTTGATGTATTCCTGGCCCGACTTTTTCCACGAGTGATCGTACTGCATCCCTTGCTGTGCCAACTGCTGGAAAAATTTCGGCTCATCGTAGTAGAGATCGAGGGCGCGATTCATACCAGATTCCAGGGCGTAGTTATCCGATTCGTAAAAGACAAAGCCCGTCCGCTCTTCTTGGGGATGGAACGTGTCGTAGTCCCAATCAAAGACGGTGCTGACCAAGCCGCCCACCCCGCGCACAATGGGAACCGTGCCATAGCGCATGGAGATCAACTGAGTTAAGCCACAGGGTTCAAACTTGCTGGGCACCACCATCATGTCAGCGCCCGCATAAATCAAGTGCGCCAGTTCTTCGTTAAAGGTGAGCTCAAGGTGGATGTCGGGATTGTCGGTGAGGTGACGCTTTTCGTGCCAGAACCAGTCATTGATGGTGCTGTCGGTTGCTGAGCCCAACAAGACAAACTGGGCGCCGCGATTCAGCGAGTAGTACATCGCGTGATGCACCAGATCAACGCCCTTCTGATCATCCAGTCGGCCAATAAAGGCGATCATCGGTTTATCACAGGGCCGCAAGCCCAGCTTTTCGCGCAGGGCTTTTTTGTTCAGCACCTTGTCTTCAAAGGTGGTGAGGCTGTAAGGATGGGCGATGTGAGTGTCTTCTTCGGGATTCCAAATGGTGTAGTCTACCCCATTGAGAATGCCCGAAAACTTGAAGCTCTTGGAATGGAGCGTACCGCCTAAGCCAAAGCCGCAGTCGCCGTACATGGCTTCCCAAGCGTGGTGGGGCGCCACCGTATTGATGTGGTTGGCGTAGACGATGCCCCCTTTCATAAAGTTGAGCGAAAACGGGTTGAAGTTGTCGCGCAACTGCTCGTATTGGAAGTAGTAAGCTTCCCGATTCAGTCCGGTAGCCCACAGCACTTCGGGGCCGGCAAAGCCCTGGTGCTTAAAGTTGTGAATGGTATAGAGGACGCGCTGAGTATCCATGCCCTGGTATTGAAACATTTCGTACAGCAGGACGGGGATCAAGCCCGTTTGCCAGTCGTGGCAGTGAATGACATCGGGGCGCTTGTTGCTTTGCAGCAAAAATTCCAGCGCGGCTTTGCTAAAGAAGGCAAACCGCATGGGGTCGTCGTCGCAGCCGTAGTAAACCCCTCGGTCGAAAAAGAAGTCATTGGAGTGGGGCTCGATGAAGAAGCAGAGCTGACCATGGACCCAACCGCAGAACACTGAGCAATGCACCCGCCCGCCATACCAGGGCACCCACAAATCGCGATAGGCATCGTGCAGACCCCAAATGTGGTCGTAGCGCATGTTGTTGTATTTGGGCAAAATCAGCTCGACACAATGCCCCTGGGCCGATACCTCACGGCTCAGACCATACACCACGTCTCCAAGGCCACCCGCTTTAATGACTGGGGCGCACTCCGAGGCAATCTGCACGATGTACATGGGAAACCCTCGTTTTTACAAAAGTTTATTTTGAATTGAACTTATTCAATCAGGAAGCTTTGAGTCAGGCAAGAGGACTATGGACAGATTGCGATCGCCCCGGCAATTAGCGGCAATAACTTTTACCGGGCAGGGCTGCCCCGGTCTGTCTTTCCACGAATCAGGGCGTTACCATGCTAAAAGGCTTCATTGCATTCCACAGATAACATTTAAGGAGTAACGCATGGTAGGCACTCAAGTCTCCGCTCGCGACTTTTTTCGCGCGGCCTACGAAAACCGCTACACCTGGGACAATAACTTTCCGGGCTACACCGCTGATGTGACGATGATTGCGGATGGCAAAACGGTCACCGCCAAGGCGAAGGTCGGCGCTGATCTCAAGGCAGAGGTCTCCGATATTGAAGATGAAACGGCGAAAAAAGCCATCCACGGGCAGCTTTGGGAAGTGGCGATTCACCGCATCCGTCGCCCCTTTGAAGCTTCTCATGGCGAAAATACCTTCTCCTACGGTAAGACGTTGGATGATGGCTCGGTCGAAATTTTGATGGGCGGCAAGGCCGAGGGCGATCGCTACGAAGTGCGTGATAACGAAGTCAGCATGGTGCATCGCCACATCCACGGCACGGTGGTCACCATTCACACCTTTAGCAGCCACGATACGGGCGCGGGCTACCTGTCTCACAAGTATGATTCGGTCTATCACGACCCCGCTACGGGTGAGCAAAAGGGCGGTCGTAGCGTGTTTGAAGACAATTACGAGAAGGTCGGCGACTACGTTATCTTGACGGAGCGCAAGATTGAGACTGAGACCGATCGCGGCACCGTTGAGCAGACCTTCCGCTTTTCTAACATCCAACTGTTGGATGCTTAGGTATCGCTAATGCAGTGCGGTGGGTATCAGACTCCTGTCTCTGACGCTGGCGGCAAGGGAGCACCCACCGCGCGATCGCGGCCCTGACATTTAGCCTCATAGAGAGCAGTGTCAGCGGCCTTGATCAAAGTTGCAGGGGTCTTGGCGTGCAATGGGGCGATCGCAAATCCTGCCGATAGGGTAATTTGCACAGTCGTTTCCCCGACCTTCACATTCAAATAGTGCAAGCTGCGACAGAGTTGACGCGCCCGGCGTTCCAGAATGGGCCACGTCACCCCTGGCAAAATCAGCACGAACTCTTCGCCGCCAAACCGACAGACGACATCGTTGGGACGGGCGTGGCCTTTGAGGAATAAGCCCATCATGCTCAACACATGGTCACCAGCGTCATGCCCATAAGTATCATTCAATTGCTTAAAGTGGTCTAAATCCAACATGATGAGGCCGACTTGATAGCGACCATAGCTGACTCGCTGCAGCAACTTGCTCAACACACTCATCATGTGACGGCGGTTGAAGAGTTTGGTTAAGGGGTCTTGCAGATTTTCCGCCTGGAGTTTGCGCAGCAGCACTAGGCGGCGCAGGGTCACACTAATTTGGTCGGCCACGTAGTCGAGAATGCTATTTTCGACCGGAAAGGCGTGGGCAGCTGCGGGTTTGAGACACAGTTTGAGACTGCCCACGCTCCGGTTATGCACGGCGAGTTGGTAGCATCGCCAGTAGTAGTAAGGCGGCAGCGGCGAGGCGGGGGCGTTGATGTCTTGCGGTGCGATCGGCGTCCGAGTGTTGGCTGCGCGGTGTTCGGTTTTCAAGGCGTGAACGTTCAACTGTTTTGGCAGTTGGCAGACCAGTTCATCGCTATGGGGAATTTTGACGGTCTCATCCGACCAAAAGCATAATCGTTGGCTTTTGTGGTGTTCAACATTGAGCGCGACTTCAAACGCATGAATCGGCAAAATGACGGGCAGCAATGTCACCAGTTGGTTGGTCAAATCTTCAAAGGTGAGGCAACTTTGTAGGGCCATGCTGAGTCGCATGACGTTGTGATAATCCGGGCTGGTGAGGGGCAGATGATCAGTTGTCGAGCTCGCGGCGGCTGTCCCAGTAGCCGGTTGCTCCGACTCTGACGAGACGGCTGTTAAGGTGACGGTCTCCAGCAGGCTGCCCATTTCCGTCGCCAGGGTGGCGATGGCTTGCTGTTGATCCAGCGCGAGGCTGAATTCAGCGCGGGTCATGATCATCACAACGCCCAGCGTCTGGGGCGGCATCCCCACAGGAAAGCCGGCAAAAAACTGTAGCGGGGCGATCGCTGAGCCATGGGACGCCAGTTGTTGAGCTCGCTGAGGCTGAGGCAAATCTTGGACGTTGTCGATCAGAATCACTTCGCCTGTGGCCATGACTTGCTCAGCTAGCCATTCGATTTGGCGACGCTCAGTCTGTGTCAGGTCAGAGTCGTGGGTAATCCAGCGTGCTTGGGGCGCATACGCTTCTACCATCGCCGACTTAACCAGTTGTCTGACGACGGTGAGCAGTCCAGATAGTCGCTGTTGTACAGCGGCCTGAGTTGCTACGCTGACTGCCAATGTGTACGCTGAGCCTCCCCCGGTCGCCGCTTTGGGAACACGTTGGCTGTGATGACGCTGCCCGATTTTTCCCAATTTAGGGCTGTTCTTATATTGTAGATTCCACGGTGGGTGATCCATTCACACATAAAGCTCGGTAAGCGGGTGTCTGATTGAGTATCGGCTTGTAGGATGCCCCCTTCATACATGCTGCTAGTGCAGCGTCAAAGCTTGATTTTAGGGTAGACAGAGGTCAACTTGCTTCTGGCATCATCAACTTTCATCTGCCAATCAACTCCTCGCT
>NZ_QVFV01000006.1:0-120794 GCF_004212215.1 Leptolyngbya iicbica LK
GAATCGGTCGCGCTTTAGCCAGTCATCGAGAACGTCGAACCATCCTCGCTGGGCTTGCGCTCGTCCCATTGCTATGGTCATAGCGCGATTCTCCAAAAATGAATCTACTAAATAAATAAGTACAGACTGCCAGGTGAGCCATAGCATATAAGCAAAAATACTCACCTTTAAGACGGCAATGTCTTAACTGTTCTTTACTATAAGCGATTTTTTTCTCATTTGCAGCGACAGGAAACGCGCGATCACCCCTCCCAGAGACGTTTATGAACGATCAGTCTCTTTACAAAGGCTTAAGAGTTCTCAGGAAATAGCGTCATTTTGCTCGCTGTCAGCGCCCAAGAACGCAACTATATGCATTATCTCGACTGATTGCCTCTGGTGCTCTTGAGACTTCGCGGTTACGAGGATGAAAGCTTCTCATTTTGCCCCTTGCCGAACGACTAGTGTAGGGAGAATGCCCCCTATGACGAGATCGCCGGGCTGCGAACCATGAAGCAGGATCTGGTCTTCAGTGGTAAAACGGCACTGTTGCGACCTGCCAGTTCGGAATGGGCAGACATTGGTGGTGGTGAGGGCACGCGAATCCCAACTTCTCCAAAAAATCACAGCTTTTCAGAGAAAGCGGGTTGGGGTAATGCGGCAGCTAGTCAAGCAATCGTGAAGGTTTGCCTGCGAGTTCTTACTGAAGTCAGCCCTGCGGTCTTGAAGAACATCTTGCCAGGACGAGGCTACCGGGAGAAGCTCCAAAGTAGGGTATTGCCTGGAATATAAGGTGCTGACTCAAGCAATAAAAAAACCGACGGGACTCCCGTGTGCCCATCGGTTTGTGTGTGTTCCCTGTAGATGACTCGGCTAGAGTTGAGTCCTTATCAGTATGTTCAAGTACGTGTTTTCCTCCAAGGATCTCTATCACCAGACAGAGTGACATTGATCACACGTTTTCTTCCTGAAGAATCTCGGTATGCGATCGCAGCTTCGAGGCGATAGAGCAGCGGATCTCAACCTTCACGCTCATGGTACCAATATTGCCAAGAACTGGAGTAATGAGCGGTAAAATGATGCGGTTTCTAAGAGACAGGTTTACCCCGCATGGTTGCGCCCTTTTCCCCTGATGAGATCGCGTCTGAAGGCATTAAGCCTGACGAGTATGAAGAGATTGTGCGGCGGTTAGGCCGACATCCCAACCGCGCCGAGTTGGGCATGTTTGGGGTGATGTGGTCGGAGCACTGCTGCTACAAAAATTCGCGCCCGTTGTTGAAACAGTTTCCCACTGAGGGTGATCGCATCCTGGTTGGCCCGGGTGAAAATGCAGGGGTCATTGATGCGGGCGATGGCCTGCGGGTAGCGTTCAAGATTGAGTCTCACAATCACCCCTCAGCGGTGGAGCCATTTCAGGGAGCGGCCACGGGGGTGGGGGGCATCCTGCGAGATATTTTTACCATGGGGGCACGCCCGATCGCGGTGTTGAATGCGCTGCGGTTTGGCACCTTGGACAATCCCCGCACCCGACAAATTGTGAATGGTGTGGTGGCGGGCATCGCCCACTACGGCAACTGTTTTGGGGTGCCCACGGTGGGCGGCGAGGTCACCTTTGACAAAGCCTATGCCGGCAATCCATTAGTAAATGCGATGGCGATCGGCCTGATGGAGACGCCGGAAATTGTGAAGTCGGGTGCTGCGGGCATCGGCAATCCAGTGTTGTATGTGGGGTCTACCACGGGGCGCGATGGCATGGGCGGCGCGAGTTTTGCCAGTGCGGAACTTACCGACGCCTCCCAGGACGATCGCCCAGCGGTGCAAGTGGGCGACCCCTTTCTAGAAAAATCTTTAGTGGAAGCTTGCCTGGAAGCCTTCAAAACCGGAGCTGTGGTAGCAGCCCAGGATATGGGGGCAGCGGGGATCACCTGTTCCACTTCTGAAATGGCGGCCAATGGGGGGGTCGGGGTCGATGTAGATCTGGATAAGGTGCCCAACCGCGAAACGGGCATGGTGCCCTACGAATATTTACTATCGGAATCTCAAGAGCGGATGCTGTTTGTGGCGCAAAAGGGGCGCGAGGCCGAACTGATCGAGATTTTTGAACGGTGGGGTTTGCACGCTGTCGTCGTCGGTAAAGTGATTGAAGAACCCATCGTACGCATTCGCTTTCAGGGGGCGATCGCGGCGGAGATTCCGGCCAATGCCCTGGCTGACGACACGCCGCTGTATCACCGCGAGTTGATGACCGATTTGCCGGACTATGTCAAAACGGCGCGGCAATGGTCAGAGGCGAATTTGCCAGGGTGCGATCGCGCGGGCCTCCAACTAGCTCAAGGCTCGCAACCTTGGACGGACGTTTTAAAAATGCTGCTCGACAGTCCCACGATTGCCTCCAAGCAGTGGATCTATCGTCAGTATGACCATCAGGTGCAAAACAATACGGTGTTGTTGCCTGGTGGGGCGGATGCGGCGGTGATTCGCTTGCGGCCTCAAACCGGCGACCAAGCAGCGGCCTTTGTCAATACCCGCAAGGGCTTGGCCGCCACAGTGGACTGCAACGGTCGCCATGTGTATCTCGATCCCTATGAGGGAGCCAAGGGGGCGATCGCTGAAGCGGCTCGCAACCTGAGCTGTGTCGGGGCGACCCCTGTGGCCGTAACCGATAATTTAAATTTCGGCAGTCCTGAAAAGGCCATTGGCTATTGGCAATTGGCCGAAGCCACGCGGGGATTAGCGGATGGCTGTCGCGATTTTGGTACGCCGGTGACCGGCGGCAATGTTTCCCTCTACAACGAGACCTTGGATAGTGACGGCAACCCGACCCCCATTTATCCCACTCCGGTGGTGGGCATGGTGGGGCTGCTAGACGACGTGACTCAGGCAAAGGGGCAGGGGTGGCAGCAAGCGGGCGATCGCATCTATTTGCTCGGGGTGAAGTTGGAGGCGATTGCCGATACCCCTGACCTCGTCACCCTCGGCGGTTCGGAATATCTGGCCGTCGTTCACGATACCGTGGCCGGTCGGCCACCCCAGATAGATGTCGCGTTAGAGCAATCAGTTCAAGCGGCCTGTCGCCACGGCATTCATCAGGGGTGGGTACAATCAGCCCACGATTGTGCCGAGGGGGGCTTTGCCGTCGCTACCGCAGAATCATGCATCAGCGGTCAATTGGGGGCTAGTGTTCAGCTTCCGGAGATCGCCGCCGATGGGCGGTGGGATCGACTCCTGTTTGGCGAAGGAGGGGCGCGGATTATTGTCTCCGTAACTCCAACCGCGATCGCAGACTGGGAAGCTTACCTGCAAGCGCATCTCGAGGGCTACTGGCAAGCCATCGGAACGGTTACCCCCGCCGCTGATGGCCTCGCGCTCACCACGGTTGATGATCAGCCCATTGTGCAAGCGGCGATCACCGATTTAACCACGGTTTGGGAAAGCGCGATCGCCCGCCGATTAAGCAGTTAAAGACAACTGTTGGCGGGCAATGCTACTGAGCAACCTTGGTATCTTCACCAGTTACACGGGCACTCGCCCCTCGGCACGACCATACATCAGGTAGTGTTCAAAACCGCTGACCAAGTCACCGGCGGCTACAGCCGCCGCCACATCGCCATAGCGCCCCAGATAAGCGCTCTGATCAAATAATTCAGACGGATTACGCCCCTCACTTTGACCAATGGCAAAGAAGTGGTACATCCCCAATGCGATTTTGCCGGCTTGTACGGCAGCCGCCACATCCGGGTTCTTTTCGAGATAGAAAGCCTCATCAAATAAGAAGCCTGACTGTCGCCCTTCTTCAATACCAAACTCGGCATAATGCTCAAAAGCGCTGTCAATTGCCCCCGCCGCGATCGCCCCTTTGACATCAGGATTATTCAGCAGGTAATCCTCAGCATCAAACACCGCATTAGGATTGCGCTGTTCACGATGTCCAAAGGTAAAGAAATGAGCGATCGCGCTACGCACAGTGCCATTCTTTACCGCAGCAGCCACATCAGCGTTTTGCTCCAAATAGTAGTCTTGGTCAAACCACCGCCCTGGCCCCCGGCCCTCATCCATCCCGTACAGCACAAAGTGCTCAAAGCCATAGCGTAGGCGTCCCTGCTGCACGGCTACTGCTACATCGGGGTTAGCGTGCAAGTACGCCGCTTCATCAAATAGAGGGGCTACCCTCAGGCCGCCAATTTGGATATTAAAGTCCACCAAACTGCTTTGATATACCACGCCCGTTTTGATGGCCACACGAGAGACCCAGTGCTCAAAGTTCAGAAAACTATTGGCCACAAATCGGTTAAGCGTGTCAGTGGCACTGTTGGTTTGAGCATCAGTGGCCAGGGTAAATAAATCGCCAGCGGCAAAATTAATCCCGCTAAACGTCACGACATCGCCATTAATCTTGCGCCCATTGGTAAATACCGATGCATTGCTAAAGTCAGTATCGGTATCAACGAGCAAAGCAAAGTCTTTGACATCAGTGAGGTTATAGCCCAAGCCAGTGAGGTCAAAACTAATCTCAACGGTGCCGACTTCCCCGGTTTCGGCTACTTGCCAGAGACGACTCAATCGTTCTGGATACGCTGCTGGCGTATTGTTACTGACGCCTGCTGCACTGGCATCACCATCGTCATTCCCAATCAGCAAAAATTCATTGTCATCCAAATCAGAGGCATTGCTCAGCGTCACAATGCTGTCGTCATTGCTGCTGCGCGACTGCGTTTGGTTGAGGGTGCTGAGCGTATCCTGACCAATCCCAAAAATGTCATTGGCATACAGGCTGTTAGCTCCGTCAGTATCAAAGACGACATTCCCCGCAGTGCTGGTGTAGTCCGCATTGATTAAAGTCGTGCCGTATTTTATGGCCAAATACGTTTCAACCTTATTGCGCTCAGCCGCATCCAAGTCATCGTTATAAATTAGAATTTCGGCAATTTGCCCTTCATAGTTACGGTCAAAATTACTAGCTTTGCCAATAAAGTTGGCGGTTCGTTGCACATTTGTGGGTTTGTCAATAAAGCCGTTGCCACTTAACTCGCCATTGGCCCAAAAATTGACAGGGTTGTTGGCTTGTTGCACCACCCCATAAATTTTAAACTCGCCATTATTGATCACATCGTTAGTGGTAGTGTTGGCCACTAAAAATTGATTGGGTTGACCAACTGTGCCATAGGCTAAGTCGTTGCCAGCATCTCTCCTAGAAAAGAACACGGCGTTTGTGACGTTGTTCGGATCGGTCGTGTCGCTAAAGTCAAAAAATCTTGCGAAGTTACTACTGGTGTCTGGCTTCGCGACGACAAAAGCAGACAGCCCCCCGGTAAAATCGGCAAAGCCTGCGGGCAACTCAACATAACCACCAGCAAAATCAAGGGCGGCATTACCGTTGATCGCATTGAGATTCAGTGTGACTGCTCCAGTGCCAGTGCCGTTCTGGTTATTGCCTGATTGATCGGCCCAGGCAGTGACAGCTCCCCCGCCCTGGGTCACACCAGCGTTGGCTTTAAGCCAGAGTTGCTGACTGTTACCGCCCCCAAAAGCAGGCAGAATGCCTGGATAATATTCGAAATTAATCAAGGCAGTCGTTAGGGTGCCAAGCCGATATTCAAGCTGCGGATCCCCCCCCTGGCGTGGATTCCCCGTGGGCGTTTTTGAGGCGGCAATGTTTGCTTGGGTAAGTTGTTGGATTTGCTGGATGAAGGCCTGACCGATCGCTCCCTGCGCGACTTCACAGCCATAAATCAAAACATCGATATCGACAGCGAAAAACTCTTGCCACGCGCTGATCTGTTGACTGTAGTGAGTCAAGCTATATCGATCAAGCAGAGTGTTACCGATCGAAAGTTGGCCAGGCGCCCCGTGACTGATGAGGTGCAGGCTGCGAATTGCCGTATTGGAAGTCTGAATAGCCGCAGTGAGCTGGGCAATACCATCTTGTTCTGCGTCTAAGATCACCACTTGGGCATCGGCTCTAATCTGGCTGAGCAAGCTAGCATGGTCGGCTACCTGGGCTGCGATCGCAACCAAATGGCGACCTTGGGCCACGCCGGTCTGTCGGTTAATAGCAGCAATCGAAGATGAGCTAAACATAGTTTTTTGCAATAAAAAATAACTGTGTAAACAGAAGCATGACGTTGATGCCATTGGAGGAAAACGACACTCGAGGCATCGAGTATTAAGAGCGATCGCCCCCCTCAAACAGCGCACAGCTCAAATTGAAATCATGCGCAGTACACTTCCAAATATTATTGGCCGCTCATACGCATAATCACTGACTCAGGAGTATTAAATTGTTCGAAACTTTGCGCCAGCTACGGAAATTTGTTCAAAACTTTGCAGTACTTCTGGCGATCGGCAAAACTACTGCGCTAAACCACGGTTACGCGCTTTCTTGGCACGCACGAATCACGCAATATGCCGTGAAAATCTAGAGCTTAAATCAGCACTCAGGTTAGGAAGTCGCTGAGCAATCAGCTCATGCAACTGATAGAGATGAGCGGCCCAAAATGAGTGCTTGAGAGCAAGCACACAAAGGCTAAGAATGACCTAACGGGTGGGAGTCCAGACGCAACCGTTACGGACATCAACATAAAGTCTGGAATGGCCTGCTAGCGCATGGCCCCCATGGTGTTTTTCCAAGAGAGTTCTTTGCACAACACCGTGAGCGCTCGTTGATCAGCTCCGGTGAAGAGGTTGCTGTCAATCAGTTCGGTCAAGACCTGCTGCGTGAGTTGCGCTGCGAACAATCCGCCCGATCGCAATAAATGGCTGTAGTAGCGGAATTGCGGCTGCCCTGTCACCGTACAGTGGAAGCGGTGTACCGTTTCGGCATCAAGACTATACACGTTGGTATTTACGGGGACGACTTCTTTGGGAATGCCATGCTGGCCATAGGGCATTGAGCCATTATTTTCGAGACAGCCCACGAGCACAATCCCCAGCAGAGTGCGGGTTTCGCTGATGAGATCGGGCGTAAACATGGGGTCAGGTTCACTCGACAGGCGTGGGCCATTGTTGAGAAACATCGGATTGACGAGCTGCGAATTATAAATGAGGCCCACCGCCCAATGGCGATCGCCATCTTCCAGAGCAACAAACCGCCCAAAGCCATAATCTTCGGGTTGTGGTGGCGTTACTACGTCATGACTGTCATCTACTTGAATAACGTAGTCGCAGTGAGAGTTCGACTTAACCACCTTGCCAATGCGTTGTGAGTGGGCGACTGGGTCTAAAAAATCCATAATGCGCTACCCATTGCTCCCTAAGAACTACCAGAACTCATGTATTGCTGATTGTAGTCTGGAATGCCGATAGCAGAGCCGCGATCGCCGATGAGTATTAAGCGCGATTGGGCTTGGGGAACTGTGCTGTCCCAACCATTCTCTGCTCCTCATAATGCTGGTCTAGTACTGATGCAGCCGCCTGGATTTTGTTGTCTCCGTAAAGCTAACTTTGCCACTGTCCTGGGTAACCTAGGAAAGCTCAGCCCCGCGTTTGGGCTCGGCCTGCACCTAGACTGTTCCACCGCATGTCAGGCAAATCGGTAGGCTAGCCAGCACAACAGCGTGCCTTCGGAATTCGCCATTGCACTGCCAGCGAGCCCCAGGCCCGCATCCGTAGTTTAACTAGGATATTTAACTGTCATGACTGACCCTAAACGTGCCCTCATTACTGGCATCACTGGCCAAGACGGCTCATATCTAACTGAACTTTTATTAGAAAAAGGCTATGAGGTGCATGGGATTATTCGCCGCACCTCCACCTTCAACACTGATCGCCTCGATCATGTGTATACCGACCCCCACAATGACGAGGCGCGGATGTTTTTGCACTATGGCGACCTGAATGATGGCACAATGTTGCGCCGCATCTTAGAACAGGTTGAACCGCTCGAAGTATATAACCTGGGGGCACAATCCCACGTTCGCGTCAGCTTTGACTCGCCGGAATACACCGTGGATACCGTCGCGATGGGGGCACTGCGCCTGCTCGAAGCCATCCGCGACTATCAGCAACGCACGGGCAACGAGGTTCGCTACTATCAAGCGGGCTCCTCCGAAATGTACGGCAAGGTGCAAGAGATTCCCCAAACAGAGACGACGCCGTTTTATCCCCGCAGTCCCTACGCTTGCGCCAAGCTCTACGCTCACTGGCAAACCGTCAACTACCGCGAATCTTACGACCTGTTTGCCTGCAACGGCATCTTGTTCAATCACGAGTCGCCGCGTCGGGGCGAAACCTTTGTCACTCGTAAAATCACCCGCGCGGTCGCCCGCATTGTCGCCAAACAGCAAAAAAAGCTATTCATGGGCAACCTCGATTCCAAGCGCGACTGGGGCTACGCCAAAGACTACGTGAGAGCGATGTGGCTAATGCTGCAACAAGACAAGCCCGATGATTATGTGGTGGCAACGGGCGAAACCCATTCCGTGGAAGAGTTTTTGGAACTCGCCTTTGGTCGAGTCAATCTCAACTGGCGCGACTATGTGGAATTTGACCCCCGTTATCTGCGCCCCGCCGAGGTCGATTTGCTCATCGGCGACCCCGCCAAAGCGAAAAAGCAGCTGCAATGGGAACCCAGCGTCACTTTCCAAGAGTTGGTGGAACTGATGGTCGATGCTGACCTGGAAGCCGTAGGCATTGTTGATCCGGACAAGGTTGTGCATCCGGAGTTGGCGACTATTCGGCGCACCCAACTCAGCCAGAGCATGGCCTAAGCGCCGCAAACTGCAACCGCTGGCACCTTAGAAAACGTTAGCCAAACTAATCACAGCCCTCCAGATAAAGAAACTGTCTGGGGGGCTGTTTCCTTTAATATGGTTACGAGCGAGATTTCATCTCGACCTTCAGAAATATGCAGACTTAAAAGGCGTTGCAACAACATGGCTGAAGACAAGACGGCACAATCGGCTCCGAAGGCAGCAAAAGCGAAAAAGGAAAAACCGCCCAAGCTGGAAGACAAGCCCTTTGGCGAGTTTATGGAGCAGCACTTTTTGCCGGCGTTGGACGAGGCGTTGGGCTCCGACGGCTGGGAAGGGGTGCAGTTATCGCTCGTTGATGCGCCGCTCACCGTCAAAGGGGCCGATGCGCAAGAAACCTATTGGCAGTTGCAGGGCAGTCACCCCAGTAATTTAGACCATCGGTTCAATATCGTTTTTACTCAAGACGACATTACCAGCCCTAAATATTTCTATTACAGCCAGGGCAATGGTCCTGCCAGCACGCTGGAGCAGTTTATGGGCGATGAGCGCCGCATCACCCTCGATCTGATGGTGCTTTACACCGTGCAACGCTTGAAAGGCCAAAAGTGGCTGAGCCGCAATTAGCATAGGCAACAGCTGACAACGAGTGAACACCAGCCGCAATCGTTTGAGTACCAGTGGGCCATGGGATGGGTCGCGATGCTTTAGGATTGAAAAGGCGTTTTTGCAGGGGTGCGAGCCACTGCCACGGGTAGTTTATGTTGTCAGCGATCGCGACTCTTACACAGCGGCTTGAGCAAGCTTTGGTGAAAGCTTTTGGTGAGGATCTGGCGGGGACGGATCCCGTCTTGGTGCCCGCCAGCAATCCCAAATTTGGCGACTATCAAGCAAATTGCGCGATGGCGTTGGCGAAGCGGCTGAAGGACAAGCCCCGAGCGATCGCCGAAAACATCGTGGCTAATTTGGATGTCGCCGACATTTGTGAGCCACCCGAAATTGCCGGACCGGGATTCATCAATTTGCGCTTGCAGACAGGCTATTTAGAAGCGCAGTTGCAGGCGATCGCGAGCGACGAGCGGCTAGGCGTAGTCCTCGTCGCCTCTCCCCAAAAAGTGATTGTGGATTTTTCCAGTCCCAACATTGCCAAAGAAATGCATGTGGGCCATTTGCGATCGACCATTATTGGTGACTCCATCGCGCGGGTGTTGGAATTTGTCGGCCACGACGTGCTGCGGCTGAACCATGTCGGCGACTGGGGCACTCAATTTGGCATGTTGATCACTCACCTGCGCACCGCCTGTCCCGAAGCTTTGACAGGCTCTGAGCAGGTGGATATTGGCGACTTAGTTGCCTTCTACAAGCAGGCCAAGCATCGCTTTGATGAGGACGAAGACTTTAAATCGCGATCGCGCCAAGCCGTGGTCGAACTCCAGTCTGGCGACGAATCGGCTAGCCAAGCCTGGCAAGTCCTCTGTGATCAATCCCGCAAAGAGTTCCAAAAAATCTACGATCGCCTGGATATCGCAATCACCGAACGAGGCGAGTCTTTCTACAATCCCCTCTTGTCTGATGTCGTGGAAGACTTGAAAAATCAAGGTTTACTCGTCGAAGACCAGGGCGCTCAAGTTGTTTTTTTGGATGGGTTCACCAACAAGGCAGGCGATCCCCAGCCGCTCATCATTCAAAAGTCAAATGGCGGCTTCAACTATGCGACAACAGATTTAGCCGCGATTCGCTATCGCACCCAGCAAGACGGTGCCGAGCGCATTCTCTACGTCGTTGATGCCGGACAAGCCAACCATTTCAACCAGGTATTCCAAGTGGCGGGTAAAGCGGGCTGGGTGCCTGAGAAGGTTGAGTTGAGCCATGTACCCTTTGGCCTCGTCCAAGGTGAAGATGGCAAGAAATTTAAAACGCGATCGGGGGAAACAGTCCGGCTCAAAGACCTGCTGGATGAGGCGGTGAGTCGTGCGCGCGCCGATCTGGAAAGCCGCATAGCCACTGAGGAGCGGCAGGAAAGTGCCGAGTTCATTCAATCCGTTGCCGAAACCGTGGGCATTGGGGCGGTGAAATACGCCGACCTGAGCCAAAATCGCACCAGCAACTATATCTTCAGCTACGACAAAATGCTGGCGCTGCAAGGCAACACCGCGCCCTATTTGCTGTACGCCTATGTGCGGGTGCAGGGCATCAGTCGCAAAGGCGGCATTGATTGGCAAAATCTGGGCGCAGACGCGGCGATTCACCTGGAGGATGACAGTGAATTCGCTCTAGCTAAACACATTCTGCAACTAGACGAAGTGATTGCCGAAGTCGCTCAGGATCTCTATCCGAACCGTCTGTGCCAATACCTGTTTGAGCTGAGCCAGAAATTCAATCAGTTCTACGATCGCTGCTCCGTTTTGCAAGCCGAGGAACCTCAGCGGACCTCTCGCCTGATGCTGTGCGATCTCACTGCTCGCACCTTGCAATTAGGGCTCTCTCTATTAGGGATCCAAGTATTAGAACGGATGTAGCCAAGTGCTGCCGCGATCGCGGCTCTACGTATAGTTGACTAACTTCCAGCAGCCTTCCGGATGATGGGGCACGTCTGGCGAAAGGCTGAAAGTCAAATGCTATCTACAGAGCCTATGGAGACCCCTAAGCCAGCTTCGAAACTCTCGTCTTCTACGGAGTATGCCTTGATTTTTGGAGCTGGGGCGAGTGCCGCAATGTCCCTGGCTGCCCAACAAATTGCGGCGGCTTCTGTACCTGTGACGGCCTTGGTGGCCATTGGTCTGCTCAACCGGCGGCGGCTTGATCGCCACATTCAGTCCAGCGAACTGCCCGGTTCCCTGTTAGAGGAACAATCGCCGCGAACGCAAACGGACGCCTCTCCCCAGGTCTCGGCCCAGCCCATGCCTAACGTGCCTGCGGCTCCGATCTCACCGACGTCACCCCCAACGGCTTCGACCACTCCGGTCATGGGATCAACCATGCATCCGTTGATGGGGCAGTCGGCAACACCGATGATGAGTCCGCCGCCGCAGTTGCGGTTTGCGCCTCGCCAACAACGATTGATGGCGGCCAAACAGGCGTTGCAAGCGGCCCAAGCCGAGAGCTTAAGCAAAATTGGGGCTCAGCTGCAACAAGCTCGCACTGCACGAGGACTGACCCTGCAAGATATTCATCAGCGCACCTACATTCAGCGCTATGCGTTGCAGGCGATTGAGTGCGGTGACCTAGACGCCCTGCCTGAGCCGTTTTACATCTGCGCCTTTATTAAAAAATATGCGATCGCGCTCGGGTTACCGAGTGGTGAAATCGCCGCTCAATTTCCGCTCGCTTAATCATCCCCCAGAGTCATCACCCACCCCCTCAGCAGCTTGAATCCAGCAAAACCCCGCTCGAAGAATGGCGAATCGCGGAACATTTACTGCACTTGACGCTCTAGGCACAAAGCCCAAATCGGCTAAACAGGGGGATTTGGAAGTCACTGTAGGCCAGCCCGTCTTGGGGGAGCATCCAGCATCAATCGTGACGATTGGTGACAATCTGGCACAGGAAAAAGTCGCCCGTTGAAACTCCAGTGAGCTGTAGTGTTTAGCATGTAAACAGCGTTCATAGGAGTGGGGTGCGATCGCGCTCTAACCAAACGATGCAACAGACTTTGCAAATTACCGGCATGAGCTGTGCCGGCTGTGCCAGCAGTGTTGAAAAAGCCATCCATCAGATTGACGGAGTCGAAAATTGCATCGTCAACTTTGGCACCGAGCAAGCCACCGTCGAATTTAATGACCAGCGGCTGAAGCTGCAAGACATTCAGCAGGCGGTGGCACGAGCCGGCTACGGAGCCGAACCCATCACCGAGTTTTGGGAAATGTCGGCAGAGCGCGACCCCTCGGCTGACCCACACACCCAAGAATTGCGCCGCAAGACGTTATTTGGCGGTGTCATGAGCGCCATCATTGTCTTTGGCTCGATTCCTATGATGACGGGGCTGCAGATTGGCTGGATTCCCATGTGGCTGCACCACCCCTGGGTGCAATGGGCCTTGGCGACCCCTGTTATGGTGTGGTGTGGGCGCGACTTTTTTGTCGGCGCGTGGCACAGTTGGCAGCGACGCACCGCCGATATGAATACGCTCGTAGCGCTAGGCACAGGGACGGCGTACATTTACTCCCTGGTCATCACGATTGCCCCGCAACTCGTTACTAATCAAGGCATTGAGGTTGCCGTTTACTACGAGGCGGCGGTCGTCATTATTACCCTGCTGTTGCTGGGCCGCTGGCTCGAGCAGCGAGCCAAAAACCACACCTCTGACGCCATTCGTCACTTGATGGGGCTGCAAGCCAAAACCGCCCGCGTCTTACGCCAAGGCCAAGTGGTGGATATTCCCATTCAGGCGGTCGTTGTGGGGGACGTGGTGTTGGTGCGTCCGGGAGAAAAAATTCCCGTAGATGGGGAAGTGATCGAAGGGCAATCGACGGTGGATGAGTCGATGGTGACGGGGGAGTCGATGCCAGTGAGCAAAGGTTCGGGCGATCCCGTGATTGGGGCCACGATCAACAAAACGGGTAGTTTTCAGTTCCGAGCGTCACGGGTGGGCAAAGACACCGTTCTGGCCCAGATTGTGCAGTTGGTGCAAGCCGCACAAAATTCCAAAGCTCCCATTCAAAAACTGGCCGATCGCGTGACCAGTTGGTTTGTGCCGACGGTGATGGCGATCGCGTTAGTCACATTCCTCGTCTGGTTACTGACTACGGGCAACCTGACCCTATCGTTGATTACGACTGTGAGCGTGCTGATTATCGCTTGTCCCTGTGCGTTGGGCCTGGCGACGCCCACCTCCATCATGGTAGGCACGGGCAAAGGGGCGGAAAATGGCATTCTCATTCGCGGCGGCGACAGTTTGCAGCAGGCGCACCGCATCAACACCCTGGTACTCGACAAAACGGGCACGCTGACTGCCGGACAGCCCACCGTGACGGATTTTGTCAGCGTGGGAGGAACGGCCAATCAGAATGAGCTAAAGCTACTGCGCTTAGTCGCTGCCGTCGAGCAAAATTCCGAACATCCCCTGGCAGAAGCGATTGTGCAATACGCTCAACGGCAGGAAATTGAGGTGAATGCGTTGCCCCCGGTTTCTGAATTTGAAGCGATCGCGGGCTGCGGCGTGCAAGGGCGAGTCTCGGATCGCTGGGTGCAAATTGGCACTCCCCGCTGGATGCACGACCTGAACATTGATATCGAACGGCTGGCGGCGCGAGAAACAGCCTTGGCGAGTCAAGCCAAGACGACAGCCCTGATTGCTGTGGACGGACAGATTGAGGGACTGCTGGCGATCGCCGACACCCTGAAACCGAATTCTCAAAGTGCTGTCAATCGGCTGCAAAAGCTAGGCTTGGAAGTCATCATGCTCACGGGCGACAACCGCCACACCGCCGACGCTCTGGCGCGTGAGGTCGGCATTCGGCAAGTTATCGCTGAAGTTCACCCCGACCAAAAAGCCGCCAAGATTCGCGAGTTGCAGGATGCGGGCAAAGTCGTGGCGATGGTGGGGGACGGCATTAATGACGCCCCGGCCCTAGCCCAAGCCGATGTGGGGATCGCGATCGGCACAGGGACGGATGTGGCCATGTCCGCCAGCGACATCACCCTAATTTCCGGTGACCTGCGGGGCATTGCCACCGCGATTCAACTCAGCAATGCGACCCTACGCAACATTCGGCAAAATCTCTTTTTCGCCTTCATTTACAACGTGATTGGTATTCCCATTGCCGCCGGAATCCTGTATCCCGTCACTGGCTGGCTGCTAAATCCCATCATTGCTGGTGCCGCGATGGCGTTTAGCTCAGTTTCTGTGGTGACCAATGCCCTACGCCTGAAGCGATTTCAGCCCCATTAAGTAGGTGCAATCAGACGGTTGCACGGCGGCCAGAGAACCCCTGCCTCAAAACCTTGCTGTGAGGCCGTGTGTCCCGCTCAGGCCACCGCCCCAGCTTGAAAGACCCGGCCAATCACCTCTTCAATCGGGGGATCGGTCACGGTCAAGTCTTGTACGGGAAGATCGGCCAACATGCGTGACACCGTTTCGGTTAAATCAGCCCGCTGCACAATCAGACTGGCCGTGCAGCCCGCCAAGGTTTCGACTTCGCCATATTGCGCCAGTTTCCCCACATCGGCATCCTGGGCCAGTTCGACTTTGACCTCACGATAGGGGGCAAAGCGGTTGAGCAACCCATCGAGACCGCCATCGTAAATCAACTCCCCCTGGTAAATCAGCAGCACGCGATCGCATAACGCTGTGATATCCGCCATGTAGTGACTGGTGAGCAAAATGGTCGCCTCATAGCGACGGTTATATTCTTTCAAAAACTCCCGCACGGCCACCTGCGCGTTGACATCTAGCCCAAGGGTCGGTTCATCCAAAAACAGGACTTTAGGCTGGTGGATTAACGCTGCCAGCATTTCCGCCTTCATCCGTTCGCCCAGGGACAGCTTACGGACGGGCTGTTTGAGTTTGTCGGCAATGTCGAGCATGGTGGCCAGTTCAGACACGCGATCGCGAAACGTGCGATCGCTCAATCCATAAATCGCCCCGTTAATCCGCAGCGAATCCATCGCGGGCAAATCCCAAAGTAATTGCTGCTTTTGGCCCATCACCAGGGTGATCTGCTGCAAAAAGTCGGGAGCGCGTCGAAACGGCACCTGTCCAGCGACCTTAACGACCCCACTCGTCGGATGGATTAGCCCCGTAAGCATCTTCAGCGTGGTCGTCTTACCTGCCCCGTTGGGGCCGAGAAACCCCACGACCTCTCCCGGTTCAATTTGAAATGAAACCTGACGCACCGCTTCGACGTTGCGATATTGGCGGCGAAAGAAGTGGTTGAGGGTGCCCTTAAGACCCGGCTCTTTGATCGCGATCGGGTAAACTTTTTTGAGTGCTGCAACGTCGATAATGGGCATGTTTAAGAAAGCAAACCTCATGCTAAAACATAGATCCGCTGCAGGTGATATCTACGCGACAGACTGGATCTTAATAACCTACATATCATGCTTGATGGTGCGGTCAGGGAGCTAAACCTTTGATGTCCAACGAAATCACCAACACCGATAAAGAAGCCATTCGCCGAATTATTATTGCTCAAATTGAAGCCTTCAAAGCGGACGACGGCATTCAAGCCTTTCTCTATGCGGCACCGACCATTCGGCAACAGTTTAAGAGTGTGGGCAATTTCATGCGCATGGTGCGCGGCTCTTATCAAGCCGTTTATCGTCCCCGCAGTGTTTTGTTTGGGGAGCTGAACGAAATGCAGGGCATGCCTGCCCAAACTGTTTATTTAATGGCGCAAACGGGCGAAATCGTGAAGGCCGTCTATCTGATGCAGCAGCAACCATCAAAAGACTGGCGCATTGCCGGCTGCTTTTTGATGCCGATGGAAGAGATCTAGCGTTAGCTGACTACTGCGACCGATCGTCGGTTCAGGAATAGGGATGTAATTAAGTGTGGACAGCCGTCTCGGCTGTTTAGGAACAGGCAGGATGCCTATCCGACAAAGCCGAGAGTTTATAAAATCCTGATTCCTTAGGCAGACGCGGCACGGATGCCAAAGTAAGTGAGCGTCAATACTTCTGAACCGGTATTGCAGACTTCATGGGTTTCGCCGGGAGCCACCGCGACGCAAACACCGGGTATGAGGTCATGAGACTGGCCGTTGATGACGATTTTCCCAGTGCCTGACTCCACGAAAAAGACTTCGTGCAGGTCATCGTGGTGGTGAGCACCGGCGATCGCCCCTGGCGGAAACTGAGCCTGGGCAAATTGCGTGAGATGGGGCAAATCGCCCAATTGCAACATGACTTTTTTGCGAATAGCGGCATTATGAGAAACGCCCTGGGTAGCCAGGTCAGCAAGACGGGTTTGTTTCATAACAATCTCCAGCAGTGATTAACATTGCGTCAGCGACCCGGGGAATCAGGAAACGTAACGGGGCACAGGACATGGCGGCAGGCGATCGCCCCCATCGGTTAGGATCAACCCAATTGCATTTAGCTTGAAAGTTATATCAAAGCGCCATGACTATTTGCCAGCGGGGACTTGCGATCGCGGCGCTTGGGTTAAGTATCGTCGCGTTGGGCTGTAACCAGCGTACCCAAGATATGTATCGCATTGAAGTGGAGCGATCGTGCCAGCAATGCGATCTGCGGGGCATCAACTTACAAAATCAGAGTCTGGGCCGCAAATATCGCATTTCCATCTCTAACCAACCGCTATCAACTAATCCTGAAGGGCTAGGTGCTGCTGCCCCCGTGGATTTAACCGGGGCCGACCTGCGAGACGCTAATCTCAAGTCGGCTAATCTGACGGAAGTCACGCTCAACGAGACCCAATTGGGCAATGCCGACCTGAGCAACGCCAACCTCACCGACGCGCAACTCGTCGGCGCTGACTTGCAAAATGCGAATTTGCGATCGGCAAATTTGGAAGGCGCCAATTTTCAAAACGCGAATCTCAGCGGCGCAGACCTGCGAGATTGCGATTTGTCCGTCGCTAACTTGCGGGGGGCAGATCTCACCGATGCGTTACTTGACTGATCAGCTCACTCAGCTGTGGGCGGTTGATACGAATCAGTCGGGTCAAAGGCTGAAGTTTTGGCCACTAGGCCCAGGTGTTTCATTGTGGAGCGATCGGGCGCGTATACGCCATTTTCCCATTCGCTGATAGTTTGACGACGAACCCCCATGGCTTCAGCAAATTGCGACTGAGTCAAGTTCATGTGCAAGCGTAGCGCTCGAATCGCGGCTTGATCCCACTTAATTGCCCCGTCTTCTCGCTGAATCTTGTACTCAGTTTGAAACTTTTTGAAGACGACCCGCTGCTGCTCAAAATCCACCGTATCCACGTGATAGCCCGCTTGAACCCACGCTTGAGACTGGCTGGCACCTTTGCTGCGATTCGCCCACCAAGCGCTCTTTTGACGTGCCGTGGGCGGTAACTTGCTCTCGATACAAGCCTCCAACTCATCCATCGTGAAAGTGCAGGTGTCGTCTGGCAATTGAGCGAGTCGCTGATAAAGGGGATAGTACTTGCTGCCAGGTTTCATCGCGATCGCTCACATATCACGTCTCACTGCACTCGGGCGGCCTGCCCCCCCTCACTCTCATCAAGAGTGAGGGGGGGCAGGCCCGGCCAGTGGCTTAATACTACTCACAGGCCCCACCACGGAGCCACACAATTCGCCTGAGCGACTTTTCGGAAACGCACGATCGCCATTCGTACCGGGCTGGGGAACTGAACACCCAGGCATCGCGTCAAAGCACCCATAGATTGAAGATGCCCCCGCAAGCTTCTGTTTACGTGGTCTCCTCTCCTGCTTAACTGTGCCCCACTGGTCGTGCTCCGGTGGGGATTTTTTTAGGCGTATAGCGTCATGACCTCAGCCAAATCCATCCGCGATCGCGTCCCCAGTTTGAAGTCTGACTGATGGCCGCGGGCCAGGTGATCCGCTGCGGCACAGCCAATCATCGCCGCGTTATCGGTGCAGTATTTCAACGGCGGAAAAAGCACCTGAAGACCCTGCTCGGCGGCAGCAGCCGAAAGATGCTGACGGAGACCGCTATTCGCCGCAACGCCGCCCCCCACAGCGATCGTGGTTAGACCATAATCTTGCGCACAGCGAATCGTGCGCTTCGTCAGGCCCTTGGCGACCGTCTCTTGAAAGCTGGCACACAAATCATTCACTGGCATCGGGTCGATACCGTCATCTTGGAGCGACTGTACCAACCGCAGCACCGCTGTTTTCAACCCGCTAAAGCTGGAGTCATAGGGATGGACACCTCCGCCCGGCAAGGAAATATTCCCCTCAGGCAGTTTAAAAGCCGTGGGATCGCCCTGGGCGGCTAATTTGTCGATGACCGGACCACCGGGATAGCCCAAGTCCAACAGGCGCGCCACTTTGTCAAAGGCTTCACCCGCCGCATCATCACGGGTTTTGCCCAGTAGTTCGTATTGCCCACAGTCTTGGACGTGAATCAGGCTGGTGTGCCCGCCAGAAACGAGCAAACACAGATACGGCGGCTGTAACGCTCGCTGACTGAGGTAAGACGCATAAATGTGCCCTTCTAAATGGTGAATGCCAAGGAAGGGTTTGCTGTGAAGCATAGCCAGAGTTTTACCCGCAGTCACGCCGACCATCAACGCGCCCACCAGGCCCGGCGCACAGGTCGCCGCCACGCCATCAATGTCCGCCCAAGTCACATCCGCATCCTGCAGTGCGGCCGCCACCACCGCACCCAAATTTTCGACATGGGCGCGGGAGGCGACCTCGGGCACCACCCCGCCATAACGCCGATGGATGTCGATTTGTGACGCGACGATATTGCTGAGCACAGTGCGATCGCGCACCACCGCTGCCGCCGTTTCATCACAACTGGTTTCTAAGGCTAAGACTGTCTTCATTTACAAAACGCAGCATAAAACTTTGAGAGATGTAAACCCCTTCCCAGCTTTGCTTTACCGGGTCTCGGGGGCGAGGTATTATGGCCTCCAATTGTTAGGCAAAACGCCTACAAATAACTTAACGTTTTGACTTCAAAACTTTGACCTTTGCGTAATAAAGGGAAACCACTGTATGCGACGGTTGTTTGCACTGGCTCTAGTAATTTCACTCTGGTTCGGCTTTGCAATGCCTGCATCTGCGAGCATCGCAGGTGACAACGTGTCTGGCCTGACCCCCTGTGGCGAAAATGCTGCCTTCCAGCAGCGTGCCGCTAACGCCACCACTGACCAAGCCAAAGCTCGATTCGAGTTTTATGGCAACTCTAGTTTGCTCTGCGGCGAAGATGGCCTGCCCCACTTGATTGTGGATGGCGACTTGGCTCATCTGGGCGAATTCATCATTCCGAGTCTGCTGTTCTTGTACATCGCTGGCTGGATTGGCTGGGTGGGTCGCGCTTATCTGATTGCAGTGCGCGATGAAAAAAGCCCCGAAGAAAAAGAGATCATTATCGACGTGCCTTTGGCCGTCAAGTGCTCGATTTCTGGCTTTGCTTGGCCTTTAGCTGCGGTTAAAGACATGCTCAGTGGCGCAATGTTCGCTAAGGATGATGAGATCACTGTGTCTCCTCGTTAGACATTTCGTTCATTCACACTTGTTGGAGAGCATTCATGAGTAAAAACTTGCTGACCTATCTATCAACGGCTCCCGTGCTCGCGGCAGTTTGGATGGTCATCACAGCGGGTATTTTGATCGAATTCAACCGCTTCTTTCCCGACTTACTGCTTCATCCTTAGGAAAAGGTTGTCTTGAGTTAGCGTGGGGCTTTTTGGTAATGCTCTGCGTTTATTCAAGTTCTAACTTTGCTTCCTTTAGGCTTGAAGCCATTTGTCGCTGGCAAGATTGCTGGTATTGAATTATTTGCTGTGTTGCGTTCATCTTCGAGAGTAGGAGAACTCAAATTATGTCCGATGCGATTCAGCCAATGGGGGATCCCCAAATTGGCAACTTAGAAACCCCCTTGAATTCCTCTGGTTTTACCAAGGCATTCATTGGGAATTTGCCCGCCTACCGCAAGGGGCTGTCGCCTCAGCGTCGCGGCTTAGAAGTGGGCATGGCTCATGGCTATTTGCTATACGGTCCGTTTGCGCTGCTTGGCCCCCTGCGGGATTCTGATATTCCCGGTTTGGCAGGCTTATTGGGCGCTGCTGGCCTGGTGGTGATTTTGACGGCTTGCCTCTCGATTTATTCGGGTGCAGGCGTTAATCCAGCGGTTTCGAAAACCACTGCACCGTTTACCCCGCCTGAAGCACTCAGCACCGATGAGGGCTGGAGTGAATTTGCGGGTGGCTTTTTGATTGGTGGCATTGGCGGCGCAACGTTTGCTTATCTGTTGGCGGCCAACATGTCTACCTTGTTAGCAGTTGTTTCCGGTGGACACAGTTAAGTCGTTTCCATACCCTCAAACCTCTGCTGAAAAGGGCGTCTCTGGACGTCCTTTTTTTTGCCCAATTGTCGTAGGGGTTAAAGATGTGAGAACGGTCATGTGGGCCAGCTTTTTTGACCCATGATGTAGGTGGCGGCGATCGCGCGATCGTCGCCCATGATCACCAGGGAAAACACTAAATCAGCCAGGTCTGCCAAGGTTTTTGCCGTGGGTTGAGGATTGCGCAAGGTCAGCAGGGGAGTGGCCTGGGGGTTAAGGACAATGAAATCTGCTTCTTTGCCCGGGTCAAAGCTGCCGATTTTGTCTGCTAACCCTAATGCTTGCGCCCCCCCTAAAGTGGCTAAAAATAGGGCTTTGAAGGGCGAGAGTTGCTGATTGCGCAGCTGCGCCACTTTATAGGCTTCGTTCGCAGTTTGTAAGAGCGAGAAACTGGTGCCCGCACCGACATCAGTACCCAAGCCCAGTTTGACGGGATGATCGGCCGATTTGGCCTGCTCAAGTTTGAATAAGCCACTGCCGAGAAACAGGTTGGATGTAGGACAAAAGGCGATCGCGGCCCGTGCCGCTGACAACCGCCGAAATTCTTCATCCGTTAGCTGGACACCGTGGGCAAAGACTGATTTCTCACCCACTAGTCCCGCTTGATCATAGGTGTCTAAATAGCAGTCACAGTCAGGAAACAGTTCGCGCACAAAACCCACTTCATTCACATTTTCCGACAGGTGGGTGTGCAGATAGACACCGGGATATTCCCGCAGCAATTGTCCCGCTTTTTGCAACTGTTCTGGAGTGGAGGTGATGGCAAAGCGGGGCGTGACGGCATACAGCAGGCGATCGGTTTGGTGCCATTTTTCGATCAGCGCTTTACTGTCGGCATAGGCGGATTCGGGCGTGTCGCAGAGATAGTCGGGCGCATTGCGATCCATCATGACTTTGCCCGCAATCATGCGCAGGTGGCGGGCTTGCGCGGCGGCAAAAAAGGCATCTGCCGACTGGGGAAACACGGCGGCAAATACCAGAGCCGTCGTGGTGCCGTTGCGCAACAGTTCATCCAAAAAGCGATCGGCCATCTCGCGGGCAAAGTCTGGATCTTGGAATTTACGCTCTGTCGGGAACGTATATTTATTCAGCCATTCCAACAGTTGCTCGCCGTAGGCTGCCATCATGCCAATTTGCGGAAAGTGGATGTGGGTGTCGATGAACCCAGGCATGATGAGGCGATCGCGATAAACCTCAACGGGGATGTCCCCATAAAGTGCGGCCAGGGTGTCATAGGGGCCAAAGTCGCAAATATGGCCAGTGGCATCCATCACCAACAGACCATCTGGCAAATAGCGGATACTCGCGGCCTCGTCGGTAAAGAAGGGATCAGCCACAAAATCTAAAAACGCTCCGCGCAGCCCGTGACATGGTCCGCCCGTTTTGCTGTTGGTGGCTTGGTAGGCAGTAGCACTGGATTGAGAGGACATGGCGCAAAGAGAGTGGGCAAACTGGCCAAGTGCTGACTGACAGCAACAGGCGCATCAGTACCATACCGTGTCTATCGTGGGGCGATCGCCAACCCGGATACGGCGATCGCGGATTCTGCCGCCAGTCCAGGCGTCTGCGACTGATGCCCCTTTTCCATTCTCAGCATCCCTGGTTACATAGAGACTGTACTGTCTGAGCGTTGGAAACTATGCCACTGATTAAAGTCCAGACCTCCTTGCCGACTCCCGAGCGGGACCAAATTGAAGCCATGCTCAAAGACTTGTCGAGCAGCCTCGCCGCTCATCTGGGCAAGCCCGAATCCTATGTGATGACGGCCTTTGAGGGCGATGTGCCGATGACCTTTGCCGGTACGACCGAACCGGTCTGTTATGTCGAGATTAAAAGTATCGGCACGATGGGTGCAAAAACAAAAAAGATGAGTGCAGACTTTTGCACCAAGATTGAAGATACGCTCGGCGTGCCCAAAAGTCGCACCTACATTGAGTTTGCCGATGCCGCCGGGACCATGTGGGGCTGGAACGGCAGCACCTTTGGTTGATATAGCAATCCGCAGTCAGGTGCAGAGAGCCCAAAGTTTAAAGCATGGGTATTGAATCCAAGTGTGGACAGCCGTCTCGGCTGTCCCGGCGCAGGCAAGATGACTGCGCGACAAAACTGAGATTTTATAAAATCCTGCTTCCTCGGCCCCTCGTTTTCTGCCAAAGACATGAACAAAGCTATCTGCGCAATGCCATATCCGATGGCAAGCGGCTATTCATCCTATTAGCGATCGTCGGCTTGCCAGAGGTCAAAAAGGCACATCTTTGCCTGGCGATGAGGACGGCTTTGAGCTGCCTTTCCCCTTGGTCTTGCGTTGTTTGTCTGCCGCTTGATCAGCCTCATCCGATAAATCGACAATTTGGCCGTTGAAAAATTCGGCAAAACTTTTCACTGCCCGATCCAAATCAGAAGCCGATTGCCAATGCTGAGCGACTGGGGGATCTGGTCGTGTGATGGCCGGAGGCGGCGGTGATGGTGGGGCAGACTCTGACGCCGCCGGGGCCGACTCTGGTGGGGCGGCGGGCGGCGGTGATGGTGACGAGCGATCGCTCTGGAGCGGCGGCGATGGAGGTGCCGGAGTCACCACCGGAGCACTCTCGGCGGGTGGAGCCCCCGCCACCTCGAGGGAAACTTTGACCGATTGATTGAGCAACTGCTGAAATGCCGCCTCAATATTAGGCAGTTTCGACTGGGCCATTTTGAGCAGCTTGTCTGACCGGATGCCGACCCGGGCCGCTTTGCCGTCGTAATTGATCAAATGGCCTTGCTGTTGCAACAGTGCCCGGGTGCCCATGGGCTTTACCTGAGCGATCACCTGGGCCCACAAAGCTACTAGATCAGGATGGTCGGCAGGCGCGGGAGCAGGAGTAGCTGGCGCGGCCGGACTGGCCGGAGAAGGCGAGGGGGGCGAACTCGCGACAGGAGCAGCGGGAACAGACTCGGCAGGTGGCGGGGCTACTGGCGGCGGCGGGGCGCTCGTTGGCGCGGCGGGTTGGGCCGTTGGAGTCGGGGACGGGGGGACGGGGGGGGACGGAGTCGCGACGGTTGATGCCGGAGGACGAGACGGTGGACGGGCAGGTGCCCCGACCCCGGTGGCAGGACTCACGTTAACCTGGGCCGACGGCAGCAGATTCATCAGCGTCACTTCTAGCCAGAGGCGTGGCTGCGTCGTATTGCGGAGTTGAGTCTCGGCTTCCCGCAGGGTCTTTTGGCCCGTGAGCAGTAGCGACAGCGGCAGCGACTGACTAAACTCTTTCATCGCTGCCCAAGTGGGGGGCGTCACCGGCACCAGGTCAGCCCGATCGCCCGCCGTTTTGGCAATAATCAGGTCGCGATAAAAGCCCGCTAGATTTTGCAGCACAATCATCGGTTCACGGCCCCGATCCATCAGGCGACGCACGGTGTCGAGGGTGGTGACGCCGTCATCGGTCGCAATCGCCTGCACCAGTTCCAGCAAATCTCGCTCGGGCACTGCCCCCACCAAATCCCACACCTTCTCCGCGCTGATGGGGGGCGCTAGCAAGCTCAACTGGTCCAGCAAGCTCTGGGCATCGCGCAAGCCGCCCTGGGCAATTTGCGCCACCAAGCGTACGGCCTCTTCGGTGATGTCAATGCTCTCCTGCTGAGCGATCGCCTGCAAGTGGCTCACCATCGCCTCTAGGGGAATGCGGCGAAAATCGAACCGCTGACACCGAGAAATAATTGTCGGCAGCACCCGCTGCGGATCCGTGGTCGCTAAGACAAAAATCACGTGCTCTGGCGGCTCTTCCAGCGTCTTGAGCAAAGCGTTAAACGCCGCCGTGCTGAGCATGTGACACTCGTCGATCACATAGACCTTAAAGCGGCACTGCACCGGAGCAAATTGCGCCCGCTCAATCAGTTCACGAATATTGTCGACGCCCGTATTGCTGGCGGCATCAATTTCCACAATGTCGAGAATGGAGCCATTGCTGATGCCCCGACACACATCGCACTGACCACAGGGATGCGGATCGGGTTGCCCCTGGGTAAGGCAATTGAGCGATTTCGCCAAGATGCGCGCACTGGAAGTTTTGCCCGTGCCCCGAGGTCCGCAGAACAAATACGCTGGGGCAATGCGCTGCTGCTCCAGCGCGTGGCTCAAGGTTTGGGCGATCGCATCTTGCCCTACCAACTCGGTAAAGGTTTGGGGGCGATATTTGTGGTGCAGTGGCTCATATCCCATAGTTCTAAGATACTGGGAGACCGCGAGGTTGGTGAATTTTGGGCCGCAAAAACTGAGGAACTATCGTCGCTCTCCCGAAATCCAGACTGCAACATCAACATCGCCTTAACGGCCCTGGTGAATTGCTCATGTGCCACCGCCTAACGGAATTGCACTCATGGGCTGCTGTCTTGATCCTCGTTAGAGGCATGAAACTTTCCATCAAGCTGGCGGCTCTTACGGGCCTCTCTTGCGCCAAAGTGCCAGCATCGATACCAGGGAGAAAGACTGCGCAGCTGAGCTCTAAGTCGCTGCCGGACTGGCGATCGAAACCACAGCCTGGATATAAAGTTAATCGCATTAGTGTGATGTAGGTCACATTTGGGCAAGATAATGAGAGATAGCCCCTGAATGTTAAGAACCTTTGCGCATCAATAATCAAGACGGGATCAGCTCTCGTTATTAGCGTCACACCTAATTTCATGAGTGTAAAAAAAATCGCCGCCCATATGCAGCCAGATTTCGAGATGCAAAATGCGTTGCACCGCATGACCAATCGCATTCGTCATTCGTTAGAGCTGCGAGAAATCTTAGAGGCGGCAGTCGTTGAAATCCGCGATTTTATTAACGTCGATCGCGTCAAAATTTATCGGTTCCACGCCGATGGCAGTGGCGAAGTAGTGGCGGAGTCGATTGATGGTGAGCGACTGCCCACCCTACTCGGACTGAACTTTCCAGCCGAGGATATTCCTGAGCAGGCGCGGCAGCTATTTGTGAAGGCCCGAGCCCGCATCGCGGTGGACGTCGTCTCTCAGCAACAAATCTGCAGCCAGCTCGACAATATGGACACCGGGGCCAGTCTCGAGATCGAGCAAATTCGCTATCACCCGGTTGATGCTTGCCATGTGGAATATCTGCAAAATATGGGAGTGTGTGCGTCGCTGGTGCTGCCCATTTTGCATCAACAGCAATTGTGGGGCCTCTTGGTGGCTCACCACACCGAATCTCGTGACTATAGCCCGTTAGAGTTACAGATCTTGCAGCTGTTGGTTGATCAGTTATCGATCGCGATCGCCCAGGCCCATCTACTCATCCAAATGCGGCAACAGGTGACGCAAGAAGCCACCCTCAACCGCATTAACCAATGGCTGCATTCACCTCAGGATTTAGCCACCATTCATCAGTCGGTGCTGTCGGAGGCGATCGCCACCCTCAATGGTGTTGGCGGCAGGCTATACGTCAGTGCGTCCCCAACGGGCCAAGTCGCCCACCTGCACCATCAAGGCGAGCAACCCACCCTCGCCGATCTTGAGGAAAGCCCCTTTTGGCAGCAAGCCATGGGGATGGACATCACCACGTCTGAACGCGAATCGCCCCCTGCCTTGACGCCGTTGACGCCGCTCTCTGCCGCTAATCACAATGTCTTTGAAACCGCTGATGCCCCCGTCCGGATTTACAGCATTGACGATTTATACCAAGTGTCGGAGTTGGCTGACCTGGCGATCGCCTTTGAGGGCACCCAGATTCGGTCGCTGTTGCTCGTGCCGCTCGCCTATCGGCATCAATGCATTGGGTGTCTGACCATCTTTCGTGCCGAAATCGAGACCGAACGCTTGTGGGCCGGACGAGTCGACCAAGACCCTCGCAACCATCGCCCTCGGGCCTCCTTTGAGGCTTGGCGCGAAGTGCGTCAGGGGGTGGCCCAAGCTTGGCAGCCCCATGAGCTGAAACTGGCCCAAACCATCGGCACCCACCTTTACATGTCCATCATGCAGCGCCGGATCGAAGAGGCCATGCGACATCAGGCCTCGCACGACCCCCTCACGGGCTTGCCCAATCGCCTGCTGTTTAATGAACGCCTGGCATTAGCGCTCGCCAGTGCCCACCAGAGCGGCTCTTCGCTGGCAGTCATGTTCATTGATATGGATCGCTTTAAGGTGATTAATGACTCGCTGGGGCACGATACGGGCGATTTGCTGCTGCGACAGTTTGCCCAGCGCCTGACCCACAGCCTAAAACAGACGGACACTGTAGCCCGCTGGGGCGGCGATGAATTTACCGTGATTTTGCCGCAGATCCACTCCGGTCAACAGGCGACCTACATTGCAGAACGGATTATTCAATCATTACAAACACCGTTTTCTTGTAACGGTCATGATCTGCACATGACCACCAGTGTGGGCATTGCGATCGCCCCCTACGACGGACAGGATGCTGAAACCCTCTTAAAACATGCCGACACCGCAATGTATCGCGCCAAGCAGCAGGGCAAAAACCAGTTTCAACTCTATGCCCCTGAGATGAATGAAGCGGCGCTCGATCAATTAGTCTTGACGAATGATTTGCACCATGCGCTGCGCCGCCATGAACTGGTGCTGTATTACCAACCACAGGTCGATTTGCAAACGGGCCAGATTGTGGGGCTAGAGGCGTTGGTGCGTTGGCAACATCCAGAACGAGGCTTGCTGTCGCCCGGACAATTTATCCCGCTGGCGGAAGAGACGGGGCAGATTCACGCCATCAGTCAGTGGGTTTTGCACACGGCCTGCACCCACAACTACGCTTGGCAACAAGCCGGGCTGCCCCCCGTGCGAGTAGCGGTGAATCTCTCCGCCCAGCAGTTTCAAAATCATGACTTGCCGCGGCTGATTCAACGCACACTGCTGGAAACTGGCCTGCCCCCCCAACATCTGGAAGTGGAAATCACGGAAACGATCGCCATTGCGAATCCGGAGAAGGCAATCGCCATCTTGCAGCAACTCCGCCAGATGGGGGTGCAAACCGCGCTGGATGATTTTGGGACGGGATATTCTTCACTCTCCATCCTGCAACAGTTTCCTCTCCATCAGTTGAAGATCGATCGAGCCTTCATTCGTCACCTGGCCCCCGGCACCAAGGAAGCTGCCCTCGTGCGAGCGATCGTCAATTTAGGCCATGGCCTGGGCCTGACCCTCGTCGCCGAAGGGGTCGAGACTGTCGAGCAACAGACTTTTTTGCAGGCGATCGGATGTAATGCCATGCAGGGCTACTTATTTAGTCAGCCAGTATCCGCCGCTGCCATTCCCGATTTGCTGCAAGCAACCCTAGCCAGAACATCGTCAACTAAGGCATGGAACTTGAATTAAGTGTGGACAGCCGTCTCGGCTGTTTCAGGCCATGCATGATGCCTAACGCTCTCATGGCTGACGGTTTTGAATAGCCGTTGGGCGGATAACTATCGGCAATGTTCCGTCTCACAGCTTCATACCAATCGTCCATGATGCTGTCGCAACACCCCCAACGATAACAAGGGGCGATCGCTGAGGTGTTAGGGACCGGGTCTGTTTTTAGAGCAACGGTCTATGACGCGATCGCGCCACTCTGAACGATGTCAAGGGGGAGAGATTGCGAAAGGGCTAGGGGACGGGTCCCTTGGACAATTCCTGACCATCCTGATTGAACCGACAGGGACCCGTCCCCTGAGGGAGCAGGCAATTCTCGGAAGTAGGACGACAAACCCCGTCTCTTCAAAGCTCTTTTCCCAAAATTGGGCGAGGGGTTGGGGTGAGGGCCGAGGATCGCGGCAAAGTACAGAACTGAGGTAAGACACTAGTTCTGGGTTGCTCTTCAGTTTCGGGTGAGTCTCTGACTAGTCGCCCCAGGTCGGCTGCAGGGGCGCGGGCAGCGTCATATACGGCGGCGTGTAACCGCCATACATCGCCTGGGTCGTGAGCAATACTTGATTGAGCGCCTTGACGGTAGCGGCATCAGCCTGGCGCGGCACCGCCACCCGGGTCATGTAGGCGGGTGCGTAGATCGAGTCAAAGTGATGGTTAAACTTGGGCAGCACCTGTTGTTGCCCCCCTTCGGCAAACAGGAGATCGATCGCGCCATCAGCTTGCAGCACAAAGAGCGGGTCTTGCAGCATCACCAGGGGCAGCGACACCGAGACTTCACCGCTGTTATTCGAAAATCGCCAGGCGAGATTAGCCGCAGCCTCGGGCGTGAGGTGCGGAAAAATCTGCTGCAAATTAGCCGGGGTCAAGCGGCGGACACGCGGCGGCGTCGGGGTGCGCGTCTCGGGCCAACCCGCCAGCCGAAAATCCAGATTATTGAGACCGTGCAGCACGGCGGGAGCCCCATTCCCATCCGCCCCGGCGACTCGTCTGAGTTCGGGCCGATACTTCTCGACCAGATGGAGCAGGGCGAGCTGGCGGGCGGGCAGTTGCGACGGAGTCTGGTTGGACGAGAGGCTGCAAGCAGTGCTCACCAGTTGCATAAAGGTGTCGCGATCCCAGCGATCGAGGTCACCGTTAGACACCATTTTGAACCAGAGATCACCCATGGCATCGAGGGTCGGGGCGTCGTCGGGGGTGAGGGCCATCAGATTGGGCACCACATAATTGTCGAGGCCATAGCGCTTGATGTTGTGGCCGTTGCCCCACTGCATATTCAGATCGGGCATGTCGCGCAAAAACGGATAAATCGCCCGAGTAAATTCCAAATATTCCACGCTTTTGCGATCGCTCGGCTGAAATTCGGCATACACCAAATCACTCAGCCGTTTGGCCATGGCCACTGACAGCAGCGAAAACGCTTCAGTCGAGATATCGAGCTGGTGGCGCTGCAACCGACGAAACACTTCGGCTTCTTGGGTGGCGGCGTCGGTGTATCCCGTTTCCAATTGCTGAATGGCCGCCTGCACGGCATTGATTTCAGTCACCAAGTCAGGCTGCCGCCGCTTCAGCGCTCGCCAAAATTGCGGATTAAAGGCTTGGTCACAAAAGAGTAGTGTCAGCAGTTCGGTTTCTGACAAACCCGGCGCATTTTTCTGAAAGAAGTCAATGAAGTGCTGCCGCGCTACGGGATAGCTCTCAGCCGCAGGCCAGCTAGTAATCGCTTCGGTGCGGGTGGCAAAGAGACCCAAAATCCGCGAGGTGTCCATCTGATTCACCGATCGCCGCCCCAACTCATCGGTGAGGCCAATGCTGACCCAAAAGTCGCGATCGTAATAGTTGTTGATCGCCGCCAAGATATCGTCACCGTGGGTCGCGGCCAGGGCAGTGAGCTGATTGCGGAGGGCGGTTTCTAAATTGCGACGATGGATGTAGCGGTGCTGATAGTCGAGCGCCGCCTGCTCTAGCTCCGCAGGAAACAGGGAAATTCCCTGCTGGCTCAGGTGGGCAATATTCAGCGCGTGAACGGCAGGCGTATCTTCGGCGGCGGTGGGGGTGGGCAACGGCAAGCGCCCCAGCGACACCGTGGTGCTGGTAGATTCGGCGTCGGTGTAGTCTTGCTTGGTGGTTGCGGCTTCCACCTGGGCGATCGCTTCCAGCCGCAACCACGGTTCAACGGGAGTCGTGAGCAGCGATCGCATCAAATACTGCTTATTCGTCAGCTCCTGCTCATACTTGTAAAACGAATGCACCGAACCCGAGCCCGCATACAGGTCTTGCTCACGCAAATAGGGAAACTCCAGCGTCGTGAGGTGAGTTTCCACCAAGGGGATCAGTTCTTGCAGGGGGACATCAGCCTTTTGCGCGGCCCAAAACAAATGGCCTAAAAATGGGCGCAGGTAATAAGCATCCGTATCGAAGACCTTATTGCTGATCAGTTCTTCATGTTCGCCCCGCCCCAGATCGGCCGCGATGAGCGGAATGGCAGGGTTGCGCTGCAAATGCCAAAAAAACTTGTCATCCAAAACCGACTGTTGACCGGGCGGCACCGTACTGCGAATCGTGTCGTAAGTCTGACGAGACAGCGGCGGCACTACTACCCCATTCGACAGCACAAAAGTAATGCTGTTATCTGGATTGACCGTGTAGGTGGCCCCTTCTAACAGGCGGATAGAGCGTCGCGGCTCAACGCCAGTTAAGGCCACAAAGCCGCCAATTTGCACCTCGGCCCAAAAGGCATCTTTGCCGCGCAAAAATCCCTGCCACAAATCGGCAAAGCGGCTTTTGGGAATGGGCAAAATATAGCTGCTCGCGGTTCGGGAAATCGAGGGAGTCGCAATCGCCCCTTTGGTCATCGAGCCCACCAGCGTGGCGCTACCGATGCAATAGGTCAATCCGACTATTAGCCAACTCCGCCGCCGCGGGCGCAAAGTTAGCAAACTTTTGAGCAAAAAGCGCGATCGCACGACAAAACTGCCCCATGACTGCCGCCCAGTATATCGACGATTCCCGAGAGAGCATCACTTCCGTAACGATGTGGAATGCACCGCACACTGACAGCGATCGCTTGATCTGGCGCTCTTCACCGACCGAGTTGTGCCAACCGGCCTGGACGCAGCCCTCATCATGCACGTCGCTTTGGGAGATCTCTGGAAAAGAATTTCCCACTCGTCGGGTGTCATGAGCGCAGCGTCATGCTCCGCAGCCAGGTGTTTTGCGGCTGGAGATCTCTTCACTGGTCGTAGCTGCCACCAACGCTGATTGGCGTCCCGACAATTTCAGCCCGGGTAATATCCAGGTTATCCAATGTCGCTCCAGCCACATCGACAAAGTAAAGTTTGGCCTCAGTCAAATTCACATTGGTCAAATTGGCATTGCGAAAACTCGCGTTGGTCAAAAATGCATCGGCGAGAATGGCCCCTCGCAGGTTGGCCCCCTCCAGATCGGCCCCTTCCAGATTGGCCTCAGTCAAGTTGGCATTCGTCAAGTCCGCCTGTCGCAGGTCAGCGCCAATGATGTGGGCTTGCGACAAATTTGCGCCCGACAAATCACAGCCATAGCAGGCGTTAGTGGTCAAGAGTTGCTCAACCTGAGCTGGGTCTTCTGCCTGAGTGGGCACGGCGATCGCGATCGGCAGCGCGACAGATAATAAAGCGGTGGTGAACAGTTTCATAAGTTCCCCCTTTTGCAACAAACATATGGCAAGGGAGCGATCGCAACTTTAGTACTTAGCTTCGGCGCAAAAACTCACCCGATTGCTGACAGTCGATTGGGGCGATAAATTAGCTGCCAACAATTGTCATGCACCAAAGTCACAGCCAACAAAAACTGCAACACGTAGTGACTCAGTTTCGTCCATCCGCCAAAAATGTCACCTAGATTACAAATCCTGCACAGCATTTGAAATTTTTAAGCTTATATTTCAAATTCATGCAGCGGTTTAGCACTCCTGAACTTTTGCGGTAAAACGACTTGCCATACTTTTATAATCGCACATTTCTTTAGGTTCACAAGGCCAAAACGCTTGTCTGTCAAGAATCTTAGCGATTACTGGGTCTGACCAGCGATAGAAAGTCTTCGCGGAGTCTTCATAAAAACGATGGATATTTTCCGGGGCAATGGGTCAATCTAAGGTAGGTAAAACCAGATTAATCACTCATCTGATTTAGCCAGATTCCATCCCTCGATGGATTTTGAACAGATGGAGTTTTGTGACTAACTTTGACGTTTTGAAATGGACAACAGCGGAACGATTGACCCATGCCACGACGAGCTAATTTCTTTCACGAATGTGTTAGGTTGAGGCTGTCAAGCGTTCGCTTCACACTCCACATTGCCAACTCAGCTTTACCCCCTGTGGAAATATGCTTTGCCAAACTTGTCAGCGGAAATCAGATTGCTTGCCAGCAGCATTGGCGGCTAACGATGCCCGTCTCTATCGCTTGTTAAAAGGGCTGGAATGCTGCGATCGCCACCTAGCGGTCAAGCCAGCCCCCGCCGCAACCCCAGTTGCCCGTCGCCAGCTCCTGCAGCTCATTACGCGCCATTCGACATAAAGAACAGAGAGCCGACCACCGCCTCGTACAGAGCCGTGGCTGGTTAGTTTAGTCGTCAGGGAAAGAAAAATCATTGCTACCATGCCGTGAGCCTATGGCAAGCTAGCTTGTGTTGTCTTTTTCCTTGCGCTGCCATGACGACTGCTGCAATGCCCGTTTGGATGCTCCGCGATCGCAATTTTCATTGGGGCGATCGCACCCATGTGATGGGCGTGCTCAACGTCACCCCCGATAGCTTTAGCGACGGCGGGCAGTTTGAGACCCTGCCGCAGGCGATCGCCCAAGCCGCAGCCCTCTGCCGAGCTGGCGTCGATATTTTAGATATTGGTGGCCAGTCCACCCGTCCTGGTGCGGCGCAAATTTCCATCGAAGCCGAGCAGCAGCGGGTGATCCCGGTGATTGAGGCCATCCGCGCCAGTGATGATCCCCAGCTATCGCAAGTGGTGATTTCGGTCGATACCACCCAAGCCGCAGTGGCACGAGCCGCAGTGCGGGCGGGCGCTGACTTGGTCAACGACATTTCCGGTGGCACGTTCGATGCGGCCATGTTCTCCACCGTGGCCGACCTTGGGGTACCCATTATTCTGATGCACATTCGCGGTACTCCCACCACAATGCAGCAGCACACTGACTATGCCGATCTCATCGGCGAAATCTATGACTTTTTAGAACGTCAGATCGAGACCGCCCAAGCCGCTGGGGTCGGTCATCATCAAATTGCGATCGATCCCGGCATCGGATTCGCCAAAACCTATCCACAAAACCTAGAAATTCTCCGACAAATTCCCGTCTTACGGCAACTGCACTGCCCGATTTTGATTGGCCCCTCGCGCAAGAGCTTTATTGGCTGGCTGCTCAACCAACCCGATCCGCAACAGCGGGTGTGGGGCACGGCGGCCGCCTGCTGCGCCGCGATCGCTGGCGGTGCTGATATCATTCGCGTCCACGACGGCGACGAAATGGTGCAAGTTGCTAAAGTCGCCGACGCCATTTGGCGACAGCGACTCCCGGACGATTGTTCTCCGACAACCTAAAGGTCTGATTACACAGGCTCAGATCACTGATCCCAAGGCAGGATGAGCGATCGCCCATCCATCAGCCAGGGCTATAGCAATCCGCAATCAGGTGCCGAGCGCCCTAAAGCTTAAAGCATGGGGATTTGGGCTCAGTGTGGACAGCCGTCTCGGCTGTCCCGGGGCAGGCAAGATGCCTGATACATGTTTAGCCTTAGTTCGGAATGGCTGATCCCCTCCGATGGAGGAGTGCCCGGAGGGCGGGGTGGGTCAAATAATTAGTCATGACTTCACCAACCCACCCCAACGCCCCTCCCCGGAGGGGATTGAATCCCGGCGGAGAGCTTCACGCTAAACACTTACGATGCCTGCTCCAAAAAACTTGGATTTTTAAAATCCTGCTTCCTAATTTAATCCCCTCGTTTTTCTGCCAAAGCGATGAACAGAGCGATTTGCACAACGCTATGACACCAGGCACGCTAGCGGAAGCGCACGTCCCGGAACACGACCCGCGTATTAAAGCCCTCGCGCCGCAATTCCAGAACTCGAATCAAAGCATCTTCTTCACTGCTGAATGCCCCCGCATTAATGAAATCACCCTGACGGGAAGAACTGTCCATAAAGGCTTCTGGGAAAAAGCGCTGCACTTCTCTCAAGGTGCTGTCTCCCCCAAAGACGGCCGCAATATACGCATCTTGGACTCTAGTACTGAGGCCAGGATCACCCCCATTGGGAGGACCATCACAAGGTTGATTAGCGGGGAAATCGGCAGGCGGAACATTGTTCTGGACACTACCGATACTGTTCTCACGCAGAATTCGCGCCCCGCTGGCGTTGTAGGTTTCTAAGAAGGTAGTTTCTGAGCAGTAGTCGTAGCGGGCATAGTAACGCACCGGCTGATTAGTCAGCCCGCCAGTCGCCACATAGCTGACTGTCCGCTCAAACTGGTTGATCGGATTTTCCAGGCTCGCCCGTGCCCCATTCACTTCCTGAGCACTGGTGCGACGGTTAAAGACATTCATCAAGCGCAGGCCGTTGCGATTAAAGACCCGCACCGCATAGGTGTTGGTTTCGAAGAAGAGCAGCGTGTCTTGAATATTGCCCCCAGTGCCGCCGCCAGTGCCGATACCAACGCCTGGCGGCACATTAAAGACGGAGACAAATTCAGCGTCTTCCACGCGAATCACGCTGACCTCGCCACCAGGGCTAAAACTTTGATCGAGAATAAATAGACGAGCAAACCCCCCAGCCGGATCTTGGGGCTTGGCAAAGACTTGCGAAGCATATTCCACCGATCGCCCATTAAAGCTGCCAAAACTGACGTAAGCATCCTGCCCTTGAACCGTACTCAGAGAAGCCGGAGCTCCATTTAATTGGGTCACCCCTCGAATGTTGTCAAAGACGTTCATAAAGGTACCACCGCCTCTTTCAAACACCCGCACACTGAATTCGCCCGTGTTGTAGGCCAAAACATCGCGAGACTGTGCCACCTCAAGGGGTTGGTCACCACTTGCTGGCTTTGCAGGCAGTGTAGACTCGGGCATTTCTCTCGCAGCTTTGACAACACCGGCACCAACAATGGCACTCACTACCAAAGTTGATGCCAGCGTTAGCGAGGCAACTTTACTAATAAGAATAAGGGGGGACTGCATTACGTTGCTCCTCATCTTCAACTGCCCGTTTAGCCCGCAGAATTCTGGTCACAGGAACTGTTAACGCCGCTGCTATGGCTCAGAAAACGCGCTCATACGACCGTAATTCTATGTCAACTTTCTGAAATGGCGCGATTTTTTTGATTTTCTCAGTCGTCATCGAACACGGTTTAAATCAGCGTTTACCAGTCAGTCAAAATTCGACGACGGCTATGGGTGCTTGCGTCAATTTTTGTGACGACCCATGACAGATTTATGCGTAGGCGAACCCGAGTATTCAACAGTATTAGATGTTTGAGTCATGGCTCGATCGCACCCAATATCGCTGAGGGGTCTCTCAGTGCCGTCAATCTAAGTTAGAGAAGGTTGCCAACTATGTTGCATGATCACTGTCATCGCCGGATCTGGGGCATCAGCCTTGGGGGAATGCTCGCTTGGGCGATCACCCTACCTGCTCAAGCAGAAACGCTGGAAGCTTACTGCGACACCCCCAGCTTTGCCATCAAGATCTATAACCTTGACGATGATCTGGATCCAGAATCGCCAAGCCGGGGTGACCTGTATGTCCGTATTTACGATCGCGAAGACAACGTTAGCTTTATCAACGGTGTCCCCGTCACAGAAGCAGACGGCACCTACAACAATATCGAAGGCAGCTTCTATACCAATCTCAGAGGCGAGAACGAGTGGCAGCTCTTTGTCCCGACCAATCCCGGTGGTGGCCTCGATCCTGAAGCGCCGGGTGCGAGCAACTACCGTTGTGCCCTCTTCCGCGATGGCGACCTTTTAGAATTTGGGCAAGCCCAACGCCCCTAAAGCTAACAACTGTCGCCGATCAGCAAAACAAAACGGGATGCAGCGTTGCTACATCCCGTTTTGAAATTTGGATTGGATGACATCAAAGCCAACTGGTCTCTACTCTTCGTCGTCTTCACCCTCATCATCAGTGGGATAGACAAAACCTTTGGAACGACCTGTGAGCACAGACTTACCTTGGGAGAGCGCTTTTTGTGCTTGCAGCGCTGCTGTACGCTTCCAATGCGCTTTGCGCTGATCCCGCCGACCCTTCGAGGTTTTCTTCTTGGGAACCGCCATGACTGCTAAAAAGTTGACAACCTTTCAATTCTACACCCTTTTTCCCAGAGAGTAGATAGAAATTCGTGTTGGCGGTTGAGCGATCGCCATCCTCGGTCGACTCTGTGGCATGTACACAACCCCCGGGCTCAGCAACAATCCGCAATCAGGTACCGCGTGCCCCAAAATTTTTAAAGAGTAGGCATTTAATCTAAGTGTGAACAGTCGTCTCGGCTGTCCTGGCGCAGGCAAGATGCCTGCCCAAAACTTGAATTTTATAAAACCCTGCATCTAATCCCCTCGTTTTTCTGTCGAAGAGATGAACCAAGCTATCTGCGCGACGCGATATTCCCGCTGCCAGATCACGCATGAATTCTGCACCGCTTTCTGAGGGCATCGATCCAGTCGTGATTGCCGTCAGCATCCTGGGCAAAATTTCAGTACAGTAAGAGTAGGTAATGCAAAGGCCGAATACGACTTTTTGTTACAAATCTGCTTGTTTTGGAACGCTGCGTCGCAAATTGTTACCTAAGTGAGAGTACGACATCGTTATGCTTCAAGATGCCAAATCGGTTCGGTACTATCAGCGCATTACGGATGCCCTGGTAGACCACTGGAATCGGGGTTATCGCACCGACGAATTGCGCCTCTTCTTTGAAGGGTATATTTCCGCATTGCGTCATGCTGATGCCTTAGAGCCCTATCTTATCCATCGGCTAGAAGACGAAGTGATGCGCTTTTTGCTCGATCCATCGAATTTCTATGAGCCGGAAACCGAGCTCGATCGCGACTATTACTAGAGCTGGACTTGATTTAGGCCGATGCGCCGCTTTTGGCGTCAGCCAGTCACTTGTCGAGTCATGCCTGGAGTTGAGTTTTTCGTTTTCCAGGGGATACCAAGAGGGCTGTGACTCATTGACTTAAACGACCTTCGCCACCCAGACGACAGGGCATTATCCCCTGATCTTTCAACAAGACATCTTTCTATCAAGACATCAATGAAGATGGGTTCCAGCCGAACTGGCGTCTTCGAGATCTGAGCTCTTCATCCAACTTACTCAGATCCAGCATAGGGTGCGGCCAAAAACAGCGTTGGCAAGCGTTCCAGGACAATCACCTATCTAGTAAAAGCTCAACCAGCCGACGACATCCACTGGCGCGGGCAACATTTCGCCGCGAAAGTCGAGCAACTGCACCAGCAATAGGTAGCCAATCGCGAGCAACAGCGACAAGGCCCCGGTAATAATTGCGACAATTTTAGAACGAGTCATCATGGTTCGATTTCCGATACCCTAAAATACGGCTTTTCGACTGTGGATGGCGTGCCTCCGCCAATTGGGTGGCATCTGCTTAGTCCCAGCCTGACATAAAACGGTACTGCCATGAGTGCTTCAGCTCCCAGCTTTGTTGCCCCCCCCACGGCCCCCACCGCCGCCGTGGTCGAGACGTATCAGCTCACCAAGACCTATCGCACCGGGTTTTGGCTCAACCAGATGGTGACGCCCCTCAGACAATGCGACCTGGCGGTGCAACCGGGGGAAACCTTTGGCCTGTTAGGGCCGAACGGAGCCGGCAAAACCACTCTGCTCAAACTGTTGCTCGGTATTGTGCGGCCCACCAGCGGTCGCGGCACGTTGTTGGGCCATCCCCTCGGCGATCGCGGCGTCAAACATCGCATTGGCTACCTGCCCGAAAATCCCTACTTTTATGACTATCTTACGGGAGAAGAGCTGTTAGCGTATACCGCTGGCTTGTTTGGGTTGTCAGCCACTCAGCGGCGGCAGCGCATCGCGGAACTGTTGGACATGGTGGGCCTGGATGCTAAAGCGATCGCCAAAAAGCCGCTCAAAAAATATTCCAAAGGCATGTTGCAGCGGGTAGGGTTAGCGCAAGCGCTGATCAATGACCCCGAGGTGGTGTTTTTAGATGAGCCGATGTCGGGGCTTGACCCCATGGGACGCTTTCGGGTGCGGGAGGTGATTTTGGCCCTCAAAGCTAAGGGCAAGACCATCTTCTTTAACAGTCATGTCTTGGCCGATGTGGAGACGATCTGCGATCGCGTGGCCTTGCTCGATCAGGGTGAGCTGCTCTGCGCAGGCACGCTGGATGAACTGCTGGGTCAGTCGAACCAGTATCAAGTTTCGGGGCGCGGCGGCAATCTCAACATCTTGCAGCAGTGGATCACGCAGCTGCAATTTGAGCAAGGACTATGGCACGGCACCCTCAACGGTGCCCCCCATGACTTTATGTCCAGTCTGCGGGGGATGGGCGGCACATTGGTCACCATGCAGCTCGCACGCCCGACGTTAGAAGACTTCTTTATTGAACGCATCAATCAGCGTCGCGAGGCTTAACCCTGACCCTGTATTTTTACGGAGCTTACGTACAAATACGGAGACTTTCCAGGTTTTTTAATGTAACAAATGTTTTGACGGGTACTGATCGTTTTGCTAGAACGGATGGGTACCTTCTTTTTAACGTCGCCCTTACAAAAGGTGGCAATTTGTAAAAGATTCGCTAAGATTCTTCAGGGTTACGGTACGGTGAGTAGCTTTTGTCAACGCTAGTCTCACTCCCATCTACAGGATTTCACACGCTGAGTCATTGCCGGATACTTTTTGCGCTGGTTAGCTACCATAGGGGCTGCCAGCGATTTTCGCAGTGAACTCTTTGATATATCTCGGACTTGCTAATAGGGTGAGCCAACATGATGCCTAATCGTCACACCTCCCGGAAATCGAGTCGCGCCCAGCGCTTGTTTAAGCAATTTATGAAGGGCGTTTTTCGTTCGCTTTGGTGGTTTAGCGGGCGGCGACACCGCTCCACGGCCCGAGCGGGCTTTGTCTTTCCGACGACGTTGTTGCTGTTGTTAATGGTGACGCTGACCGCGACCGCGCTCACCTATCGCACGTTTAGCCGCAGCAGCCAGGTTATCACCCAGCGCCAACAGCAAGTTGTTTACAATGCGGCGACGCCTGCAATTGATCGGGCGAGAGCAAAAATCGAATTTCTTTTTCAGCAAGACAACCGCATTCCCAGCGGGGTGCCGCCGAGCGATCGCCTTTCCGATATGTTGCTGCCCGAAGGCTCTCGGGTTTTGCTCAACGAAGACGAAGATCCCCCAGTGCCGTTGGTCGCTAACCTCTCTGCGGTTGATGGCGATCCGCTTGAAGATCCTTACACGTTGCCAGGTGAAGATCGTCTTGACATCAACCGCGATGGCACCTTAGACAACGCTTGGATCTTCGACTCTGGGCAAGATGTAGACGGCGACGGCATCAACGAAAAAGTTATTTATTCATTAATCCTGGATGACCAGGGGCCGGGCGCGACCCCGTTTGATGATGACGATGCTGTTTTCATGACGGATGCCGATGACGCAGCTAAGGCAGAAGCCCTGGTGACTCGGACTGGGCCGCTGGCTACTACAGAGGCGACTCCTTTATGTAAAGCAGCGATCGCTGAAGGCGGTTGGCAAATTGTGTCGGCTGGCGATAACGCCAACCTGCAAAAGAACTTTCAGGTCAACGCTTTGGTCGTGCCCAGTCGCGGGCGGACTCAAAGCATCGAAACCTTGGAATTTCAGCAGTCCCGCATTGCCGCTAGAGCCAATAAGTGGGGCGCTTGGTTCCGTTACGACCTCGAACTGCACCCTGGTCAACCCTTCAACTGGAATGGGGCGATGCACGCCGACGGCAACATTGTGCTAAATGGCCGCATCGAGCCTTTCATGGTGAGTTCAGAAAAATCTTGTGTCTACAGTCAAGAATCATCAGAAATCACCCTCGGTGAATTTAATAATGACGGCGTTGATGGCATTTTGGTGGGCGACCCCAACGCAGCTGAAGCGGGTACCCTGGGAGACTTTCAGGGGCAGGCAATCATCGCTTCCACACGTGACAACGCTTACACTGGCGCCAGTATACCGGTGCATATCTTCTCCACTGATGATGATCCGCCCAATAGACAAAACCTGACTCAAAATAACGACTCAGTGAACGGCGGGTTGCCCTCAGAGGTGGCCATGAATCCGCTGATTTTGTTCGCCCAAGACCAAGAATCACACGTCGACCCCACTACTTGGACCCGCCCTGGGGCTTGGGAAAACAGTAATTTCGTGAATGGTGCACGCATTATTAACGATTCTGTTTCCCGACCGTTTGTAGACGACTTCTTTCGGGCCGACGATCGCTGGGGACCAAAACCTCGCTACGATGCCACCGACCCCACGCTAGACATCACCACGTTGCCAAACATTTCGATTGGGGATGATATTGAAGACACGACGAATACCGACTACGATGCCGCCACTGACGCCAGACTGACCAATTCGGTTGATGGTTTAGACGGCTATTGGGAGCGTCAGGCCGTCCGAACGGGGATGCGAATCGTCGTGGGACAACGGCTGGAACTGGGAAATGCCAACGGCTGGGGCTATGACCCGACTCCTGAGTATGCCGCTTATACGCTACCAGCAGCTTCGGTAGGCGACCCTCTATACCCGCCCAAAGATCTTGACTACACGGCCAACACTCGGATTGGCGGGCCTAATGAGCAGCTCCACCGCAAGTCACTGCGCGATAACCTGGCCGCTGTGCAGGGCATGGTGGTCTACCACTACCAAATCAACGATGGCAGGTTTCCGGCGGCTTGTATGGCGGCTACCGCCCACCCCGGTACAGAACAAACCATCATCAACAGCCGCACTTTTAACAACTACCCCGTATCGGGCGAGTTAAAGGCCGATTTCTTTACGGGTAACGGCACTAACGGTTTGGAGTTTGGATTTCCCGCTGACTATGACACCGAAGATGAATTTAAGACGCAGTTAGATGAGGATGACCCGCTCGGCAAAGCACTGCGTAATTGGGCTTACTTTGCTGGCGATCCCCTAGGTGGTGCGCCTTCGTTCAGTCCTGTGCAAGAAACCACCACCACTGAGGAGGTGGACGATCCGGACTCGACAGACCCTGCCGATACCATTACGGTCACTAACTACGGCCAAGTGCATCCGGCTCCTTACATGAGCATGTGGGGCGATGCGTCAAACCTGCGCCGCATTTTTGATGACTACCTCGATAACACAACCACGACTTTCACCTACGACGATCTCAGCGTGGCTGACAAAACGACGCTACATAGTGCTGCCTGCACGATTAGCCTATTGGCTTACAACGTCGATACAGCCATCGCCGAGTACGAGTCTGTGGCAGGGGAGAATCTTACGGACGTTGGAGAGCAATTCTGGAAATTCATAAACCCTGGTAGTCCTGATGATCTGAGTGATCTTGTAGGCGCAACTTACGACACTTTCCCAGCCACTCATCCGCTGTATCCTAATGAGCCAATTATCTTGACACCAGGGATTCCAGAAAGAGATGACTGGGTCGATCCTAATCACACTGGGACAACGGGTAACACCTGTATCGACGTTGCTGATACAGATTCCGAAGATTTTGAAGAGGGCTGCGATGAAAGAGATTACTACGACCAGTTCACTCCAGAAGATTTCATTCGGGCTTACATAGCCAAGAACAGCAACAATGCGACTCGCCTGGCTACGGCTTTAACCGATGTTCAAAAAATTCAGAGCTTTATTGGCGGCTACCAAATTCTGAGAGACAGAGCATTAGGATTTGTTCGCGGCCCCATTCCGTCAGGTCTTGGTTTAGAGCCAGGAGACCAGGTGCAGTGGGATGCCAATGAATCAGTCACGTTACCTGGCGATGCTGCTCAAACCAGAGACAAGAAGTATTCCTCAACTTGTGACCCGGACATCTTTACCGGGATTGGTGGTTCAGGAGTTGGTAAAGCAACTAAGAAAATTGGTCTAGCAGTAGCGTTCTGCTCAACTAAGCTTGACACCAAATATCCCTCGCTGTACTACCTCTTCCCGCTCGTTGATCATGGCCATGGGGGGGCTAACTCCGGTGGCTTTGACCATACCCAACCGGCTGGGGCAGAAGAGTACATTGATAACGAGTACGTCAGAGACACTAACGATGGCGCAGATCGTTACAAAATTATCGATACCGGCACTCCGGCTAGTGGAGCTGATCCTGAAGTGCCAGCTGTCCCCCAAGACGTCAGTGACATTGCTGCCGCTCCGGTCGATGTAGTGGGCAATTGGGTACTTCCGATTGATACCACCGTCCAAACCGAACTCAACGATCCGGATGCTCAGCCCTTCCGCATTAGCTTGGGTGCCATAGGCTACGATGTGCCCTTCCTTGATAAAGGAATGTTCGATGGCCGCGAATTGCTCAATATTCGCGTCTTGGATATCGACTTAGAGGCTTTGATCGGCAACACCACAGATGGTGGCGACTACTGGCTCTCGGCTGATATCACCAATCGAGCCGAAGGCGTTGTCTACGCCTTCCGCGAAGATGCCGTCCGCGAAGACGAAATTGTCCGGGCCCAAGCCTCGGGCGTCACCTTTACGGACTGTATGGAGGCCGATACCGGTGAAGACCTGATCTTTGCCCTCGAACGAGAGCCTGCTTGTTTGATGAACTTTGCTGAGGAGGCCCAAGATCCGCCCCTTACCGATGAGGGCATTAGCCTCAAACCCGTCGATTTCATTCCCGATGGTGATCGGCGTTCCTATGGTTTCCGCCTTCGCACCCTCAGCGGTGATCCGGCTGACTTTAGCGGCGGCGACCCAGATGCCGATGATGCTCGCAGAGTCGGTATGACCTTTGTGACCGACAATAGCGTCTACATCTTGGGCAACTTTAACCCCCACAGCAGCGATGGCGGCGTCACTAACTTGCTAGAAGAGTTTGACGAAACTATCTTGGGCGGGGCGTTTGGTTTCAACGATTTCTACGGTGGCAATCGTGAAACCCTCAATACCGACACTTTCGCTAACTTAAGTGCCGACCATTGGCGCCCCGTTGAGGTGTTGTCAGACTCTATGAGCATCTTGTCCAACAGTTTTAGAGACGGGGCGATTTCGGACATGGTGACGATCAGAGATGGTCAGGCAGCCAATATGACCTCTTACACCAATCAGACCCGTCCCGACTTGAATGGCGATCGGCCCCTTGCCAACTGGTGGGTGCAAGAAGACCCTGACGATCCGAATTCACCCTTGTGGATTGATCGCAACGGCGTTTACTACTGGACGGGAAATGCTGCCAATACGGTCAGGCCCTTTTATGACCAATTCACCACCGACGACACCGCCGACCGCGGCTGGATCGAGCACAACGATGGCAACAACCGGGGCAATAACGTGCAGGTACCCGTTCAAGACGATATCTACGTCAACGCGATCTTCGTCAGCGGCATCGTACCCCGGCGTCCGAGACAAGGCTATGGCGGCTTGCATAACTATCCCCGCTTCTTAGAAGACTGGGTCGACAAGAATGTCAACATTCAGGGGGCGTTCCTCCAGCTCAACTTCTCAACCGCAGGAACTGGGCCTTATGAGCAAGAAGCCTTCGAACCGGGTCAAAATACGGTCAACCGAGAGGATATTGATTATTACGAGGCTCCTAATCGACGTTGGGGCTATGATGTGGGCCTTTTGTATGTGCCGCCGTCGGCAGCAGCCCGCCGCTTTGTCAGCCTGGGCAATGCCCGCAGCGAGTACTATCGCGAGATTCCGGCTGATGACCCCTACATCGAGCAACTGAAATGTGCTGTCGATACGGACGGTGACGTGGTGTTGACCAATGCCAATGGTGACCCACTGTTTGACTGCCCATAGTGACTGTGACTGGCCTTCTACTGAGTCTTATCGAGGAGCAAACCCATGAACATACCTTGGGCTCGACGACATTTCCGCCCAATACATCGACCACCAGTGATGCCCTTAAACGGGTTAACCGCCAATCAAGCGAGCGTAGCTGGGCTAACGCTATTGGAGTGTTTAGCTGCCATTGTGGTGGTCGGCATGATTGGGGCTGCCATCACGCCAGTGTTGGTGTTATCGGTAGCGACACGGGTGCAAAGTCAAAAAGCTGAACAGGCACTTGCTGTGGCGCAGGGAGAAATTGACCGCGTCCGAGTCATCCTCGAACAAGGGGGCGATCGTGCCGATGCCTTGAGAGATTTAGACCCAGCGGCGACCTCTCCTCCCCCGGCCAATCCCTTGCCCACAGCAGCAGGGTCTACCATCACTGAGGTGCCAGCCCCGACCGCTCCCGCCGTGCCAATTTTGCCTGCCGATGTCAGCGCTGATTTTGATCAGCCAACTCAAACAATTGCTGTGTTTGTCGACCCCACTGATGACCCCACCGATCCAGATGATGCCGACTTTGCGGTTCAGCGGTTCCGCGTAGAAGCCCCGGATGTGGAGCGGGGGTTTTACATCGGCGTTCGCGTCTATGACTATCAAGCCATTGTCGACGGCGACAATCTCGGCATCAATGAAGGTTCTTTGGGCTTGACCAGCAGTCAGGGAGAGCGTGTGAGAGCGCCCATGGCCGCGTTATACTCCACGGCCTTCGTTACCGCTGAGGGGACAGCTTTTTGCAATTACATTGATTTCGATGATGCAGCTGGGGGCACAACGACAGCAGATGATGATAAGCCCCTTGGCTGCGAATAAAGCTAAATATGATGTCTCACGAGGTGTCGTCGCCCATGTTTTTCAAATCCGCTAAACGCCATCTGCATAGACTGTGTGCCCCGACTCCCCCGAGTCAACAATGCGGCTTCACCCTGATTGAGTTGCTCGTGTCGATTATCGTAGGGGCAATCATTGTTTCGTCGATGCTCTTTTTAGTGCTTGAGCTCCTCAAAGTGAGTAAGCGCGAAGAAGTGTTGACCATAACGCAACAAGACATGCGTCGAGCTTTGGCATATATGGCAAGTGATGTGGGCGAAGCGGATTATGTATATGCTGATCCGGCACAAGTTACTAGGATTGCCACTGAAGTGGAGGGCGATCCCAGATGGCCAGCAGGGGCTACTCCGGTCCTCGCGTTTTGGCGACTCGACCCGATTGATATGGGTGATTTACCCGCCAATCCCGCCCCTTACAACGAAAATGACCCAGACGGTTGCATTGCCGAGTTTGACGGAGATAGAGAGAGCGAATGCAGCACATTAAAGATTCGCCAGAGCGCCTACAGCCTAGTGATTTATCTGATTGCGGAAAACGACGAGACGGGAATCTGGGAAGGGCCAGCTCGCATTATTCGCTATGAGTTGCCTAAATACAGCGACGTAGAAGAACTGTTGCAAACGGTTGGCTACGATGACCCCAGTATTGATAATCCCAATGCTGACGATGGCTCATTTGCCGACTGGGTCGTCATCAACGGGCCACCTGAAGGCAATGCTCAGGTACTCACTGATCATGTCGATTTAACTGATGCTGCAGCTGATTGGGTAGATTGCCCGGATGTAGGCGCATATCTTCGAGTGCCAGAAATCGACAATACTCAAGATCCGCTCAATAGCTTTTATGTCTGCGCTCGCATCGGCGATGACATTGATCAGATTGACGGACAAGATGTACGGGTAGGTAGTCTCAGTCAAAGCTTGATTATTAACCTAACCGGCAATATCGAACAAAGTCCAGCGACTGCCGCTTCGAGTGAATCCAGTAAGTTGCCAGCTCTGCAATCAGAGGTCCTGGTTCGAGGCGTTATCGAAAAACGCGTTACCGGCGACTGATTCAGGGTGCCCGATCTCTTGCTTCAAACAGTCTTTGTCTTGGTAGTTAACATGTTTCTCCTGTCGTCCAAACACAAGCCATCAGAAGCCGGATTCACAATCCTAGAAGTCTTGGTGGTGGTTATTATTGTCGGGATCTTGGCCGCGATCGCGGCCCCCAGTTGGCTAGCCTACGCCACCCGCCAGCGCGTCCGCGCTGTTGAATCCGACCTTGTGCAAGTGCTTAAACAGGCTCAGCAAGACGCGATCGCTCAGCGCACTCAGGTCACCGTCCGCATTGACGAAGCCGAGACGTTGCCCACTGTCACCACAGTGGTTGGGCCGATTGCGGCAGGTGCAGATATTGCCACAGTTGATGGCTTTGAAGAAAGGCTTGGCCCTAATGAGCTACGGGACGGCATGATTACTCTAGATGCCAGCTCTCCCTCTGTGGCACCGGGCGGCGACCCCGAAGCGACCACCGCCATAACCTTTGACTATCAGGGCATGGTGAGACTAGGGCCAGCCAATACCACCGCCCAAGAATTACCCTTTGTCGTTAAAATCAATCCTGCCAATAATGACGGCATTCAGTCCTGTGCCGTGGTCACGACGATACTCGGTGGAGTCATGTCCTTTGAAGATGATACTTGCGACAATGATGCCGCCGCTTGGCAAGATGTCTTATAAGCAAACCTTTTCGGCTGTTTGAAATCCCGATTTCTCGAAGAAACTGGGGTTTTTGGCTATTGAGCCGATCGCTCTCATAAACCGAGTTGGGTCAGGCGATCGCTAAAGTCAGCCCAGGGAATGTCGCGTTCCAGATACTGCGGATTGTCGGGGGTGTAGGGACTTTGTAGGCGATCGATGGTGTCAATGATCGCCGCCTCAGACAAAACGGGAACTTCCGGATCAGCTGCTGTCGGCTTCACTAACGAGCTGGAGAAGCCGCGAAACACCACCACAAAATCTTCGTCGCCATCCACCTGGGCGTTGACCATCAACACTTCGTCAGGAAAGCGAAAGGTGTACTGTTCGAGTCGTTGAATAGGCAGCATGGTCGTGATTGGCGATCGCCCTAACTTTAGTTGATCGCTGAACGGCCCTGACGTCCGAGCCGCACAAAGACAAAGTAACCCAGCACCAGCAGATAAATCAGCAGACCGACGACCCCAAAGAATGCGAGAAACCCATTGGTATAGCCACCATGGAGAATCTCTTTATAGAGCAAGGGAGGCTGCAACCAAGTTTGACAAGCGGCCCCCGCAAATTGAGCGCGCGAAAACGCACAGGAAATATAAAACGCGAAAAACACGGCTCCTGCCAAACTGTAGACGCTGACGGCCCAGCGCCAAGCCACAAAGGCAAAGCGTAGCAAGGAGTTCGGTTGCTCACGAATCTCTTCGTTGAGGTCTTCCCAAAACCATAAACTGAGGGGAATGAGAATGCGTGCCATCAGGCCCGTGAGAAAGCTGAAAGTCAGGCCACCAATCATCAGATACACCGTGATCATCAGCAAACTCGCCACCCGCCAGTAGATCGTCAGCAACCGCTGGATGCTTTCATTTTTTTGCACGAAGGCCCAGATCAGCAGAATGAGGGGCAAGAACACCGTGAAGAGCACTGCAATCCGATAGTCTGCCCAAACGAATTTCTCTAAAGACCACATTTCAGCGGGTTCAGTAGCAGCCAGTAAGGTGGGCAGAGTCAGCATTGATGATGGGGAATAACAGCTTTATTAGGGTAGCACTGTAGCAGGGGGCAAGCGGCGCAGAGGTGCAGGGTGGCAGAGTGGCAGGGTGGGATGATTGAGTAGAGCGATCGCCCCTCTCTACAATGAATCGGTATGATCTTTCACGTCGTCCTCTATATTCACCACTGGTCATGACTGCTGCTCCCGTCACTCGCCCGTCTTCCAAAACGTTCAAAAAACTGCAGGCGTGGCTGCGATCGCAAGTGGGCAAAGCCATTGAAGACTACGGCATGATTCAAGACGGGGACAAAGTCATGGTGTGCCTGTCGGGGGGCAAAGATTCCTACACCTTGTTGGACATGCTGATGAGCTTGCAGCGCCGTGCCCCCGTGCAGTTCGAGCTGCTAGCGGTGAATCTGGATCAAAAGCAGCCCAACTTTCCGGCCCATGTGCTGCCGGAATATTTAACCCAGTTGGGCGTGCCGTTTCGCATTGTGGAGCAAGACACCTACAGCGTGGTCAAGCGGGTCATTCCGGAAGGCAAGACCATGTGTGGCCTCTGTTCGCGACTGCGGCGGGGCGTGCTGTATCGGGTGGCGGCGGAAGAAGGGGTGACCAAAATTGCCCTGGGCCATCATCGCGACGACCTGGTAGAAACCTTTTTTCTCAACCTATTCCACGGCGGGCGGATGAAGGCCATGCCCCCCAAACTGCTGACAGACGATCACCGCCACATTGTCATTCGACCCCTGGCCTACTGCCCGGAAAAAGATATCGCTCGCTATGCCCGCCAGCGCGAGTTTCCCATCATTCCCTGCACCCTGTGCGGCTCTCAAGACAATCTCCAGCGAGTACAAATTAAGCAGATGTTGACTCAATGGGAGCGGGAATCGCCGGGGCGGGTGGACTCCATTTTTCGCAGCTTGCAGCACGTCTCCGAGAGCCAGTTAGCCGATCCGCAGCTGTTTGACTTTCAGGGATTAGAGGCGCAGCGATCGCTCCCATCCCCCTCTGACGCAACTGATAATTCCCCCCTGCCCTGGGAACTGTGAAACTTGCAGGGTAACACCCAGGGTACGGGTTCCTTGGGCTATTCCTGACTGTCTCGGTTGATCCGACAGGGACCCGTCCCCTCACCCTGTCCCCTTACCCGCTCAGCCAGTCTTCTTTTTCTTCTTCATCATTTTGAGGAGTGGGCAAATTTCCCGACCCCTTGGGCGAGTATGCATTGGCTCCCCTGCCCCGCCGCTCCCATTGCCCATGCTCATGAACCGGACTAGCAATACCAGCCCCGATTGACACTTCCAGAAATCAACCGGGCCGATATAGTGTCATTAAGTCTCAGTTGTTGACTTAGGTGCCCTGCCATGACCCCGCTCAAAATTGTGTCTTTGTTGCCCAGTGCCACCGAAATCATTCACTGCCTCGGCCTGACGGAGTATCAGGTGGGGCGCAGTCATGAATGCGACTTTCCCGCCGCAGTGACCGCGCTTCCCCCTTGCACGGCCCCTAAGTTCAACCCCGAGGGCACCAGCGGCGAAATTCACGATCGCGTCACCGAGTTGCTGCAATCGGCGCTGAGCGTGTACCAAATCCAGACCGACGTGCTGGAGGCATTGCAGCCGACGCACATTTTGACCCAGGCCCAGTGCGAAGTTTGTGCCGTCAGTCTGCCGGAGGTGGAAGCGGCGGTGGCCTCTCTGACGGGGATTGCGCCGCACATTCTATCGCTGCAACCGAATCGGCTAGCAGAGGTGTGGGCTGATATTCGCCGGGTGGCGATCGCGCTCCTCGGCGATGCTGGCGGGGCTCGGGCAGAAGCCGCGATCGCGGCCCTCAAAGCCCGCGTTGATCACTGTCAAGCCCAAGTAGCGACGGCCTCCCATCGGCCCACAGTGGTGTGCATCGAGTGGCCCGACCCGCTGATGTCGGCGGGTAACTGGGTGCCCGAACTGGTGTCGCTAGCGGGGGGACGGCCCTTGTTGGCGCAAGTCGGCCAACATTCCCCGTGGATCACCTGGAATGATCTCGTCAAGACTGACCCCGAAGTGATTATTTTGATGCCCTGTGGCTATGACATAGCGACGACGATCCGCGAGAGTCAGGGGCTACGCGATCATCCTTATTGGTCTTTGCTCAGAGCGGTCAAGACTGGGCGCGTGTATGTCACCGACGGCAACCAGTATTTCAACCGTCCGGGGCCGCGACTGGTGGACTCGCTGGAGATTTTGGCGGAAATTTTGCATCCCGAGCAAATTTCCCCGCGCTACGCAGGGATGGGATGGCGATCGCTCCAAGACTGCCTGACGTTCGCTGCCGCAGAGTGAACAGCCCCGCGATCGCTCGATTTGTGACCTGGTTGATAACGGCAATCGCATGAAATGAAAGCAAAGTTTTTGAGCCTTCTGAGCACTCCTTGCGTAGATTGAAGGGAAGGCTGAACAGGGTGCTACATCAGAATTATTACCGCCGGGAAAGTTAGGCGAACCCCCGCAACTGTCATGCGATCGCGATGGCACGGTGCTCGGGTCGTCATTTCCCCGAAATCTCATCATTGCTTTTGTATTGCATTACAGAGTCCTCTAATGAGTAGTCGCCCCCTATGAATAAGCTCAAAAATTTACAACTCGGTCAAAAATTTACGCTCCTGCTGACGCTGGTCTTTTTAGGCGGCGTGCTGGCCAGCGGAGTCGCCCTCTCCTCAGTACTCAATCGCGGCACGCAGGGCCAACTCACCACCAATGCCCTCATGCTGATGGAGACCATGAACGCCATTCGCGGTTACACCAGCGAGCATGTGCAGCCCGAAATTGCCGATCGCCTGGAGGAAGAATTTCTCCCCGAAAGTGTGCCGGCTTATTCCGCTCGCGAGGTGTTTGAAACCTTTCGCCTGAACCCTAACTACAGCGACTTTTTCTACAAAGAAGCAACCCTCAACCCGACCAATCTGAGGGATAAGGCCGATGCCTTCGAAGCCGAGCTCGTCAACAATTTTCGGGCCAATCCCAACAACGCTTCAGAAGTGAGTGGCTTTCGCAGCACCCCAGCCGGAGACCTTTATTACATCGCTCGCCCCATCAAAGTGGGTCAGCAAAGTTGTCTGGAATGCCACAGCACCCCAGCCGCTGCCCCGGCCAGCATGATCGAGCGCTACGGCTCCGAAAATGGCTTTGGTTGGGAACTGGAGGAAATCGTGGGGGCACAAATGATTTCCGTCCCTGCCGAACGGGTTGTGCAGGCCGCTAGACAGTCCTTAGTGCTGATTTTAGGGATCTTTATTGTGGCGTTTGCGGTGGCGATCGTCCTGGTTAATCTCTGGCTCAAGCGCTTAGTCGTGCGACCGCTGAACCGCATGGCCATGGTGGCCGAGGCCGTCAGCATGGGCGATACCGAAGCAGAATTCACCCAAGACTCGCAAGACGAAGTGGGCAAACTGGCGGAAGCCTTTAACCGCATGCGCTTGAGCCTACAAATGGCGATGAAGCGGTTGGAACGCTATCGTGAGGGGCGACGCAGCGGTTCCTCAACGAACGACCTATCCCAGTAACTTATCCCAATAACTGCTGTTGAAATTCCTGTGCCTTGCGAGGATCAGGAATTTCAGCTGCTAACTGAGCCACAAATTCGGGCCGTTGTAAGTGTGCATAATCGGCCAGCGCATCTTCCAACAGCATTGCTGCCATGGGACCAACACAGCGGGTCAGTGCTTGTTGACATTGCTTGATAAAGTCTGGGCTCAAGCCCGAGACCGGTTCTTCATTGATGGTGGAGCTACCGCTGGGGGTGGGGGTCGCGGCGGTAGTGACTCCAGAAGTGCGGTGGTGGCCTTGGCTCATGGTATGAGCGGCACTCGTTGCGCCCGGCGATCGCCCCATGCCCGAACCACTCGCCTGACTGTAATGATTAGGCGCTGCACTGGGGATATGAATGCTGCTGACAAACTGCTCGGCTTGCTTGCCGTCAGATAGTTGTGACGCCAAAATATCGACCAACTCATGGGGACTGGCATCCGGATATTGATCGATCGCGTCTTCAATGATGAGGGTCGCCATGGGGCCGATGCAGCGGGTTAGTTCCTCCCGACAGCGCGAGACAAACGCCTCATTTTGCAGCAACGAACTCGAACGAATGTGCATCGGCGCGTTGAATTCCGGAGCCGCTTGAGGATCAGGAGACAGATCAATGCGCGTCATGGTGAGCATCGACTGCGGCAAAGGCGAGCTCACTTCCTCCGCCCCAAGTAGTGGCGTGAGCGCTTCGAGCACCGTTTGTGCCGACTGGAACCGCTCCTGGGGCTGCCGGTGGGTCAGCTGGCGCAGCAACATCGCAAATGAGTAGCTGATCGCCACATGCTGCTCCCACTGCCAGTCAAGCGTATTGCGATCCATCAATTCGCGGGGATAGCGCCCGGTGAGCATCACGATCGCTGTCACCCCTAAGGCATACAAGTCACTGCACGGAAAGCATTGGCCCAACTGAATTTGCTCCGGCGGGGAATAGCCAAATTTACCCACCACCGTGGCAGTGCGCGGCGCATCTTCGTCTTGCTCTACTTCGCCCGACAAAATCTCATTCATGGCATCGTTGACCAGCCCAAAGTCAATGAGGATGGGCAAGTCGCGCTCGCGGCAATACATCACATTGTCCGGCGAGATGTCGCGATGCACGATATTCAAGCCGTGGAGATATTCCAGTACTTGCAGCATGTGGATCAGCCAGCGCTTTACCTCCGGCTCAGAAAATGCCTGACCACTGCGCTTGCGCTCTTTGAGCAGGTGCGAATAGGTGACGCCGTCGATGTACTCCTGCACAATAAACAAGCGTTGTTCTTGGGTGAAGCCCGCGAGAAACTTGGGCACTTGAGGGTGATTAATCTGGTACAGCGTTTTCGCTTCGCGCTTGAAGAGGTCGAGGGCTTTTTGCAGCGATCGCTTCGACGCATTACGAGGAAAAAATTCCTTCAAGACGCACGCTTCCCCAAACCGCTGGGAATCTTCCACCAAATAGGAGCGGCCAAACCCGCCCTGCCCGAGCACCCGCTGAATCACATAGCGCCCCCCGACTTTGCTGCCTGGCCCCAACTTGCTGCGGGGCGAACCCACCTCACCCGACTCTCGCTGAGTCGGCCTTGCCGGGGCCACCGGCTCTTGATAGGTGGCGCTGGAATCGGTCGCGGCTTTTTCGTGCGGGTCGATATGGTAAGCCGGTTGCGGTTCCTGAATATTTTTGAGCTGTAGGGGACCTGCGTAGGTCGCGTTCAGCTCAACTCGCGACTTCACCACGTCATAGGCAATCTGTGAAATGCAGATCCCCCCCGGATGCGCTTCGGTCTGCAATCGGGCTGCAATATTGACCCCATTGCCCATCACGTCGCCGTCTTTAAAGAAAACATCCCCGAGATGCAGGCCAATCCGATGTTCGAGGCGCTGCTCTGGGGCTACAGATTGATAAGCAGCCGCCAGTTGATGCTGCATTTCTAAGCTACAGTTCACCGCCTGCACCGCACTCGAAAAGCACATCAGCAGGCCATCACCCGTAGATTTGATCACCCGTCCTTCAAACTGCTGGCACAAAGTTTCCATCAGCCCCAAGTCGCGATGAATCAGGTTGAGGGTGTCTTCCTCATCAATCGACATGCGGGCACTAAAGCCCACCGCATCGGTCAACACGATCGCTGCGAGGGTTCTCTGTCCTTGTGAGTTATCAGGTATCGGGTAGTTCATATAGTTGGGAAAAATATGCCATCGGTCGCCAGACCCTCGATGCAGAAGGTCCTACTACTACTCAGATGCTTCAACCCTGATCCGCCGATTTACCTACAAAGTGTGTAGGACAGTTGAAAAACTGGGTCCGCGTGTCGGTCACTCCGATCGCCACCAGCCCATAACCGTCGCAGTTATTAATCAATTTACGACTACCGTAGCGTAAGCCGCTGTGATTGATGTCAGTATGGAGCCCGGTTTATGGAATTTTACGGATGACATTGGGGGAGATGGCGATCGCATTACACGTTCTTGATGTCGTCGCCGTGCAAATTTTGGCCTTGAGTCAAGCTGGCGACTTATTTGCCAATGCCAGCAGATCTGGCGTTGTGCGATCTGGCGTTGTGCAGATAGCTCCGTTCATCTCTATGACAATAAAACGAGAAGCTGAGGCAGCAGGATTTTATCAAACCAAGTTTTCTCCCGATGTCCAAACCGAGATGCAATGCCCATTCTTCAAACTTTTGGGCCATCGGTATCTGAGTGCGGATTGATAAACCAATATCCATCAATGCAGCCGCTTATCGCCGCGCGATGTCCGTTTCCTTGAGGTTGATGGTGCCTGTGGGGTCGCTGCTACAGCTCCGGTTCTTCTGCCGCTGCCGCTTCACCCGGAACCGTCAAAACCGCCGGTTGTTCTCGCACACGATCTTCCAGGGGGCGCACTTTATCCACCAGCTGAATCAGTTGATCAAAGGTCGGGGGGGCCGCGTTGGCGATATATCCGGCATCCGAGGCGACGCTGGCCGGAGCGGCCTGCATGGCGTCCTCAATGAGGCGCTGCTGGTTGCGATCGATCGCGGGGCTCAGCAACACCGCCCCATTGTTGATTGTGCGGCTCTCATGCAGCACCCGCAAAGCATTCGCCCCAAACTCGTTGCGATACTGTTGATAGTCTTCTTCTGAGAGTGCCCCAGCGGCGACGTCGCCCTGGGCGACCCATGCCAAAACGGTTTTGGGCGTCGGGGCAAAGCGAATTTCGGCAAAGGTTAACCCGTACAAGTCATACAGCGGTAAGTAATAGCCAGTGGCCGAACCCGGTTCCCCTAAGGCAATCACTTCATTCGCCAAGTCAGACAAAGACTCAGCGGTGCTGTCAGTGGGCACCACCAGCACCGATCGCTGGTTGGGACTGCCCTGGAGCGGAAATAGGGGAATGTATTGGGCATCTTCGACGGCGATCGCCGCCAAGCCCGCTGGCGCAAAGGCCAGATCCCACGCTTGAGCCTGAATCTGTTCAACCGCCCGAATTTCATTGAACACTGGCTCTAGCTCGATTTGCGCCGCCAACGCTTCACTCAAATAGTCTTTGAGGGGAGTGTAAGCATCCACCGAAGCCGCCCCGGTGTCATAGCTGACGAGACCAATCACCAGACGACTGGGGCCACCCACTGGAGATGACTGCCCCTGACAGCCCGTCAGATTAAGCAGGAAGGCCAGACAGACTCCCAGGAGTCCCCAAGCGAGTAGTTGTCGTCGTCTCATACGCCGTGTGGTCAGCCCGATTGAACGCTTTCATTGTGCCGGGTTGCGCCCCATCAGCGGCTAAATCCACAGTTTTTTTAACGCTCTGGTCAGACCCATTCGGCAAGTACGCGCAATGTTCCATGCCGTCGCGCGCCGCACCGAACAATGGACAGAGGGCATCGAAGGGGATGGTTCGCTCACACGGCTCTTGACCATCGCGGCTGAACCGACAGGGAACCGTTTCCTGAAGCTACGGCTCATTGCAAAACCGCATTCATGATGAGTTCTATCGCGTTGTGCAGATAGCTCCGTTCATCTTTTTGGCAGAAAAACAGGGGGCTTAGAGTAAGAAGCAAGATTCTATCCAATCCAAGTTTTGTGAGGCAGGCGTCTTGCCTGCCCCAGGAAAGACGTCTCGGCTGTCCACACTGGGATTCAATTCCCATGCTTTCAACTTTTGGACTCTTGGCACCTGACTGCAGATTACTAGAGTCCTGGCCGCAGTGGTGCCCTTCCCCTGAAACCGTTACAACAGCACTTCTTCGAGTTTGTGTTGCTCCCAGAGTTGTTGGTAGAGACCGGGCTGGCGGACGAGTTCGTCGTGGGTGCCGATTTGGGCGATGCGGCCTTGATCCATCACCATGATGCGATCGCTCAACGCCGCCACCCCCATCTGGTGAGAGATAAAGAGCACCGTCTGGTTTTGGGTGCCGGTTTTCAGGTTGTTGAGGATGTCGGTGGCGGTTTGATTGTCAACGCTGGAAAGGGCGTCGTCGAGCACAACCACCGGGGCCTCGATCATCAGGGCACGAGCGAGGGCCGATCGCTGCCGTTGTCCGCCGGAGAGGGTGATGCCCCGTTCGCCGACAATCGTGTCGTATCGCTTCGGAAAGTTGTCGATTTCCGGCGCAATTTGGGCCAGTTTGGCGGCGTGCTGCACTTCCGGCAATTCTGCCAGCGGCTCACCATAGCGGATGTTGTTGTTGATGGTGGAGCTGAACAGGAAGCTCTCTTGGGGCACGTAGGCGATCGCTTTCCGCAAGTCCGCTAGGGGAATGTCGGTAATATCCTGACCATCGAGGAAGATTTGTCCGGGGGCAATATCCAGCAGGCGCGGCAGCGCATTCGCCAGGGTCGATTTGCCGGAACCAATGGGGCCGACGATCGCCACCGTTTCGCCGGGTTGAATGGTGAAGGAAACGCCGTTAAGGGCCGGAGCTTTGCTGTCGGGGTAGGCAAAGGTGAGGTCACGGGCCGACAGTTGCCCGCGAATGGTGTCACTGGGCACTGCCTGGACAGAGGGCGCATCGACGATTTTGGGCTGGCTGGTGAGAATCGCCTCGACGCGATCGATACTGACCTCGCCCCGTTGGTAGGCCGTGATGGTAAAGCCGAGCAGCGCCGTAGGAAAGACCAACCGTTCCACATAGAGCACCATGGCGACAAAGTCCCCGACGGACAGGGCACCATCCGCGATCGCCCCCGCCCCCGTCGCCAAAATCAGCAGCAGGCTAATGCTCGCTAGTCCGCCCAAGAGGGGAAACAGGGTGTTGCGGGTGCGGGCTAGGGTCAGGTTGGCATCCAGCAAATTGTCATTGAGTTCCGCAAAGGCGCGGCGTTCGTTCTCTTCCTGAGCGTAGATTTTGATCAGAGAAATGCCGCTCAGGTCTTCTTGAATCAGCTCGCTGAGGCGAGAAGTGGATTGCTGTACGCGGAGCTGTTGGTTGCGGAGGCGATCGCTAAACAGCCGCACCAAAATCAGCATGACGGGATAGACCACCAGCGCCACCACCGTCAGCCGCACACTCAGAGACAGCATCACCGGCACCGTGAACGCGTAGGCAAATAGGGTGTTCACCAAACTCAGCACGGCAAAGCCCAACAGGCGGCGAATATTATCCACATCGCTGGTGGCGCGACTGATCAGTTCGCCAATGGTGTTGGTGGCGAAATAGCTCGGCTCCATGCCCAGCAAATGCTCAAAAATGCGCTGTTTGAGGTCAAACTCGACCTGTCGTCCCACGCCAAAAATCAGGATGCGCGACGCCATGCGAATTACCCACATGATCGACGCCAGCACCAGCACCACGACCGCATAATACGTGATGCGATTAAAGCTAAAAGTTACCTGCAATTCGTCAATGCCGTCGCGAATCAGCAGGGGAATGCGCACGCCGACTAGATTGACCAGCATCAATGCAACAACGCCCAGCGCCACCCGCTGCCAATGGGGTCGCAGATATTCTCCAAGCTTTTTCAGATGCCAATTGCCCTGAGAGGACTGTTGCGATCGCGCCATGCTGCTGCCAAATTTCAACCTTTCTCATCCTAGACGACAAGGCTGAGGTTCCTGGGGGCGATCGCCGTCGCCAAATCATGCTGAGTGAGGCAAACAGGCGGTATTCTACGGTGCAGTAGAGTTTTAAAACTGGCAGGGCGGGGCTCGCAAGATGCTATTGAGTTGGCGCAAGGAAGCAGATTTGAGGCGAGTGGTCGCGATTGCGGCGGCTTTCTTTTTGGTCATCGCCGGGCTCCTGCTCCATCGCTATTTCACCTACTACGCCTCCTACGACCAGGGCATCTTTAACCAGGTGTTTTGGAACAACGCCCACGGCAACTTCTTTCAGAGCACCCTGTCATCGCAATTATCGACGGACGTGATTCACGCTGGGGAATTGCCCCGAGTGGACTATCGCCGTTTAGGACAACACTTCACCCCGGCGCTGCTGTTTTGGTGGCCGATTTACCGACTGTTTCCATCGCCGGTGACGTTGTCCGTGTTGCAAGCCGCCTTTGCGGCGATCGCGGGACTCCTCCTCTACTTTCTCGCCCGCAAGCATTTAGAACATCGCCTGTCGCTGGCAATCATGGTGAGCTTTTATGGGGGGATCGCCGTCCTCAATCCCTACCTCGCTAACTTTCACGATTTGGGCCAGATTCCCCTCTTTATGTTTGGCCTGTTATTGGCGATGGAATATCGCCGCTGGGCCATCTTCGGGCTGCTGTGTCTAGCCATTTTGGCCGTGCGCGAAGATAGCGCCATTCCCCTCTTTGGGGTCGGAGCGTATCTGCTGGCCAGTCGCCGCCATCCGGGGATCGGGGCCGGGGTCTGTACCCTCAGCGTGGGCTATTTTGTGCTGGTCACCAATGTCTTCATGCCCATCTTCTCCGACGACATTTCCAAACGATTCATGATTGAGGAGTTTGGTCAATATATCGACAGCGAAGAGGCATCCACGTTGGAAGTCTTGTGGGCCATGGTGAGTCAGCCCGGACTGCTCTTGCGAGAACTGGTGACGCCGCTGGATGGCACGTTGGAATATCTGGTCGGACACTGGCTTCCTTTGGCCTTCATCCCTGCGCTGTCGCCGACCACCTGGCTGATGTCTGGCCCCCCGCTGCTCAAAATGACCTTGACGGAAAGCAACTCAGGTCTCAATACCAGCATTCGCTATGCCCTGAATGTGGTGCCCGGCATGTTTTACGGGGCGATTATTTGGTGGCGAGGGCAGGGGTTTCGACGGTTTGGGCGATCGCTAGAACAAGTAACACCGCGATCGCCCGCCCGCAACTTCCGCCGCTTTTGGCGATTCTGCCTCATCATTTCGCTGATCCTGGTGCCGTTTACCAACCCCAGTCGCACCTTTTCCTTCGCTCTGCCCGACTCCTATCAACCCCTGGTCTACGTGCCCTTGCCGCAACAGTGGCAACGCGCGGGGGAAATTCATCAGCTATTGGCGCAGATTCCCCGTGAGGCCAGCGTTACAGCATCCACTTACATCGTGCCTCACCTATCAGGACGACGGGCCATTTTGCGCATGCCCCGAATTGAATATTTGAACGATGCAGGAACGGCAGAAACGGTGCAGTTCATCGCTGTTGACTTGGGGCGACTGCGGCGCTATCAAGTGGCCTTTGGCAGCGATCGCGATCGCTACAACACCTTTGTGCCCGTGATCAATAACCTGATCGAGAGCGGTCAATATGGCTTGATTGATGCCCGTAACGGTTTAGTCTTATTGGAACGAGGTCAGCCATCCAATCCCACCGCCCTGACTGACTGGCAAACCTTCTTGAGCATCAGTTCGACAGAATAATGCCGAAGCAGCAGGTCAAGCTATCTTCGGTTTTCCTGATGGCTAGCTGTTGCTGGCAATGCTCAACGCACGTCACTGCCCTGCGATCAATGAACTACCCGCAGCAAATAAGCTAAGTATTTGATGTCAAACAAATGCCAGGAGGCGGGCTTGAACCGCCGACACGAGGATTTTCAGTCCTCTGCTCTACCAGCTGAGCTATCCCGGCTTGAGCGCAAAACTTGAGCGCTTGATTAAGATAACAGACCCATTGAACCAACAGCAAGCGTTTTTTCGAAAATTGGCGAATTTGCGAGGACGTTGGTGATCGCTAGCATTGCCCACCTCAGAGCACACCTAGCTTATGCACCCCCGGGGCAACTGCTACTAGTCGATAGGGCGTAGACGTGCGACTTTAAGCAGAAATTCGCCTGAACCCTGGCCGGCATAGGAACGCACTCGCACCGTATAGGTCCCAGATTCGGTGATGCGGGCAAAGAGTAGAGAATTGGTGGTGCCGTCGGGGCCATCGTCATTCTCACCCACGGTGGTGCCATCGGGACCGAGCAGGGTAATCAAAGTGTCGAACTCTTCAGAAATCAAGTCGATCGCGACTTGGTCTCCATCTTCTAGCCGCACGGTGTAATCTCGGGCAAAGCCGCCCACCCCAGTCGGAATGTCGTTATCAGACAAGGTATCGGTGATTTCTCGATTGCTAGGCAGGGGAATAGGGCTATAAACCGAGTTCTGGGCCTGGGCTTTAACAGCGGTGAGGCCAAGGGTGCAGGCTACGGCGAGCGGCATCCATGCCCATGAACTAGCGGAGCGCGATAACTTCATAGATTTCTATTGCGGGAAGATTTCCTGTGTCATTATGGCTCAGCTTTGTGAGAATGCAGCCCTAACGCGACAAGCTGATCACATTTGCAACACTTTATCGCGGCACATCGGGCTTGTAGTAATCATCTTTGGTGGGCGTTTGCGAGCCCCCGTCGGGATTGATGCAGCCAGGTTTATCGACATATTTACAAACTCTGGCCCAGAGGCGAGCGCGGGTGCCCGGAGGTCCGGCGGAAAATTGGACGCGATCGCCCCCCACCACACCGACTAAGATTTTGACGCCACAGACCGGACAGGTTTGAGTTTCCATGAGGTCATTGCGAGAACTCGACTTGTCCATCATCTCAATAATTGGGTGCTTTCGGGCATGACAAACAGCTCGCCCAGCGCCCTGTTTGTCATGCCCTAGTCGTCAGCGCAACAAACGATCCATCATGCTCTGCGCCTGAGAGCCATAGCCCCCGCCAAACAGGTTGAAGTGATTGATGATGTGATACAGGTTGTAAAGAATTTTGCGCGTCTCGTACCCTGGCTCTAGGGGATAGGTGGCGTTGTAACCGTCATAAAAGGGTTGGGGAAAGCGGCCAAATAGCTCCGACATGGCGATATCCACTTCGCGATCGCCGTAATAAGTCGCTGGGTCCAAAATCACCGGGGTGCCGTCAACAGTCACGGAAGCGTTGCCCGACCACAAATCCCCATGCACGAGGGAGGGTTCAGGCGTGTGGCCTGCCAAGAGTGAAGGCACCGCTGCCATCAGTTCCTCCTGTCGCCGAAAGTTGCCGCGCCGATTGGCGAGTTGAAACTGATAGCGCAGCCGATGTTCGACATAAAATTCGACCCAGTCGTCTGTCCAGGGATTTTTTTGGGGTGTGTCGCCGATAGTGTTGTCACGCTGCCAGCCAAACCCGCGATCGCTCGTTACGCGGTGCATGGCGGCCAAATCTTGCCCCATTTGATACCACGAGTCGCGACTGCTATTGCCCAGCGGCAAATACTCCATCACGATGTAGCACGAGCCCTCGGCGGTGCCCCAACAAATTGGCTTCGGCACTCGAATGGTCTGCGTTTCCGCCATTTCCCGCAGGCCCAACGCCTCCGCTTCAAACATGGCATATTGGCTTGCCTGATTCAGCTTGAGGAAATAGTCGCGATCGCCATCCGTAATCCGAAAGGTCTGATTAATGCTGCCGCCACCCACGCTGCGGCGGTCTTGCAAGTCAAACGACTGACCCGTCGCGCGGGCAATGTCTTGGGCAATCAGGTTCCACATAGGCAAAATCGGCAAATCGAACGACAGTGAGGTTAACCCTAAAAGTTTTGTATCCTGCTTTAGTGCAGCATCGACTCGGACCTTGAGTCAAATCTCAATCCCGTCTTCACCAGACGATGCCTTGTCTAGCCAATTCTTGCGGTACCCGCGTGATGTCCTCTTCTTTGCCCAAATCGTCCATATCGGCTGAATGGTTGGGCCGCCCCGCTCCGGTCGTGGCTCCAGATCTGGTCGGTTGCACCCTCGTGCGCCAGTTTGCCGATGGCAGTCAATATCGCGGCCTGATCGTGGAAACCGAAGCCTACGCCCCCGATGACCCGGCTTGTCATGCCTATCGTCGCCGCACCGCCCGCAATGAAGTGATGTTTGGGCCACCGGGGAGCTGTTATGTCTACCTCATCTATGGCATGTACCACTGCATCAATGTGGTGACTGACGCCGACACCGTGCCCAGTGCCGTGCTCATTCGGGCCCTCGACCTCGATCGCGTGCCCCTCTGGATTGACGAGAAACAGCGCCAAAAGCCCCGTCGCATCGCCGCTGGCCCAGGCAAGTTATGTCGGGCTCTGCACATTGACCGCACCCTCAACGGCATTCACTTAACGGGCGGCCATCCCCTCTGGCTAGAACCGCGATCGCCCCACTGGGTTGAACAATTTGCCCAGGGGCACCATCAACTGGTGCAAACCACCCGCATCGGTCTCACTCAGGGCGTCGAGATTCCCTGGCGCTGGTATCTGGCCGATTGTCCCGCCGTTTCTAAAAAGGGATAACCATGACCTCCAACCAGGGGTTGATGATCTCAAACTTCAGTCTTCACACAGCAGTCTTATAAGTCGGCAATTACTCACTTTACGACCGCTGCAATCGCCCGGTAGGTTAGCACTAATCCTCACAACAGTTCCTCACACAGTTTGAATTTATGACGCAGTTTGCCGCTGGAGCGCCCGAAGTTTTGTGGCCGTTGGTGCAACAGACCACCACGCAAGCCTTGGCCAGTGGAGCACTCATGCCGATCGCAACGCATACTCATACCCTGGCCGATGGCGGCATTCCCTTTATGGTGCGGGTGGTCGATAGCCTGGCCCGGAAAGCAAAGCACGACCAAGCCCAGCGCGATCGCCCAGCGCGTCAGCCCGCTAATCCCTTTTTGCCCTACGAACCGGCCTTATTTGTGGCCGATTTGTCGCCTACCCACGTTTGCCTGCTCAACAAATTCAACGTGGTGGATCATCATCTGCTCGTCATCACTCGCGACTATGTTGCTCAGCAAACCTGGCTCACTCTTGAAGATTTTGTCGCCTGGGCGCGCTGCATCCAAGAGATTGATGGACTGGGCTTTTACAACAGTGGGCCGATCGCGGGGGCGAGCCAACACCATAAGCATCTGCAACTGGTGCCCTTTCAAGAGGACGACAGCGCCGCCACCTTGCCGATCGCTCAAATCATGCCCCCGCCAGGCTCCGCGATCGACCCCACACGCCTGCCAACTCTGCCCTTCCACCACCGTTGGCAGCCACTCCATCTCGACTGGCAACAAGATCATCGCAGCTTAGGCCAGCAGTTGCTCTCGACCTATCGCCAGTTACTGGCCACCCTGGGCTTGACGCTGACTACCCCGCAACCGGAGCAGTCCTATAATCTGCTGCTGACCCGCAACTGGATGCTGGTGGTAGGGCGATCGCACCCCGGCTACGACGGCATTGGCGTCAATAGCCTGGGCTACGCTGGCTGGCTATTGGTCAAGACCCCCGCCGAGCTGGAAAAACTGAGCCAGATTGGCCCCCTCAACCTGTTAACCAAAGTGGGCATCCCCGTTACCGAGCCCTAGTCAATAAACTAATTTTTTTGACGGTTCGGGGTGAACGGTTTTGTTCCTTGCTGCAGCAGATAATAAGCGAAATCTCCAAATAAAAAGCCGACTCCGCAAGAAGTCGGCCTTAAAAGAATATAGTTGCTCTCTCAAGTGGGAGGAAACGACGTCTCTCAAAACGTCCATGAAGCGGTGTTTCCCGATTCATCTCTCTCACCAAAAAGCATTGTATCAAGCCACACAGTTTTTTTGTCATAAAACTTCAGGATTTTCGCGAGATTGTCTTAGGGACCCTAAAGACAATCATGGTTTTTAGGTCGTTTTATCTGATATATGCTCATGAAACCCTGACAGCGATCCGTTAGGGTGCGGTTAAAACTGGCTCCGACGAGGCCGAATTTTCTAAAAGTTGAGGTTCGAGTTTAGTCGGCTGGCCCCACAACACGGTTTCGTGGGTATAGGTCACCATACCCGGCAGGGCACCCTTTGGCTTAAACACATATCTCGGTTGAGTAAATACGACGGGCACTTGGTCGGCCTGCTGGGCGCGACTGTAGTAGGCTGCCACATCAGCGGTGAACTGGAGATCTTCATCCGTGGGCACTTGTCCCGCATCTAAGCGCAACAGCACATGACTGCCGGGAATCTCTTGGGTATGAAACCAGAGATCGTAATCGGTGGCCGCTTTCGAAATCAGCAAATCATTCTGGCGGTTGTTGCGGCCCACCCAAACCTCCAAATTGCCGGGAGTCTGAAACTTGCGCACATTTAAAGCGTCCTTGCTGGCTGCAGTACCGGGTCGATAGGTCGGGTCTTCCAGATAAGTTTGCTGAATGAGTTCGTCGCGAATCTCTTGCAGCGCGATCAAATCGGGTTCGGCCTCGTATTGCTCCAGACGTTGCACCGCTGCGTCCACCTGATCAAGATAGGCAATTTCTGCCCGTACGGCCTGCAACAGGGGGGTAATGGCTTGGCGCGATCGCTTCAATTTTTGATGCTGCTTATAAATGGCCTGCGCATTCTGGATGGCATTTTTCTCGGGATCGAGGGCGATCGTCACCGTTTCCCCCGTTTCAAAATCCGCCAGCGCCATGGACTGCATACCCGGTTGCCACTGGTAGTTGTAAGCCATCAGCAGATCCGCCTGCTGACGATAGTCATCCGCTTGATCCGCCTTGTCTAACCGCTCGGCAAAGGTCGTTTCCTTTTGATGCAGCTTCTTCAGTAAGGTTTTGAGGCGCTGGGTGAGCTGATTTTTCAGCCGATCAAATTCTTGGCGATTCAGCGCTTCCTGATAGTAGTCTCGCAGTAAGGTCTGCACATCGGCTTTGGGTTGACCAATCGGAGCCAACACCGAATACCCAGACTCAAACAAATAGGGCGAAAATTGTCCGCTTTCCAGGCGCTGTAACCACCCTTGCCACTGGACAAACAACCGCTCCCACTCAGTTGGCGTCAAAGTTTCTACCGGCTGCTCTGGCGATAAGTCAGCCTGAGCGGTTAAATCACGGACCAGGGCCGAACTCAAGCCGCTATAAGCTTTGAACAGGGCTTTTTTGAGGGTGGTTGGCAGCAAACCGACGCGCTCTTGCCACCGCTCTTGGGGCTCGCTCAACTTGGGGAAGGGCCCTGGAATTGGCGGAGGCGGACTATATGGCGCTCCCGTGGCAATGGGTCGCACGCTGGACTGTTGCTCAGAGACTTGATGCGCTGCCGTCACGATTTGATTGCGGGCATTCACCAAAATCACGTTGCTGTACTTGCCCATGATTTCCACGTACAAATGCCACTCAATCGGGTCGCCCGGTCGCTGGGCAAAGGCCAAATCGAGGGCGCGTTCCCACGGCGCAACGGGGGTAATGCTGACTAAGGCATAGCCCCCCAACTGATGTTTGAGCTGCTGGCTAAAGGTAAACGTGTCGGGCACGCGGGGCGGCGGCGAGTCGATATGGAGCCGCGCCGCTTGCGGATGCCAGGAAAGTGTGAGCCAGCCTCGCTGATTGAGGGTACGCAGGGCGATCGCCAGGGTCGTCGCATCTCGCTGAATCACCTGCTCACAACGCGCGGGCAACCATGATTGACGCAGCTCGGCACAGGCGGCCATCAAAGTTGTGAAATCCACTGGTTGCATGGCTGACCTCTCCTGCTGACGAACGCAATGCAGCAAGCTCAACGCACTCCTGGCAGCGGCTCACTGTCGATATATCTTGAGGGGCTCTCCCCCCGTTCCTAATGCCAAAGAGACCACAATGCATCAGGCACAATTTTTCAGCAAGCCCGTGACTAAGTGCTCGAATTGCCCTCGGCGACAGCTACTTAGTCAGCGCTCCTAATAATTATGTTACAAATCGCCAGCAATATTTGCTGTTGGGCCTTCAATCCCACCGCCGCAACCGCTTCGGCTCTTGCTGCTCAATAGCTTTGTCGTTAAGATAGGGCGACAAGGCTTCTGCAAAATTTATTTGATTATCAGCCACTGGTGCTGGAAGGTTTCGACGGGGGTGACGGCCAAGCTATCGCGATTAGTTTTGGACGGTTAGTAAGTAACTCTTGAGAGACAACTGGCAATTGGCTGATGATGAGTGGATGATTCGGCTTGTTGGTGCTCGCCAGGATGATTTATGGATATCAAGCTGATCAATATTGGATTTGGCAATATTGTCTCGGCCAACCGGGTGGTAGGCATTGTGAGCCCGGAATCAGCACCGATTAAGCGGGTCATTGCGGATGCTCGCGATCGCGGTCAGCTGGTGGATGCGACTTATGGTCGCCGCACCCGAGCCGTTCTGATTATGGATTCAGGGCACGTGATTTTGTCCGCCATTCAACCGGAGACGGTTGCCCAGCGGTTTGTCGTGCCTAAAGATGGCGCGCCTTAGGAAAGGTACTTGAAAATCGCTTCCCCGATTGTTGGGGTTGGGCAGTGCCAAACCCTCACAGCAAACTTTTTGTTCCACCCGATGGATGTGGCCCAGTGCAGTATTGAAGGCATAGGAACTTCATTAAGTGTGGACCGCCATCTTGGCTGTTCAAAAGCAGGTAAGATGCCTGCCCGATAAGACTTGGATGCTATAAAATCCTGATTTCTAAGGAATTGATGAAGCTTTGCTAGCTCTCCGGAAGGGGCGATCGCCCCCACGCAATAAGGGGGAGAGTCTATGTTTAGTGCGATCGCTCCATCATGTCTGATTTACATGCCACTCTGCCGATCACAGGATCCTCATCGGCAAGGGACCCCGTCGCCATCTGCCATCGGTTAGCCGGATATGACTTTCCTTGGGAGCTCAACCGCTCGCTAGAGATTGCCGTTCTCAAGACCTTTTGTGTGCCCCGCATTGCCTCGCTGCTACGACAAACCGGCGAATTTGAATTGCGACCGCAAAAACGTTACGACGACACCAGCCTGATCTTAGGCAACATCCTGAAATGGGGCTATGACAGTCCCAAAGGGCACGCTGCGATCGCCCAAATGAATCGCATCCATCAACGCTTCCACATTTACAACGAAGACTTTCTCTACGTCTTGTCAACCTTGATTTATGAGCCCGTACGCTGGAATCAACTCTTTGGCTGGCGCCCCTTTACCGAGACGGAAAAGCAAGCCCTCTTTGAGTTTTGGCGCGTGGTCGGACAACGCATGGGCCTGGAAGAGATTCCCGCAACTTATGAAACGTTTCACGACTTTAACCGGGCGTATGAAGCCGAACATTTTCAATATCATCCCGATAACCGCGCCGTGGGAGATGCTGTCGTTAAATTAATGCAGGGCTGGCTGCCCGCGATCGCGGCCCCCCTAATTCCTAACCTCATCCGCACTGTTGCCGATGAACCCATGCAAACCGCTTTGGGGTGGCCAGCCCCGCCCCATTGGGTCAAGCAAGCCATTACGTGGGGATTACGGCTGCGCCAGCGTCTGGTACGCCATTTGCCCCGGCGGCAGCGCTCTCATTTCGGCGTTGATCAGGCCAACCGGACCTATCCCGAAGGCTATCAAATGCGCCAACTCGGGCCAGAGACAACGGCTCCCAGCAGCTCACGCTGTCCTTTTTTACGCATGCGGGCCGTGCTGAAGGGCGAACTTTAAGCCGATACCTCTTTACAATAGGGGAGGCTATTGTGAAGCCATTTGTCGTTCGTTGCGATCGCCTGCCCCATGTCTGCGTCTTCTTCTGCCCGCCCCGCCTCCATCGAAAAACTGGTTCAGCGGTTCCAAAAAGCCACTGATCCCAAACGGCGTTACGAACAGCTCCTCTGGTTAGCCAAAAAGCTAGAAGCATTCCCCGAGGCAGAGAAAACCGACGCCAACAAGGTGAAAGGCTGCGTCTCTCAGGTGTATGTCATTGCCGCTTTAGAAGACGGCAAGCTGCACTATCTGGGCGAATCTGACGCGCAGATTACAAAGGGCCTGGTCGCCTTTTTGATTCGTGGCATGAACGGTCTGACCCCTCAGGAAGTGATCGATTTGTCCCCCGACTTCATTAAAGAAACCCAGCTCGATGTGAGCTTGACGCCTTCTCGGGCCAACGGCTTTTACAACATTTTTAAAATGATGCAGACCAAAGCCGCCGAACTCAACCCCGAAGCGTAATCCGATAACAGCGTCGGATGACGTAGCTGAACCGACGACGACTTCACAGGGCGGCGGCATCAGAATCGGTCACCTGGCTTTGCGCTGCCGTTAAACTGCGAGGCACTTGACTCCCCAGAGTCATGGCCCGCACCGCCATAAAGCAGGCCAGCGCCAGCCATAACCCAGCGGGACTCTGCCAATGTCGGGCCAGCAACCCCAAGGGCAAAAAGCCTAGTCCACTGGCGAGCAGCGTCGAGTTGCGCAACAGGTGTCCCTGGGTCAGTCCTAAAAAGTAACCGTCTAACAAAAAGGCGATCGCCCCCAAAGTCAACGTCGGTACTAGCCACCACACTAATGCCTGCACCTGATCAATCACGCTCTGATGTTGGGTCATTAGACGAAATAAGGGCTGGGTAAACCAGCTAAAGGTGAGGGCGATCGCCATCCCGAGCACCACGCTGCTGCTCAGCCCCCAAATCAACACGGTGCGGAGTTGGGCCGCTTCTCCCGCGCCATAAAACTGCCCCGCAAAACTCTCCGTAGCAAATGCTAGCCCATCGATGAAATAGGAGGTCAGCGTCACCACCTGTAGCAGCAACGTATTCGCCGCTAAAATTTCGTTGCCCAGGGCCGAACTCCAATTCGTAAACAGCGCAAAACTCACCAACAGCGAAAAGGTGCGGATCATAATGTCGCGATTGAGGAGCAACATCGCGGTAAGAGCCGTTTTGTCCCACAGGTGGGGACGCAATTGCCAGAATTGCGCGATCGCCACCTCCCTCAACAACAGACATAACCCAACCCCTAACATCAAGCCCTGGCTGAGGGCCGTGGCCGCTCCAGCTCCCGCACTTTCCCAACCCAACTCGCGAATGAACCAATAATCCAGCAGGATATTGCCGCCATTGCCCACCACTGACAGCAGCACCACGCGCCGCCCCTGCCCGCAGCCCAAAAATCGTCCTAACAGTACGTAATTAGCCAATACTGCCGGAGCCCCCCAAATGCGCGCGTTGAAAAAGGCTTCTCCCGACAGTCGCACCTCTGGTTCGGCATTGAGTAACCAAAACCCGATTTCCCGGATGGGGGCTTGTAGCACCACAATCAACAGACCCAGCACTACCGCCAGCAGACCATTCCGCAGCAACAGCAAATTCATCTCAGCGGTGTCGCGGCGACCAAAGGCCTGGGCCGTCAACCCTGTCGTGCCCATCCGCAAAAAGCCAAAACTCCAGTACACCAGGTTGAAAATCACCGAGGCGATCGCCACCCCGCCCAAGTGATGTACATCTGCCAGGTGGCCTAAAAAAGCCGTGTCGATAATGCCCGCTAACGGCACCATCAAGTTCGACACAATGTTGGCGATCGCCAGTCGCCCAAAGCGTGACAAAAATGGAGTCATCAGCGCTGCCCCCCTCACAACAGCCCCAATCAGAGCAAGTCTTTATCCTAGTGTTTTGAACGATAGGGTCGTGGAAGTCGCAACTCATTGGATGCGTCCCTACAGCAAGCCGGAGGCGATCTCGACACCATATCCGGCATCCATCCAGACGATCCTCGTTACATCTTTGTCTGGCAGCCAAAGTCTCCATACTGGGCCACTTCCAGAAGTTGAAGAGTCTGTGAAGCCCTCCGAGTTCCGTGTATTTCCGGTAACTTATGACACTTTCACTAGGTCAGTATGTAGAAGATTCGGGATCAGTAACCTCCCGACTCAGCGCGTTCCTGGGTGCTAAGCATCGCAAAGTACTTTTCGCGCCCCCGTGGCAACCTAGCGGAAGTTAAGCAGTTGACCCTCTAAATCCCGAAAACAATGAACAAACACCTCTCATTATTAATTGGCTCTTCCTTGCTGGCTGTTAGTGCCATGACCATGTTTGCCGATAGTGCATCAGCTAAAGGTAACGGTAAGGGCAACCAGAACAAGAATGAAACCGTCGAGCAATCTAGCACTGTCGCAGCTAGCTGTACTCTCAGTGCGTTTAGTGGTGTAACCAGTTGCGAAGGTCCGTTCTCAGGTAACAACAGCAATCAGAGTCTTGACGGCTTGTTCGATATCAACTGGGAAAGTGGTTCCTTTGTTTCGGGTGAGATTAAAGTCGATAACGGTTCGAAAGGCTCAACAGGCGGGTTTAGTTTCAAAAGTGCCAAGGATCAGGACAAGCAATCTGGTACCTGGGAGCTCGATAAAAGCATCACTGACAAATATCAGTACGGCATGTTTGTCGTGAAGGCCGGTAACTCTTTCTCCTCATATTTTTGGGATGGACTTTCTACAACGGGGGTTTGGGATACTCTCGGAGTAACTCCTAACAACGGCGGTAGCCCCGATTTGTCCCATTTTTCGTTCTATGGGTTTGGTCAGCGAGTGGTTGAGCCCCCCACCCCCACCATTCCTGAGCCAGCCACGGTTATTGGCTTGCTCGCTGTGGGAGGAGGGATTGTGGCCTCCCGCCGCAAAAAGGCTCAATCAGCTTAACTGGCAAATGGTCACTGCTTGACGCTCTCTTAATATTGCCTTTTAGTTCCCTCAGTCACGTCTCAGTGATTGGGGGAGTTTTTATAATGGCTAACCACGCACTGCAACGCCTCAATGGCGCATGGTCAAGTCTCAAAAAAATGACACGAACAGAGCAGACGGCAAATGTTGGCGACGTTGCCTGATCGGGGCAATCTAAACAAAATCCACTCTGGCTGGGGGAGCAGCGGTCGAGCCCGAAAGACTCAGGGACGTTACCGACTCAATCGAACTTTAGACTTGAGGAGCCAAGCGGCATGTATGATTTGGAGCAATTTTCGTTAAGCGAGATGACCGCTTGTGGGGCCGCCGTGCGTAAGTTGGGGCGCGACACAACGGCGATGGAAGGGGCTGCTAGCCAGATCGCCCGTTATTTTTATGAGAATTTCGTTGATCCTCAAACCGGGGAGTCGGCCTTTGCCTTGGCCCGATTCTTCAAAACCCATGACTTTAGTGAGTTGTCTGACGATCTGCAAGCGATCGCTCAAGACTTTCTCGGGCATCCCCCTGACAATCCCCAGATGAAATGTTTAACGCTGTTGGGAACGGCAGGCGATCGCCCCGAGTGGAATGAGCGTCGCCAATCGACCGGACACCAAGTGATTCCCCTCCCTAGCGAGCGCACCGTGACAAGTATCCCGATGATTTCCCAACTCATTCAGCAGTTAGGGTTGAGCGTGAGCAACGTGGTTGCCCCCGTGCCCGACGTCCTGGTGGATCTACAAGAGCGCACCTTCAACGTTTTTCATATTCCTGAAGCCGCTGACAGTCCTTATATCCCAGCCCAGACAGAGTTCGTGCAACCGTTTCAGATCAAGTCAGTGTTAGGATTTGGGGGCATTTTGCCATCCGGCAATCTGATGGTCATCATCCTATTTTCCAAAATTCCCATCAGTCGTGCTACCGCCGAGTTGTTTAAGCCTTTAGCCCTCAACGTCAAAATGGCCGTCTTGCCCTTTGACCGAGGCACTATTTTTATGCCGATCGCATCCTAACGGCATCGCCACAGCTTGTCAGCCAGGATATCCATTGCCGATCTTCAGCCTTCTGCTATCTGCCACTCTTTATTAGTGACCCAACATTGCCCGAGTTGATGCAATCAGTCGAGAGTCTATGGTGAGTTTTTCCGGGGAAGCAGCAGACCCTAGCATTGAGGCGCTCAAGGCCGAAAATGAGCACCTCACAGCTCAAGTTGAAACCCTTGAACAACTGCTGGAAGTCTATGAACAGGAGACGCTAGACAAATCGACTCGTCTGGAAACGACCCTGGCGGAGTTAAACGAGCATACCCAACGGCTCAGCCATGCCGAGACGACGCTGGCAACCCTACGCTCAATGCTCAACAGCATGGGCGATGCCGTGGTGGTGATGGATTTAGCGGGCAAGTTTTTGTTCTTAAATGCTCCTGCCGAAGCTTTATTAGGCATCCGGGCGGATCAGACTTCATTGCAAGCCTGGTCAACCACGTGGGAAATTTTTCTGGCTGACCAGGTGACACCTTGTGACTTAGCGTCGTTTCCCCTATCGCGCGTGATTCAAGGAGAAGCCCTGGAGGCGACGGAACTATTTATCAAGTCATCGCCCTCGCTACCGGGTAACTGGTTTAGTGTCACAGCCAGAGCGTTGACTTCGGCGGCGGGCGATCGCGAGGGCGGTATTGCGGTCTTTCACAACATCACCCCGCTGAAGCAGGGAGAAATCGCACTACGGAAATCGGAGGCGCGATCGCGCGAGCAAGCGCAGCAATTGCAGTTGGCTTTGCAAGACTTGCAAACTATGCAATCTCAGTTGGTGCAAACCGAAAAGATGTCGAGTTTGGGGCAGCTGGTGGCAGGCATTGCCCACGAAATCAACAATCCGGTCAACTTCATCTCGGGCAATTTAGACCACGCCGAGCAAAACATGGCCGATTTGCTGGCGTTGGTGGCACTGTTTCAGCAGTATTATCCCGACCCTGAGCTCGCGATTCAAGACTATATTGACGCGATCGATCTGCCGTTTATCGCGACGGACTTGCCCAAACTGATGCGGTCAATGAAGGTCGGTTCGGAACGCATTCAAGCAATCGTTGCATCTCTGCGCACGTTTTCGCGCATGGATGAGGCAGACATGAAGTCCGTCGATATTCACAGCGGCATCGATAGCACCTTAATGATTTTGCAAAATCGATTAAAAGCAGGTGCGAATGCTGCCGCCATTGAGGTGGTGTGTGAATACGGCCAAATTCCCACGGTGGAATGCTATGCCGGGCAGCTTAATCAGGTGTTTATGAATGTGTTGAGCAATGCGATCGATGCGCTGGAAGGACGGAGATCGCTCCCCACCGCTGAGGCTGTACCCCCTCAAATCACGATTCAAACCATCCTCACCCCTGACCAACAGGTCAACATCCACATCCATGACAATGGCCCCGGCATCCCTGACACCATTCGCCAGCAGATTTTTGACCCATTTTTTACCACTAAACCAGTCGGCAAAGGGACTGGCATGGGGCTGTCCATCAGCTATCAAATCATTACTGAAAAGCATGGTGGTCGATTTGTCTGTGAATCGATTCCCCAAGGGGGTACGACCTTCACCATTACGATTCCCCTCAGTCAGAGCTAAACCTGCCGCTGACCCAAAGCGATCGCTTGACGGCAGCGGCAGGGCACTGAACAGTTGCTCACTGGTTGACTCGTGGTTCAACCCAGGCTGGCCCAAGTGACAATTTGCGGAAACACAATGAGTAAGAGCAGCCCCACAACCTGAATGCAAATAAAGGGCACCACCCCCCGATAAATGCTAGTGGTAGGAATATCGGGTGGCGCGACTCCCCGCAGATAAAACAGCGAGAAACCAAAAGGCGGAGTCAGAAAGGAGGTTTGCAAGTTCACCCCAAGCATGACCCCAAACCACACCAGATCGAAGCCAAAGTTGAGCGCGATCGGGGCCATCAACGGCACGATGATGAACACGATTTCAAAATAATCGAGAAAGAAGCCGAGGAAGAAGACCAGCAAGTTGACGAACACCAGGAAGCTGACGACGCCACCGGGCAAATTCGTCAACAGATGTTCTACCGCCGCGTCGCCCCCGACTCCGCGAAACACCAGACTAAACAGCGTCGCGCCCAACAGCAGTACGATCACCATCGTGGTTAACTCCACCGTGGAATCGAGGGCCTGAATCAGGGTTTTAAGAGTCAATCGCCGGTTGAGCGCGGCTAGCACTAGCGCGCCAATGACGCCCATAGCTCCCGCTTCTGTCGGTGTGGCCACCCCGGCAAAAATGCTGCCCAACACAATCAAAATGAGTGCCAGGGGCGGCAGCATAACCCGAAAAATCCGCAGTGCCAGTTGGGCTTTGCTAATGTCAAGCACTTCATCTGGCAGGGCGGGCGCACTGTTAGGCTGAAAAATCGCCATCGCAATGACGTACAGCAAGTACATGCCCGAGAGAAATAACCCTGGCACCAGGGAACCGAGAAATAAATTCCCCACCGATACGCCCAACTGATCGCCAAGCACAATGAGCACCACGCTAGGGGGAATCACCTGCCCTAAGGTGCCAGACGCAGCAATCACGCCCGTGGAAAGGGCAGGGCTATAGCCGTAGCGCAGCATGATGGGCAGCGAGATCATGCCCATGGAAACCACCGTCGCCCCTACCACGCCCGTCGCCGCCGCTAGCATGGTACCGACGAGAATCACCCCGATCGCGAGTCCCCCCCGCAACCGCCCGAATAACATGCCGAAGGTTTCGAGTAAATCTTCAGCCAGGCCCGATCGCTGCAACACCGTGCCCATCAAAATAAAGAAAGGAATCGCTAGCAACACATAGTTGCTCATGATGCCGAAAATGCGATTCGGCAGGGCGGAGAAGAGAATCCAGTCAAATTCGCCCAGGGCACCGCCAATGACCGCGAACAGCAATCCAGTACCGGCCAAGGAAAACGCCACGGGATAGCCCGTAAAAATGAGCATCAGCGCGCCCACAAACATTAAAGGGCCGAGGATATCCGTCATGACGCTACCTCCTCAGTCGAGTTGGGTAGAGAGGTATCAGTAATAATGGCGAGATTTTTAATGGCTTCTGAAATGCCTTGCACCCCGAGCCATGCAAACGCAACGGGAATGACTGTTTTTAGGGGATAGCGAGGTAACCCAGCAGGGTCAGACGACATTTCTAACACCGCCCAAGAGTTGGTGACAGCAGGGAGGGAATAGAAAATGACGATCGCACAAAAGGGCAATAACAGCAGCAAAGAGCCCAATAGATCGACCCACGCCTTTTGCTTGGTGGATAGGCGACCGTAAAAAATATCGACTCGCACATGGGCATTTTTTTGCAGCACATAGGCCGCACCCAACAAAAAAATTAGGCTAAAGAGATACCACTGAATCTCGATGTAGCGGTTAGAGCTGAGGTTGACTCCCAGATATTGGCCCAGATAGCGGGTAATGGCGTTGTACGCCCCGATCGCCGTCATGACTAAAGTCAGACCAATGGTAAACCAGCCGATCCAGCGGCTGATGCGGTCAATCCAACCTGATAGCCGCAGTAAAAACTGCATCCAAATTCCTCCAGAGAACACGCAAAAACAATCATCCCGATTGCCCAGCGAGCAACGGGATTGACTTTAAACTTTTCTTCAGGGTCAATAAAATCACATTTTTGCACACCGACCTGTCACCTCTGCTGCGAATTCACAGAGGTGTGGAAAGATACCCGGGCATCGGAGGGAAATAAGACTAGGAGGGGCGATCGCGATCTCTCGCAGCCTACTTCGCCACAAAGTTGACTAGCTTACCGGGCACTACGATCACCTTGATGATTTCCTTACCGTCCAGATATTTCTGCGCGATGTAGGACTCGCGGGCGTATTTTTCCAGCGCGGCTTTGTCAGAGTCGGCGGGGACTTCGATAGTGCCGCGCGTTTTGCCCATGATTTGAATAACCAGGGTGATCTCATCGGCCACCAATGCAGACTCGTCCAGGATCGGCCAGCCCTGCTGATGAATCGACCCGGTTTGGCCTAGTTGTGACCACAACTCGTCCGCGATATGGGGGGCAAAGGGAGCGATTAGCTTTACCAGGGTGTGAATGCCCTCGGCGTAAACGGGCGAATCCTTGCACTTGGCGTCGGTCAGGGCATTGCTGAGCTTCATCAGCTCCGACACGGCGGTGTTGAACTGATAGTCACCCTCAATGTCTTCGCTGATTTCCTTGATCGCGATGTGAATGGCGCGGCGTACATCTTTTTCCGCTTTGGACAGGTTTTCCGGTAGGGGCGTACGGTCGTGCGCCCCTACAGATTTTGTCGCAGCGGGACTTTCGGCAAACTCGGTGACCAGTCGCCACACCCGATTCAGGAAGCGATACTGCCCCTCCACGTCGGCGGCATCCCATTCCAAATCCTTCTCAGGCGGGGCTTTGAAGAGGATGAACATGCGAGCAGTGTCGGCCCCATATTGGCTGATGACGTCACTGGGGGCGACGCCGTTGCCTTTGGATTTCGACATGGTGGCGTAGAGCCGTTGCAGCGGCTCGCCCGTTTCGGGATCACGCGGATCATCGGGATTGGCCACCAGCTCGGAGGGCACCCACTTATCTTTGCCGCCCTTGTTGGGGTTCATGTAGGTCAAGCCCTGCACCATGCCCTGGGTGAGCAAGCGGCTAAAGGGCTCGTCGATGTTGATGAGGCCGCGATCGCGCAACACCTTGGTGAAAAAGCGCGAGTAGAGCAAGTGCAAAATGGCGTGCTCAATGCCGCCCACGTACTGATCGACGGGCATCCAGTCATTCGCCTTTGCCGAGTCGAAAATCGCCCCGTCATTGTTGGCGTCAGTGAACCGCAAAAAATACCACGACGAGTCGATGAACGTGTCCATCGTGTCGGTTTCCCGCTTGGCCGCCTCGCCACAGGTGGGACAGGGCACATTCACCCAGTCGCCGAGTTGAGATAACGGTGACGCGCCGCGACCACTGAACTCCACATTCTCCGGCAGCTCTACGGGCAGTTGCTCATCGGGGACGGGCACGGTGCCGCAACTGGGGCAGTGGATGACCGGAATCGGTACCCCCCAATACCGCTGCCGGGAAATCAGCCAGTCTCGCAGGCGGAAGTTGTCTTGGCCCGAACCTTTGCCTTCTGCTTCTAACCAGGCGATCGCCTGCTCGACACTCTGCCCCTCGCCTTTCCCCGCAGGGATGCCGTCCAAGGGACCAGAATGCACCATCACACCTTCACCCGGCCAGGCTTCAGCTATGGTCGCGCCATCCAAAGTATCGCCCTCGGGCTGCACCACAACGCGCACTTCCAGATTGAACTTGCGGGCGAACTCAAAGTCTCGTTGGTCGTGGGCAGGCACCGCCATGATCGCCCCCGTGCCGTAGCCCATCAGCACGTAGTCGGCAATCCAAATCGGGATTTTCGCCCCGTTCACCGGGTTGATGGCGTAGCTGCCGGTCCAAACGCCAGATTTTTCTTTGCCTTCGTCGGTGCGATCGATGTCGCTTTTGGCGGCGGCTTCGGCTTGGTAGGTAGCGATCGCCTCCTTTTGCTCTGCCGTGGTCAATTTTTCGACGAGGGGATGCTCCGGTGACAGCACCATGAACGTCGCGCCCCACAGCGTATCCGGGCGGGTGGTGAAGACTTCCAGGTCATCGCCCTGTTCCGTGGTGAAGACAACTTTGGCCCCAGTGGATTTGCCGATCCAGTTTTCCTGCATCAGGCGCACCCGCTCCGGCCAACCGGGGAGTTTGTCCAAATCTTGCAAAAGTTCGTCAGCGTAGTCGGTGATTTTCAAAAACCACTGCTTCAGCAGCTTGCGCTCGACCTTTGCGCCCGATCGCCAGGATTTCCCCTCACTATCCACCTGTTCGTTGGCGAGCACGGTCTGGTCAATGGGATCCCAGTTCACCGCCGCTTCTTTTTGGTAGGCCAACCCAGCCTTTAAAAACTGAATAAAGCTCCACTGCGTCCATTTGTAATAGTCGGGGGAACAGGTGGCGACTTCGCGATCCCAATCGTAGGAGAGGCCCAACTGCTGGAGCTGTGCCCGCATCTGGTCAATATTCTGATATGTCCACTTGGCGGGATGAATGCCGCGATCGATGGCCGCGTTCTCAGCAGGCAACCCGAACGCATCCCAGCCCATGGGGTGCAACACGCGATAGCCCTGCATCCGCCGTACCCGCGCAATCACATCGGTGATCGTATAGTTGCGCACGTGGCCCATGTGCAGGTTGCCAGAAGGATAGGGAAACATCGACAGCGCATAGAATTTGGGCTTGCTGGCGTCTTCGTCCGTCTTATCCAGCCCTTGCTCGGCCCAAACCTGCTGCCACTTTTCCTCGATCGCTGCGGGAGTGTACTTATCCGCCACGTCCGAAACTCCTTCTTTGCTATCCGCTTAACTAGACAATTGTAAAGGGTTGCTTTAGCCTCGGCGGCGTCAATTTCAATTTGGCCTCTCGGGCAGGGAATGGGGGCGGTAGCTGAGGGGCTGCGTAGCTGGGTGGTTGGGTGGCTGCGTAGCTGGGTGGCTGGGTGGCTGGGTGGTTGGGTGGTTGGGTCAGGCACTGTGCTTTGAACTATCAGGCTTGATCCCGATTCTCTAAATCGTGACTCCCCCTGCTGCCCCCTTGCGGGAGCGATCCGATTTTTGTGTAAAGCCCAGTTTAGGCAACGAGAAATCAGGTGTTTTAGCCTGATCAAGGACAGTTTTTTGAACACTCCCCCTTGCTCCCCCGCGCCCCTGATTATTTATCAGGATCCGCAACGCCACCCTCATACCCTGCCACCCTCGCACTTTTCAATCCTTTCCATAGAGTTGTTGCGTTTTTAGAACAAGCTCAAAGTTTGGTGAGAGCACCCCCACGCCCACTAAATTCTGGACTTAACTAGAGGGGAGAGTTACAGAGACATGGAATCAACTCTTCTGGGAGTCATGGCATCGTCACATTAGCTCCACAGCCGCCAAGGGATAAAGTATTGCTGACTTGGCGGCTTTTTAGCAGTCACAAATAGGTAGCGAGATGATTTCTTCTGACCTTATGCATCTCGAAGCAAGCATTTCGCGACTCGATCGCAATCAGGTGCAGTTAGATTTAGCCCTCGCCGATGAATCGATGTTGAAGTCGCTGTTGGTGAACTGTGCAGCGGCGATCGCCCGCGCCCATCAAATCGGCCAGATCCGCATTGCGATTGGTCCCCCCGCTAGCACCGCCGGACTAGAACATATCGATGCGGTCATCGAGTACGAACATGTTTGGTGTATGCCGTCCACAGGTGCCCCCTCGGGAGAAGACCTATCGGTACGAGATTTGCAGTCATTGACCCGCTGTCAGTCTGACTTGAAAACGTTGGCGTGGCGAGTGAACTTGTCGGAGGCGATCGCGCTGCTACAGCACGGCGGTTTTGACGAAGAACAGATTCAGCGCATTTTGCAGTTGCCCTATGAGGGGTGGCATCGCTCTTGGTGGGATACGCTAGAACCCTCTGGGCAGCTGGGCATCCCCTTTCAGCGGTGGTTTCGCACTCGCTGCTACAGCGACGGCACCTATACCCTGCAATACACCGACCATTACCTGCAAGATGCGCCCCGCTGTTTTCGCGGCGTGTGGCAGCAAGTGCCCCTGATGATTAGTCACCGTAGTGGGCAATTTGGCGAAATTTTGACCGGGCTCCGCAAGGCCAAACACGCCCTCAAAACCGATCGCTGTCTCCTGCTCACTGATGAACTGACGGACCTCGAAGCAGAAGGCTACATTCGCCAAGGGGTGAGTCTTTATTCGCTGCATCAATCAGCCGAGACAGAAACATCACTTTGCCAGCGGTGCGATCGCGTTCAGTGCCCCATGAGCGATCGGGCTGACACCCCCATCCTCAATTGCAAAGCCTTCCTCGCCCACTCGTAAGGGTTTGTTGGGGATAAAAATATCAGATTGATATGTGATCAAACCTCGTCATCTTCCCGACCATGGATGTAGGCTGGCGATATTGAGATGCCATCACCTTTGCATATTGAAATGCCCCCAACGCCGATTGCATTAGGGGCAATGTAATCTGTAAGTCTCAGCAAACAGAAAACTCAGACTTTTATCTCAGATCTCAAACGCGAAAGTTTGACTAAAGAATTTCAGCGGCAGTCGCATCTTCTTTTAGCTCGCGCTTAAACAGCGCCAGGAGAGAAGGCGTTGCAAAGAAACCGAAATAAATTCCCAGCAAACCAGTCACACCGTGCAGCAAGACATCAAAGCCAAACAATGGAAATAGGCCGAAAAAGGTCTTGGTAAACGGGATAACGCCTAGCAGACCCAAGGCAGCGTAATAAATTCCCAGCTGTCCAGAGAAGAAGCGGGCACTGTCTAATGAGATTGCAGCTGCAATGCCAACCAGTCCAGTAGTGATATGGATGATGTTGATGGGCGCATTCACTGGCAGCAGGCCCAGCAAGTAACCATACTCTGCCGCAATACCATACTGCTTGATGGCGGCATCAGTCCCTGGATGGCCCACTAGGGCAGGAACGAAACCCAGCGCTCCGATGACGACGTAAACAATCCCAATAACTAATGCAAACTTTTGGGCAGCTTTCATACTCTAATTTACCTCGATAAATAATGTTTCATCTACTTGCGAAGTTAACAAGCCGCTAGAGAATAAACCTCCCTTGAAAGAGGTAACTGCCACTACAGCTATAGATAGACGGCCCTCCTGAGTTCTCACCTAAGTGGCGTTGGCTATTGTTCAAAAAGAATTGCGATCGCATCTCTGAGCCCACCCGCGATCGCGACGGCTAAGACACCGAACCAGCACGGGAAAAGGGCCAGAAACGGAAGCGGGCAATGCCAATGACATTCTCTTGGGGCAGGATGCCCCACACGTGAGAGTCGTTGCTGTCGTTGCGGTTGTCACCCATCACGAAGAGGCCACCTGGGGGCACCGTGATCGAGCCCATGAGATAGTCAGGTGGTTCGAGGGTGTAGCTCTCTTGCAACGGCGCACCGTCCACCAGCACTTGATGATCGGTGACGGTGACTGTCTCGCCGGGGGTGGCAATCACCCGTTTGATAAAGGCTTGGTCGCCCCGGTAGCCATACTCCTGCAGTTGTGGCGGCGGTTGAAAGACAATGATGTCGCCGATATGGGGTGGATGCAGGCGGGTAGAAATTTTGTCGACAAGGAGGCGATCGCCCACGTGCAGGGTCGGCTCCATGGAATTGGAGGGAATAAACCGGGGTTCGGCAATAAAGACGCGCAGAAAGATGGCAATAACGAGAGCGATCGCCAAAATCCGAATATTCTCGCGCTGACTATCCCACAGGCGACGCCACAGTGAGGATTCTGACGGCGAGGCTGCCTCCTCCTCCGCATCGGGGGTCGATAACTCATCGGGCTTAGACTTCATCGCACCTGTGCTCAAAACCGCGTTTCATACTCTAACAGGACACCGCTGCGCTCGCGAAAATCCTCATAACTGGTGGTGCCCCGAAGGGTGAATTCATCGCTGAGGCGATAGCGAGTGTTGAACTGGAACGGCGTATCGTTGGTAATCACCTTTAAGACTGACACTGAAATAGTGGGGCTGATCTCAAAGCCCACCTCAGCGCCAATATCGGAGCCATCATTGGCCTCGACCCCACCGGAGGCATCGGACACCTGGAATAACCGCACCTCGCTAATCGGCACGGTATCACCGAGAAATTCGCGCACTGTATTGAGCAGGGCCGACCCGACAAACGTGCCAATGCCAGTCAAGGCATTATCGCTGCCCAGCGCATCGATCGCGCCGATCACATTGCCGCTTAACAGCCCGACAATTTCGCTTTCAGACCGGGGGGGCGAACTGCTCAACGACAGATTGCGCGAGGTCGTCGTGATATTCGCCAATTCGCTCGCTGGGCCGGTGTAGCGAGCCCGAATCCGCACGAGACGATTGCCTTGCTGAGTCAACCCGATAGACTCCAGGGTGGTCGTGTCTGGCACTTCATTGCGGGGAAAAGGTCCTCTCGTCACTTGAATGCCCGATGTATTGGTTTCGGGTAATGAGGTTTGCAGCGTGACATCTAGGAGCGGATCAAAGGTGCCTCGAAAATCAGCGCGATCGTTCTCACCCGCCAGTCGCAACTCCACAGCAAAGAGACCGATGCGCCCAGACGGCAGCTGAATCGTCCCGGTGGGGCGCAACGTGGAGAGGGTGCCATCCAGCCGCAGGCCGCCCTGAGCCCGCACATCCAAATAATTGCCCTGCACAATATTGATGCCGCGCCGCAACAAAATGCGCAGATCAGAAAAGGCAAACGGTGGAAAAATGCTATCTCCACCATTTCTATCCACCGCCGCAACCGGCGGCGGGCCACCGCCCTCGGGGATGATCAGCGTGCCTTGGGATAAATCGATCGCCCCGGTGAGCTGCGGCCCCAGCAATAAGCTACCGACCAACTGCATCTCGCCATCGACCTGTCCCTCATACAGCCCTTGCAAGTCGAGGGCAATATTGTCGAGGTTGAGCGTCAGGGGCTGATATTGGGGATTGCTCGTTTCGGAGGGCTCGGTGTCGTCAGCGGCGGGCGGCGGCGCGGTCTCGTCTTCACCTTGAGGCGGCTCCGTATCATCATCAGCAAAATCGACAAACGTATCCAGCGGCAGCAGTAGAGGAAATAGCCCCTGGGCCGAGAGTTGTCCTTCGCTAAATTGGCCTGTAAGCTGCTCGACCTCGATCGCTTGAATGCTGGGCACCAACCGAATGCGCCCGGTGACATCCGTCATCGGCACGGGCAGGGCACTGGCCGAAATGGTGGCATCATCCAGCGTGATCAGCCCTTGAAATGTCTCTGGCAAACTATTGTTGGTTTGCAAATCACCGGCAATGTTAAGCACGACTTCGCCCTGACCGTCTTCCCAAGCCACTTGCTGAGTAAACAAATTGAGCAACGCCAAGCCCTCGTCTTTGACATTGGCGCGCAGCAAATAGCTTTGGTCGACGGGCTCGATATCCACAAACCCGAGTTGATAGGGCACAGCCGCCGTCAACGTGAGGGGATCGTTGGAGCCAATCAGGGACAGCTGAGCATCGAGGCCCGCTCGCGCGTTGATATAAGAAAAGGCCGCCGTCGTATTGGAAATGCCCGTCCCGTTTAGGGTGCCGTCAATCACTTCCAACTCTCCCGTGAGGCGAGGATTGCCCAGGCGACCGCCCAAAATAGCGGTGCTGTTGAGGCGGCCATCCAGGTCAAAGGGCAAATTGGCAAAATCTTCGAGGTTGCTGATGGGCACATTGGTGATTTGCAACAGCATTTCCCGGTCAGTCCGGTCTTGCGGATCGAGGGAAAAACTGCCGGTCAGCGCCGCTGAGGCAATGCCCGTCTCTTCATTAGAGTTGAACTGCAACGGGGCAAAGGTGACCAAGCCATTTTGATAGCTACCTTGGGCAACCATCTGATCAGCTCTGATGTCGGGACCCCAGCTCCAGTTTTGGCCCGCCAAGTCAAAGGTGGCGCGGAGATCGGTAGGCAGGGTAGCGGTGATGTTGACGCGCCCGGCAAAGCTGCCCTGCAGTTCGCTCAGAGGGGGGATCGGGGCTTCTTCGGCCGCAATTTCATCGAGGATTTGGATCTCAATGATTTCAGACAGCCGCCGCAGTTGGTTGAGCAGGGTGTCGTTGGGGCTACCGACGGGATTGGTCGCTAAGATTTTGGCGGCTTCTAAGGTCGAGGCTGGAATGAACCCTTCGTTGGGCTGTAGCCCCCGGCGAAAATCGGCGAGCTCTTGAATCTGGAGCATTTGTAAGAGGTCGCGCAGTTCCCCTGCTTCTGACGAGAGCGTACCGACGAGTTGCGGCGTTTGCCCCAGGCTATAACGACCGGACACATTGTAGGTGCGGGTGGCGATCGCCGCGCCCCGTTCATCGCGATCGGCCATGATGATTTGCCCTTCGTTCAGTTGGGCGACACCGTCGGCATAACGGAAACCGCCATACAACCGATCAACATTCACATAGCCAAAGCCGAGATAGGCCACATCAAACTGACCGATCGCCTCCCCCGTCCGGAGGTTGATACTCGCGTTGGCAAAATCCACCAGGCCCCGCAGTGAACCGTAGGGCGACGGCTCCGCAGGAATATTCAGGACCGAAACAGGGAAATTGTAGAGCTGAGCTTGCAGCAGGTCGCCCTCGGTGGTGGCAGTAGCGATCGCCTCTCCGGCCCGAATTTCGGCATTTAACTGTCGGGTTTGGGGGACATAGGTCGCCGTAATTTGGTCCTCGGTTCCCATCAGGCCCACGGCCAAGCCCCTCTGGTTAGAGTAGGTCACGGGACCAGCCAAGCGGCGGTCAAACACTAAATCATTGAGGGCCAGATTTGCCAGGGTCAAATCGCCCTCAAAATTCAGATTACTGGGGCTCCCTGTCAGCCGTCCCTGCAAATCGGCGATGCCCACCAGCGCCAAGGCCGGGGGGAAATTAACTGGCAGGGTCGCCAGATCGTAGTTGTTAGCAGCCAGATTCAGGTCAATTGCGGCAATGCTGGGCGCGCCAGAGCCGGATAGCTGCGGCGTGACGGTGCCACTGGCGAATAGACCCCCCGTTTCTAAACTGTCGATGCGCAGCAGGCGACCATCCCAGGCCAGGCTGGCATCTAAGGGAGCGGGCGATCGCCCGAACGCCGGATTCAGCGCCCGCGCCGTCGCCAACCCATCCGACAGCTGAATGTTGGCGCGGCCTCGGATGGCGGCGGGTGAAAGGTTTGCCAGGCTGCCCGCCAGTTGAAAAGTCGCCGACCCGGTGCCCCGCAAATCAGACGATAGTTGTTGCAGTTGCAAATTACGGCCCTGACCGTCGGCCTGCCAGGTGCCGTTCGCGAGATTGAAAGTACTGTTCAGCGTGCCACCGGCTAACGCCGCGACAATATTGCCGTCGCCTTGCAGCCCCGCCAACGAAAAGTCGCGGGTGCTGCCGCCCAGTCGCACATCACCGCCTGCCGTCACCCCTTGCAAGGCGGCATTGAAGAAGCCCATTTGCAGTCCCTGAGCCTGGACGTCCGCAGTCCATTGCCCTTGGTTCAGGCGACCCACCCCCGACACCGTGCCCCCAGCAATCTCGGCCTGTCGCAGCGTGAGCAGGTTACGCTCAAGTTCCGCTGTGCCCCGCGTGGGGTAGGTGCCGCCAACGGCATCCCAAGTGAACACGCCGGTCAATGATTTGACCGGGCCAGCAATATCCGCTTCCAAAGCCAGGGTGCCAATGGAGATATCGTCGGGCAAACCATAGAGGCGGGCCAGGTCATCGGCGGGCAAATCCGTCCCGAGCAGATCGAAGGCGATCGCGACGGGACGGCCAAATCGCAGTTCACCATTCCCGGTCAGTTCGCCACCCGCCAGGGGATTCGCCACCAAATCGGCAAACTGAAAGCCCTCACGACTGTAGGTCACTTCAGAGGCCACCCGCGCAAACTCCACCTGGTCAATCGTTCCCCCATCAACCGTTTCCACCAGGCCGGAAACCGTGGGTTTTGCCAACGGCCCGGTCAGCGCCACCTTCGGAGCTTGCAGAGTGGCCGCCATCTCGACGGGATATTCAAAGTTAAAGGTCTCAGCAATGCCCTCCAGGGTGACGGGAGCGATCGCCCCGGTCAGGTCGTAGCCATTGCGGGGATCAATGATGCCCCGCGCCTCCGCCTTCAGTTCCCCAAAGGTGGCCGTGGTCTCTTCCAAAGCGATCCGATTGCCCTGAAAACGTGCCTGGGTATTAATCTCTGAGAACGGCGTCGATAGGGCATCGATAAAAAGTTCGCCATCCTCTAAACTGGCCGTCCCCGTCAGCCGGGGCGCTTCAAACGGCGTCAGTTCGGCTGCGATATTGCCGTTGAGCAGCCCCGCTGTGATCGCCAGGGGCAGCCGCTCTCCGGCACTGGCAAACACCAGCGGCGACAATGCCGCCAGATCAATCGCCTGAGCCTGGACCGCGATATTGGCCTCGAGCGAGTCGAGCAGATTAGGGGGCGCATTGTCCCCATAATCCAGTTGTCGAATCACGCCGCTGAGGTCTAAATCCCCTGCATTCTCAGGGCGAGAACTGAAGTCCAACGTGATTTCCTGGGCGTCTAATTGGGGTTTGCCCCCAGCCCGGGGATTATCCACCACCACTTTTTGCACCGCGACGGTGCCGTTGATGTCGTTGAGGGTAAAGACTTGCGGCGATTCGTCTGGCCCGAGATAGGGCAAGAGTTGCACTTCACTATCTGCGAAGATGACCGTCGGGTTGACCCGGATGAAGGGCTCACCCCGGTCTTCATCGTCATCGTCGTCATCTAAATTAATGTCAACTTCGACCCACTTGCCTTGTTCGTCTTGTTCGATGTAAACCTGGACGCCGGTGAGGGTAATTTGTGGGTTGACTTGCCGCCCCAGCAGCCCCAGCGGATTGAACCGCACGGCGATGGTCTCGACATACAGGGTGTCTGGATCGGTCGCGGTGGGCGGCATCGCCGATGGGCCAAACTGCACTCCCGTAATCGAGACTCGCTCCACTTCGCCCAGGGCCACCGGGCGATCAAGGGCCTCGGTCAAATAGTCTGAGGCCCAGGGAGATAGCGTTTCGTGGGCAAACCGCCAAGCCGCGATCGCCACCCCAGCCACACTCAGGGTCGCGATCGCCCCGATCGCCAAGCCAGTCGTCGTCCAGAGGCGGCGACGCTGTTTTTTGGGAGTCGATTGTGGCTCTGGGGATGACCCGTTGCTCATGGCCTACACACCTGTGCTGTCTGCCCACAGCGGCGGTTTGATCTCGCCGCTCTGAGCGCCTGACTCAAAGACACCAATTGCCAACATGACAGTACCAAGATTGGGCAAATTTTCACCGTTTTCGGCATTGCGAGGTGGATCAATTTGCCGGGTTTCAGCATTGAAATGGTCTGGCTGCCCATTAAGATACTTAAAATTAACGCTTATGGATAAACGACGGATTAAAGACTCATGCAAGTCTATGTGCTCTTGTTTAACGCGGGGACTGACAACGAGGGAATTCACTCGTTGCAGGCCAACGGGCGGAACACTGTCCTCATGTTTGAAGACGAGGATGATGCTACGCGCTTTGGTTTGATGTTAGAGGCGCAGGATTTTCCGACGCCCGATATCGAAGCGTTTGAGCAAGACGAAATCGAAGAGTTCTGCGAAGAGGCAGGCTTTGACTTGCGGTTGATTCCAGCGGGTTCGTTGATGGTGCCTCCTGACAGTGCTGTCGAAGCGATGGATTGGGATCCTGACGGCGAATACGTGGCAGAAGAGCCCCCCACGGCAGACGAATCGCGACTGTCGAATGAAGAACTCGACGATATCCGCCAGCGTTTAGAAAAACTGCTCTAGCCTGGCAGCGATCGCCATTATGGCATCGAGGCTTGGAAGACTCTGATGGGGTTACGAATTTCGCAACATCAGGTCGTTCGCCCCAGGCCGAGCCTATCTACCGCCGCGCCATCCAGTGCCTTGCGATCGCCCCCGCACGCCGTGCGCTGTGCCCATTGCCCATTGACAGGGAGTCGCGATCGCGGCAGCGCAGTTTCTCCCCTGTCTCAACCCTGCTCAAGGAGTAATTCGGTGACTTTTTCTAATACCCCGGTGCCCGACTCGCCCATTGATCGGGGGCACTTGCTCACCGAGCAGGCTAATCCGGCGAGTCAAAACCTCGATCAACTGTCGCCCTTGGAATTTGTCGATTTAGTCAACGCTGAAGATCAGAAAACTTTGAGTGCGATCGCGGGTGCTCGGGAAGATTTAGCCGCCGCCATCACCCTCATTGCCGACTCGATGCGGCTGGGGGGACGGCTGTTTTACCTGGGGGCAGGCACCAGCGGTCGCCTGGGCGTGCTCGACGCCTCGGAATGTCCACCGACTTTTTGCACCCCGCCTGACCTCGTGCAGGGCATCATCGCCGGGGGAGCCGGAGCCCTGATCCGCAGCTCCGAAGGGCTCGAAGACATTGCCGAAGATGGCGCGGCCATCATCCACGAACACCATATTCATGAGCATGACGTTGTTGTCGGTATCACTGCTGGGGGCACCACGCCCTATGTGCATGGCGCGTTAAAAGCGGCTCAACAACGGGGAGCCGCCGCCATCCTCATTGCTTGTGTGCCCTGCGAGCAGGTGCCCGCCAACTACGATGGCGACATTCGGCTGCTGGTGGGCCCCGAAATTCTGGCGGGCTCCACCCGGTTAAAAGCGGGCACCGTCACCAAAATGGCGCTGAACATCCTCTCCACCGGGGTCATGGTGCAACTGGGTAAGGTGTACGGCAACCGCATGGTCGATGTCGCCGTGACCAATACGAAACTGCGAGATCGCGCCATCCGCATTTTGAGTGACCTGGCCGACCTCGATCGCGACCAAGCCGCCGCTTTATTAGATCGGAGCGACCAGCGGGTCAAACTCGCCCTCCTCATGCACTGGAGTGGACTCTCCGCCCCCGAAGCTGACGCCTGTTTGCAAGCCCATCAAGGGCATCTGCGTCAAGCCTTGCAAAGCCTCAAGTCGTCTGATTAAAGCATGAGCATTGAAGTCAGTGTGAACAGCCGTCTCGGCTGTCCTGTGGCAGACAAGATGCCTGCCCAACAAAACTGGATTTTATAAAACCCAGATTCCTCAGCACCCACGATGCGCACAACGATGCCCCACGACCAGGGAACATTTTGGAGCGCTTGGCTTCGTGATCAGCAGGGGGCGATCGCGGTTCAGGCCATCGCGTCGCTTCCGGAATGTCTGGTTGCTGATCGGTAGACTGATACCGGAAAACCAGACCCTTTGCAGTGCCACGAGGTTCTTTATCATGCCTGACTTTCAATCTCCGCTCCGTCATGGGCGATCGCTGCGCTGGCTGGGGCTATTGCTCGCCACCTGTTTTAGCGTGGTGAGCCTCTCCCTGGGGTCAGCGAGTGCGCAAGACAATCCCCTTGAGGCGGGGAGTGATACGGCCTTCTGCGTGGCCAACACCGAGCCGCTAGCCGAGCCAGTGCAGGGACGCAGCTACGGCGACCCCCATATCAATACCTACGATGGACTGCACTACAGCTTTCAGCTCGTGGGCGAATTCATCTTGACCAAAGCTGAAGACGCAGGCTTTGAAGTGCAGGCGCGGCAGAAAGCGGTGGCTGGCAGAAATGGGGTGTCCCTGAATTCAGCCGTCGCCATGCGCGTGTGCGGCCATCGGGTGGCGATTTATGCCCAAGATATTCCCGACGGCAGCTCGACCCCCGTGTGGATTGATGGCATTCCGACCCCGCTGGCGGTGGACGCATTGCCCTTACCGGGGGGCGGTGAGATTCAGCGCAGCGGCAACGACAATTACGCCATTATTTGGCCCAGTGGCGATCAGGTCATCATTCGCTCCATTCGCGCTGGGGGCGACACCTTCCTCAATATCATGCCGACCTTACGCCGCGACCAACCTGAGGATTGGAGTGGCTTATTGGGTAATTTCAACGGCTCAACAGACGATGATTTGATGGGCCGCGACGGCTCCATTGTGCCGGCTCAGTCCACCTACAGTCTGGCGACCAATGCTCTGGATCGGGCGCTGCCAGCCGTGATCCCTGTCCGCACGATTGAAGATACCTACTTCGATACGCTGTATCGTCAGTTCGGTGATAGCTGGCGCATTCGACAGTCCGAATCGTTGTTCGACTATCCCCTGGGACAATCGACCGCCAACTTCACGGATACCGCCTTTCCCAGACAGTTGGTGACGTTAAATGGCGTGGCCCCGGCGCGCATTGATGCGGCGCTGACCACTTGCCAGGAAGCTGGGGTTGACGAAGCGCTGTTGGATGGTTGCGTCTTTGACGTCGCAGCCACTGGGGATGACATGTTTGCCAATGCGGCAGCAAATGCGATCGCCAACGCGGTCGTCCAAGAGCTTACCGATCGCGTCATCGATGAAGTCCTGGATAGCCTGCCGATTCCCCGATTCCCCTTCTAGACAAACCGAGCCGAGCCATGCTCAACGTCTCTTGAGCGAAGCCTCACAGCGCGATCGCGCTGTGAGGCCCATGGAAAAACAGATTTTATTGGCTCCAATGATCGCAGCTCTTCCCCTTGGGCGTGGCCATGCATGTTTGAGCCCGAATTTCGTCGCCCCATTGCGCATGATGCCGTGGGGCGACAACCGAGCTTTACTTCCGACGAATGGCGGCCCCGTGAATGTCACTGCGCTCAGCGCCTGTATACTCATGGCCACCGGGGGCGCTCAGGGGCGCATTGTCAATAGTGTTCGTGGTCCGCAGTACGCCTGCCAGACGCCCTGTAGCCCCATCCTCCAGCAGTTCGATAATGCCGACACCGGGGCAACTGCCCTGGGCCGAATGGGTTACCGACACGGGTACAGGCCCCCGCAGCGCCACCACCAGGTACTTGCCATCAGGAGTGGCTTCCATCAGGTCGGGGGCGGGGTCATTACCGGGTAGCGCCTCGTCATCTACGACTGAAGCGGCAGCACAGGCTCCCACGCCGTGGCCCTGGCCATCCGCAGAGATCAGGTCATAGGTGGTGTGGGCCAGGGTGGCGGTGTTAAACACCTCAACATTGTTTTGAATGCGATCGACGGTATGAATGTAATCGCCAGACGGGGTGATCGCCATGCCGTGAGAGTCGCGACGGCTCGTGCTGCCCGGCAGTTGGCCCGTGGCGTTAGCGGCCTCGCCCGCCAAATTGCCGATGGTGGCGGTATTGGTCATGTCTTTGAAGATCATCCTCGGCGCAGGCGTATTTGGCGCATTCGACGTGCTGCCAAACAGCGAGTCATCCAGACTAAAGAGGGTGAAGGTCGATTGATCGGCCCCGGCATCAGAGGCAGAAACCCCCGCATTGAGCCACATGTCGTCGCCCGTTTGCACGCCACCGCAGCCAGCGCCATTGACCACCTGATTGTCATACTCGCCCACGATCGCCATCGGGGTCACTGTGGTATCGACCACTAATAGTCCACCCCCACCAAAGGTGACATAGGCATTGTCCCCTTTGGAAACGATCGGGCAAATGATGACGTTATTCGCCCGTCCGCCGAGGTCACTCTCGGGGCCATTCTCACAGCCATTTTCTTTGCAAAAACCTTGAGGCGTCAGGTCGCCAAAGGCTACATCCAGGTCATAGCTGCCCGCGACCTGCCCCACCATCGGGTTGCCGTGGCTATTGTCTCCCAGATAGACCTTGGCCCCATCATCAATGGTCATGGCTTTGCCGACCCCGAGGGCAGCGGACTGGTTGAAGGTGGCATCAATAATGTCGCCTTCAGCGTTACGGGTAATGTCGATCCGCTCCAGCACCTTGCCATTCAGGTTGGCAACCAGTAAGGCGCTGCCGTCGCTGTTCCAAAACGACATGTGTACCGATCGCCCCGCACTGGTGCCCGTCACCCGAAACAGCGCCACGGCCTCCTTGGTCTCGCCATCCATAATGCCGACATAGCCGCCCCCCGGAGAGAAGAGGTTGACATTCATGTAGCGATTTTGAGGGTCAGGCAGCATGCCGTGGAGGCGACCAAAATCGGTGCCGAGCTGATTGCCGGTGGCTCCTTCGGCGTCGTGTTCCATCAGCGCTGCCGGAAACACCTCGTAAATATTGCAAGGGCCGTCGCCAGGACGGTTTTGGCCATCGCAGCCTAGGGGTTCAGCAGCCTCGCCCGTCTCCAACTGCTGCTCCATATCCTGACTATCCCAAACCCAGATCCAGCTCCCTTTGACCCCGCGAGATTCCACATCAGCGACGGAGTTAGATTGATCAGAGCCCCAGATTTCATAGCCGTGATGCTCGGCAGCCGCCATCTTGAGGGTAAAGTTTCCGGCCAATAAAACCGAGGCCGCGAGAGAAGCTTTGATCATGAGGGGGAATTTTCGCATTTTCGAGTCCTTTTCCAGAGTTTTAGATAGTACAGCAAGCCATGTCCGCACTCTAGGAGCAGGAAACAAGAAAATCGTTTTAATCGGAGCAAACACACTAATTTTTTTCTGAATTTGATTTAATAAAGCTCAATAAATCACCCAGGCAGCATTCATTAGTAATCGCGATCGCCGTCATTCGCTTCATGTCCATAAATAACTGATGTCGCGTGAACTAATAGCAGCCGTTGCCAATACCAGGCTGAGGCCATTTGGTCACAGGTCTGCTTCCACACGGTGATGAACAGAGCGCCCACCTCGTCAGGCGAAATCCGCATCGCTGGCTGTGGCAGTGCACCGCTCACGATGATGGTCGGGAAGAGTCAGACATAAGCCGGGTTCTGTTCTCTCAGGCAAGCCGAGAGGGCGATTATCTATCTGGGACGGCTGTTACCAACCGCCTCTTGCGGTACACCAACAGCGAGACAGGAAAAAGACCAACCCTTGCCTCTGCGACCTTGCTCCCGACCGGGGTTTACCGAGCCAGCACCTCTCGATGCTGCTGGTGCGCTCTTACCGCACCTTTGCACCCTTACCTGTGAGCGATCGCTCCATCGGCGGTATGTTTCTGTGGCACTATCCTCACGGTCACCCGCACTGGGCGTTACCCAGCAAGTCTGGTCTTTCGGGAGCCCGGACTTTCCTCGGGCCAGTCATGCCGACCCGTAATCGCCTCGCCAACTCTTCCCTATCCCTAGTCTAGAGGCAATCTCAGCGCTGCAAACGACAGGCTAGCGAGGATTTCTGCCAAGAAGTTCCTTTGGCAAATGTTCAGCGCAATGGCCCATGACGCTGGCGCGCCACTCCGAACGATGACAAAGGGGGGGGAGATTGCGAAGGGGCTAGGGGATGGGTCCCTGTCGGTTCAATCAGGATGGTCAGGCATCGTCCAAGGGACCCGTCCCCTGAGGGAACTATTTTCAGAGTCATGTGGCGGCATGGAGCGCTCTTCTTTCCGCCGCGTCTGTCTGCAATAGTCTGTAACGGTGTCTGGAATTCCCGACAGGGTTATTGCAAGTGACTGCCATTAAGGCTATGATTTCGTGGAGGAATTGTTCTCAGCTATCTCGGCTGTCTGACTTGACTGTCTGAGATAGACGAGTGACTTCAAATTCGGAGTAAGTCAGGTTAGTGCAGTTGGTTTTTCCGTTTAAGGCCAAGCGATCAGTCGTCGTTTCCGCTACAGTTGTGACGCTTTCTGCGATCGCCCACAGCGCTATCTTCTGGGTCCCCATGCCCCAGCCGGCAGCCGAAGAAGTGTTCGCTGACCCTACGGCGTCTCCAGCTGATGAAGACATCTCGGTGGTGATTTTGCCGCAGTCTGAGCCCCCGCCATCGCCGTCGGAACCGCAGCCCAAGTCTGCGTCGTCACCGCCACCCAACCCCTCAATTACGCCCGCACCTGCGCCTGCGACCTTGTTGCCAACTAATGTCATTGCGGAACCAGTCGCACCGCCCCCGTCAGTCGCTGACCTGCCCCCGCATCCCAGCGAAACACCGCCACCAGAAGAGTTGCCCATCGAGGACGGCGATCGCACCCCAGCGTTTGCGTCCCCTGGGGATGATGACGGCCCGTTATTGAGCTATGGCGAGCAATTTCCCCATTTTGAGGGCGCCACGAGTGGCTGTTTGGGCCTGGGAGAATGTCGCCAAGTCAGCGGTGTCGGGACCTTTCGGGTCGTGGCCGAGACGCTCATTGCCGGATTAGAAAGTCAAGGCTATGGGGTCGATCTGCGGGATGACCTGGCAGACGATACTGGGCGCAATGTATACGAATTGACCCCACCCGGTGGCGAGGCGACCAAACAATTTTTGCTCGTGTTTCAGGGCGAAGAGGCTGGCTCCGCGATTTATGTAATGAGTCCTGAGATCATGACCCTGGACCAATTAAGGTCGCTGGCGGCTCAGGTGACGGAGCGTCGTCAGGCAGTTTGATATGGCTCACTTAACGACGCCTAAAATGCGCATCCGGTTTGCTCAACGACCCCGGCCCTCGCTGCGGCTGTCGGGTTGGTCGCTGGGAGTTTTGCTCATTGCGTTGTTGATTTCAACGCCGCTGCTCTCCGTCCTCTTGAGTGCTTTTTTCTACGCGGGCGAAGGGTCCACCAGCGAGGTCTGGCAGCATCTCGCGTCTACGGTGTTGCCGAGCTACATTTTCAATTCCCTCGGACTCATGATCGGCGTCGGGCTGGGGGTGTTGGTCCTCGGTGTCAGTACCGCTTGGTTAGTCACGATGTGTCGCTTTCCGGGCAGTCGGCTGTTTGAGTGGGCCTTACTGCTGCCGTTGGCGGCCCCCTCTTATTTACTGGCCTACACCTACACCGACTTTTTGGAATATTTCGGCCCGGTGCAAACGGGCTTGCGGACCCTGTTCGGGTGGGAAAGCGCCAATGATTATTGGTTTCCTGATGTGCGATCGCTGCCGGGGGCGATCGTGCTCTTCAGTCTGGTGCTGTATCCCTACGTTTACATGCTGGCGCGGGTGGCCTTTCAAGAACAGTCGCTCTGCACGCTGGAAGCCAGTCGCTCGCTCGGGTGCAATCCCTGGCGCAGTTTCCGCATAGTGGCGCTGCCGTTAGCGCGTCCGGCGATCGCGGCGGGGACTGCCCTGGCGCTGATGGAAACGCTGAACGACTTTGGGACCGTGCAATATTTCAGCGTGCCCACCTTCACCACGGGCATTTATCGCACCTGGTTTGGCATGGGGGAACGCCTCGCCGCCACACAGCTCGCAAGTGTATTGCTGCTGTTTATCGCGGTCTTGATTGTGTTGGAACGGTTTTCGCGGCGGCAGGCTCGCTATTACCAGGGATCAGGCAGTCAGCCCAGTCTGTCGCAGTTTCAACTGGGGGGAGTGCGGGCGATCGCGGCGTTATTAGCCTGTACTTTGCCCATCCTCTTGGGACTGTTGTTACCCGCTGCACTGCTAGCTGGGATGACCCTGAGAAATTGGCAAAAATCTCTCAACCGCGAATTTTTAGATCTCGCCAGTCACAGTCTCATTTTGGCGGGGGTGACTGCTGGGTTAGGCATCATGCTGGCTCTCATTCTGGCTTATGGGGCGCGGCTGCAACCGGGGCCGGGCGTGCGGTTTGGGGTACAGGTGGCGGCGCTAGGGTACGCCGTACCGGGAGCCGTCATTGCCGTCGGCATTCTCGTCCCGGTTGGTCGGTTAGATAACGCCATTGCCAATCTGGCGCAGCAGTGGTTTGGCGTCTCTACGGGGCTGCTGTTGAGTGGCACTGTGGCAGCGCTGGTGTTTGCTTATTTGGTCAGGTTTTTAGCGATCGCCATTAGCACTGTGCAAGCCGGACTCACCAAAATTCGCCCCACGCTGGACGACGCCTCACGCTGTCTGGGCAACACCCCCACGCAAACCTTGACGCAAGTACACGCCCCACTGCTCAGCGGTAGTTTGCTCACAGCGGCGGTGCTCGTCTTTGTGGATGTAATGAAAGAACTGCCCGCCACCATGGTGATTCGTCCGTTCAACTTCGACACGCTGGCGGTGCGCGTGTTTCAATACGCCTCAGACGAGCGGTTAGTGGATGCCGCCGCACCAGCCCTCGCAATTCTGGTAGTGGGCATTGTGCCGGTAATTTTGCTCAGTTACCGCATCACCCGCAGTCGCCGCTATGCAGACCTAGACTAGCGGGTTCATTCGTCCCCTAGCTAAGCAACCCTAGCTAAGCAATCAAAACTTTATCGACTTCAAGGATTGTTGGACAGGCATCTCACCTGCGCTTGAACAGCCAAGACGGCTGTCCACACTTAGATTAAATTCCGATTCCTAAGTTTGGGAAATACTGTCCAAACTTCTGGCCTGAAGCGCCCAGACGACTGCTCCCACTCATTCAGATCATCCAGGCAGGGGCATCACGACTCAGCCCATAATGACGCGGTTGCGCCCAGTACGTTTAGCCCGCAATAGGTTGTCGTCTGCCCGGCGAATCAACTCTTTACCATGCTCATCATCAGTGGCCGCCAACGTCGCCACACCGATGCTGATAGTGAGTGGCAGATCCAACCGTTTACTAATAACAAACGGCGTGTCGTTAATCAACCGCCGGAGCCGCTCTGCCAGTTGTTCAGCATCCTCTGCCGTTGTACTTTGCAGCAGTACCACAAACTCTTCCCCCCCGTAGCGAAAAGGCGTTTCATAAAAGCGCATGTGATGGCGCAAGCGATCGGCAAACATTCTCAGCACCTGATCACCCACCAGATGACCATGGTCGTCATTCACCTGCTTAAAGAAATCAATGTCAATAATCAATAAACTTAGGGGATGGTTTTGCTCACGAGTGACTTGAATCTGTCGTGGTAACTCCCAATCAAAGGCCCGACGATTGCCCAACTGAGTTAATGGATCGACCAGGGCGATCGCCGACAATAAATCATTGGCCTGTGACAATTCCCGATAAGCCTGATTCCGCCGAAAAGCAGTGCGAATGTGAGCCTGCAACGCCCGATTCAGATGATCAACACTCGCCGTCCCCTCCACTGTCGTCGCACTCGGCAGCCATAAATACGCATCAGCCCCCACCTCTAAAGCCGTAGTCGTCAGCCCCACCTGGCGCAATAAAACCTCTTCAGAAATTGGCTCTGGCGGACAGTTCCGCTCATCTAACAAAATGGTGTAACACCACAGATGATGGCGCTGCTGCTTTAGCGATTGACAAAATTCCCAATTACTTGGCTGAGCTGCTTGAAGCAAGATAATATCGGGCGTTTCTGAGTCCAATAACTCTGTAGCAGCTTGAGCATCTGGCACCTGCCAAGCAGTCATCACTGACAAACCACGGACTTTTTCACAAAGCCGCGCTGAAAAGTCGGAATCGCCGACAATAAGTACCGATCCATTCATTACAGGGAAAGAAGTAAGCCTGTGCGGTGGAACAAAGACATGATGCTTTTATCACAGACCAGCAGTCTGTAGGTCAAAGTTTACGACTCTGGCATCACTGACGAACATTCATCAAAGCTATCTACGTGGACGCACAAAGGCAGGGAGAAGCACAAACATCGCGGGGGCTAGATTTTGACTCTCTCTTTTGAAAGCATGCAGACTAACGGTGTTGCTTAGGGCCAAGACCCCTCAGTGTGACGGCTAAAGTCACTCAGATAGCGTCGCCGAGCATCTACTTAAATAAATATTCAACCTGCTATGTAGGATTCCCGGATTATCTGTGTAGCTTACTGCTAAAGTTTGCTCAACTAATCCTGATTTAGTCGGATATAGTCGGCATCGTATCAGGTTAACAATCAATCTTTCTCCCGCCCAAATACGCAAAAACCAAAATAGATGTACTGCTCACGAGATTTTTGCACACAGTTGCTGCCATGACAGCAGAGGAATATTTTAAGTCCGTCGATCATCCACGGCCGTAACCAATAAGCCGTAACTAATAAAAGGAGCTCGATCCTTTGGCCTGACGGTTCCCCTGGCTCATGGCCCTTTGTTCACCCAGCAACTCATGCCAAGCGAATTAACTAAATAGACTTGAGTTATAGCAGTCCGCAGTCAGGTACCAACAGGCAAGGGGCTTAAGCCCCTTGTTCCGCAGCATGGGGATGTACGGAGCGATCTACGCGGCGCTATAAATTGGCAAGACGGGTGGCTCAGGTTCAGCCCTTGACGTCCAACGTTTTCAAGACCTCTAATCAAGAAAACTGCCTGTTTGAAACTAAGCTCTAGTGGTGGAGCTCACGCCGCATTCACCTTCTTGGGAGCTTTGGCTTTTTTACCTAACCTTTCTAGACTGAGGGCCAGAACCCCAAGAGTGACCAAAATCACCCCGATCCATTGAATCGACTGAAGAGTTGATTTTTCGCCAGGGGTAATGATGTAAGCCATCACGGCCGTCAATACGGGGCCACTCGCGGCCACAATTGAAGCTTGAGCAGCCCCCATTAAACGAACGCCAAAGTTGTTGAATAAGTATCCCAGTAGGGTTAACCCCCCCAACAAGAATGCTGCAATATACAGACTCGTATAGCTACTGGGTTGTGCTGTCTCTAATCCCAACACGGAGCCCACCATGAGAATCAGACTAGTCAACACAAAAATCGTGCTGAATTGAATGAGGGTAGCAGGCACCGGATGCAGCTTACGGAAACTGATCTGCATTGAAACTAGGTATAAGGCAAAAGCCGCACTAGAGAGTAAACCGGCAAAAACGCCCCAGGGTGAAACAGTACCCACGGCAAGATCGCTGCTAATGCGCGGCAGAGCGGTAAAGACGATGCCAATAGTAATCGCAAACATTACCAGTCCTCTTAGAGGAGTGGGGCGATCGCCAAACAGGAACCAGGCCAGCGGTACTGTAATCAACGGATACATGAACAGCAACGTGACGGCGACTCCCGGCCCAATGTCAGAAATCGCCTTATAGATCAATACCTGCGACATAAACAAGAAACAGCCACTGGCAATCACGGGAAACAACGGTCGCTTATCTGGCTGTCCCAAAAATTGCCGCAACTCGCCCCAAACTTTGGGATAAATCTTTTGGGCCACCAAACACATTAACGGCAACACCACCAACATCCTGAGCCACAACAGCATCAGAGAGTTAGGGATGTTGAGGGGAAAAATACCTTCGATGGGAATCTGGCCAAAAATATTGCCCCCATACCCAATAATGCCGACCAAAACGTTGTGTACAGATAACGCCAGTGTCGATAGAACAATGAAAATCAGCCCCTTTTGGAACGCTGAGGCGGGCTTTTTAGCCTGGTTGGGCGCGGTCGCAGTGGGATTAGATGTCGAGTTAGCCGAGGCACTTGCCGGCACATATCCTTGATGATGGGGTTGACTATGAGCAGGCTGATTGTAAGGCAGGGCATGAGCACCAGTCGGGGACTGCCCCGGGGGCGATAGTGGTCGCTGCTGATAGCCGTTTAACGGCTGACCATAGGCGCTACCGTTGCCGTTGGTGACTGTCGCGATCGCTCGTGGTCGAGCAATTTGCGTCTGCAATTGCAAGCTCAACCGACTCACCAGAGCTTCTAACAGAGCTTCACCCTGCTGCTCCATACTGTGCATCCGGCTAATCTGTTGCGATAGTGAGCTTTGATAACTGTTGAGATCTTGCTGTAAGGAATGGAGGGTATCGTTCAGACTAGAATCGAGTGACGACAGGAGCTGGTAAGCATTTTGCAAAGAGCCATCGGGAGCCGTAGTGACACCGACGGGTGTACCGCCAGCGTAGATGTCTTGAGTCAACCGTCCCTGCAGATGAGTGGCGAGAGCTTGCGCTAACTTCTTAGCCCATACCTGCTGCTGGGCTAGTTGCTGACGACTCAGTTCTACACTGTGCTGCTCTCTGAGCGTACCAACCTCGTCTTTAAGAGTTTGGTACTCCTCTTCAAGGATTTCAATATCGTTGAGCAGGCGATGCTTGGTTCCTTGCAACCGGGCGATGTCTTGATTTAACTGACCTGAGAGCTCATCCTGTAGCGCCCTCAAGTCTTGAGATACTTTACGTAGTGCCTCGCGAGCAATTTTGCTCTCGTCGTTTGGATGGCTTGATGCGTGATCCACTTGGCCCATACCTATAGTTGCCCCTAACTGGCGTACTCGCCTCGTTTATGGTGCCCGAGTCACCAGGCGTACTCCCCTTCCCTAGTTGCTATTGTGCTCAAAAAAGCCAAAAAGATCTCACCAATGCAGGAAAAACTTTTATTTGTCAAGTATTTCTAGGGTCCGCGATCGCAGACACGTAGACCAAACTCACGCTGGATGATCCCCAAAAACTTTTATCGCCTTCGGTGGCGACATGCTGCCCGCATTGTTTGCCATTGCCCTGTGCCAAGAGAGTATCGCCTCTGACTTAAAGCAGGCCGAGTTCCCGCTTAAAAGCCGCTAGCCTCACCCACTCGGCAACGGACAAGATAGCGCCGCCTGCTCTAACTTGCGTTGCTGCTTATGACGATACATGGCCAAATCAGCTTCATGCCACGCCGCCATCAAGCCTTGATGGGGATGACGCACGGCATAACCAATTGAGGCACGGATCTCAGACCGTGTAAGCGTCTCTTGAAGTTGCTCAACATAGCTGCGGACCGCTTCATGATCCATCTCAACGCCTAAAATAGCAAACTCATCGCCGCCAGTTCGTGCTGCAACATCTGATGGACGAAGCACGGGTTCAATCGCTGCCGTGAATTGCTGTAGGTGCTGGTCCCCACAAGTATGACCAAATTGATCGTTGATTTTCTTTAAATCGTCCAGATCAATCACAATCACACTGGCCGCGCAGCCTAATTGTTGACAGCGAGTTTCTTCTAGTTGTAGCAACTTTTCCCAGCCTCGCCGATTGTAAAGCCCCGTCAGGGTATCGGTCTGCGCTTCCCATGCGGCCCGCTCGGCGCTTCGACGTGCCTGTTGGCTCTTGAGTTCAGCATCTAACAAGCTGCCCAGCAAACGAGCAATCAACTCCAATAGCGGCAAATCATCTTGCAAGCTATCAGGAAAAGTCGTGGGGTGGATGCCGCAAAGGGTCCCAAACAGGTTGCCGTCTTTATCGCATAGTGGCAGGCCAATGTAAGCTGCAACTTTGAATTTTTGATTAATGGGAGCGTTTTTGTAAGCCGCAACGAGATCGGAGTCAGTGGCAATGAAAGGACCTTTGCCTTTGATCATTTCTGAACAGAAAGAGTCAGCCCACTGGAAGACGGTACCAGGCTCGACTCCGTAGCCATGATCTTCGGCTTGCAAGACAACCCAGTCATGTCCAGAGACTCGTGTCACCATCCACAGATCAAAGCCGATGCGATCGCGCAACAACGCCAGCACCGCGTGACTGGCAGTGGCAAAATCTGGATAGCCACGAAAATCAATCATTGAATTGACTGAGAACCTATCGGCAAAAGGCTCTCAACTCCGAAGATAGAGGTATGTACTATCTTGCCCCAAATAGCATTGCTAAATTAATGAAGGACTGGGCAATTTATAAAATATTGACTGCCAAACTGCAGGCCATCGCCAGACTATGAAGGGAAGTCGCAATTGGTGGTAATGGCGGCTTTGCCCGGTCCACTGGGCCGTTTTATCTATAAAACCTCCGAAACAATCGCCTTACGGCACGTTTTGGTTGGCGGGAACCGCCGGAGTCGCGGGAGTCGCAGGGGTACCTGGTTCACCCGGAGTTGCGGGGATTGCCGGGGTCGCCGGAGTCGCCGGAGTCGCTGGAGTCGCCGGAGTCGCCGGGGTCGCCGGGGTCGCTGGAGTCGCCGGGGTCGCTGGAGTCGCCGGAGTCGGTTCTAAAACACCAGGAGGCGGCACCGATAGATTAGGGCCACTCGCAGTACTCGCATCCGTAATCCCGCCTGCGGCCAATCCACTTTGGCCGGACATGTCTAGACCAAAATCAAAGACTGAAGCATCCATTGTCGGCGCCACAACGACTGGAATACTCTCTAAGTTGTTGGTAGCTGCTGGGGTGGCATCTGGACTGGGGAGATAGCTAGCGGCAGGATCGAGGCGATCGCTCATGCTCGCCGTCCAGTTATCGTCAGTTGGGAGTTGCCAATCAAGGCCAGCAATGGTGCTGACTTGCAAATCAAGTAGCTGGTGATTGAGCACCGCCCGGCCCACAAAGTTGGCTTGTTGCGCTAATCCATCACGCGTCTCTTGATGCACAGCATCGGTGGGTAAACCCGTACCCATAAAGTTGGGGTCATCGAGGTGTAAGCCAGCGGCCAAAGTGCTGGTTTTGTAGAACAGTTGGAGATTAAATTCAAATACTTCAAGGTTGCCATTGGCAGCGATCGCCATCTGCCCAGCCACCAAAGTCACAGATTTGCCATTGGGCAACGTCACTTCAACAGGGCCACCGGGGTTATTCGTCAGTGCCATAACGACAGTGCGACCTGGCGGTGACGAGAGACTCGGGGGCGCATCTGGCGACACCGGGACTTCGGGGATATGGCGCACCACCACCGCCGTGCCTTGAATGCCAGTGACCGCACTAGGTGTTTGAATCGTACTTGGCCCACGACCTGGCGGCACTAACAATAAAGCCGTACCGTTAGACAGGCGAAAATTCCGCGTATTGGGCACAAACCAAAATGTTGCCTGTTCGCCAATACGAGCGAGCGAGCCATCATTAAATCGCAAATCAGCTCGGGCTGCCGCAGCCGTCCGAATTGCATCACCGACAGCCAGCCAGTCAGAAAGGTTAGCGGCTCTGGCGGTGCCAGAGTCTGGCAAGTACTCAACGCGGTTGTACAGCGCCTCGACATCGGCACGAGTTAAAGGTACGTCGGCCAGCACCTTATGGGGAACGACAAGACTGGCCAGCACAGAGGCGAATACCGTCAAACCAGTTAATCGAAAAGCGGATCCCATACTCATTTGCCTCAACCCAATTAGTTGTCTGCTAGAGCCAATCACCATTTAGCAGCCGACCTCAGTTGCGAGGGGGGCACCAACCCAAAACCGTCGAGCCCGCATCCACCTGGATTAACTCTAAAGTTTCTCAGCCTGACTGAATATCCCCTTTGCAGGACAGCAGTCATGTGACGAAAGCCAGTAATCTGCAATTTCCCTGATTGATATTGCTATCAAACTATGCAGCGCAAGCTGCCGACTATCGTTAAAGCCCTGATTCACTGAGTCTTCATGAACCTTTGCCCGAGGGTTCATGAAGACTTGATGTATCTAATATAACAAGCAGTCCTCTGTATGGCTCAGCGCTTAACGTTTCTATGCTTGCTAGTGGGGAGTGATCTAAGCAGGCACTTGGAAGATTAGGCCATACAGTTTCGTCGATATAACGCCTCTAACGGCCGTAAGCATAGCCATAAGTCTGGCAAGCACGCTACCAATGTCCGGCTCGTCGTCGCCAATTTGTCGCATGTATTTATCTCACCATTGGAGGAGCTGTGGGTACCGGTCAGGTGACAGCACTGCTGGCATGTGACTGTTGCGGCACTGCCTGCGTGATCAAACCGCTTCGGTACCCATCTGAATCATGAATCAATTCAGCAACGCCAGAATTTAGTCTGAGAATTGCATCCGGTGGAGGGCACGGATGGCGATGCGGAAGAAGAAGCCCCCGATCGCGGCAATGGCCAAGGGGGCGTACCAGATGCCGGGCCAGCCGGTGCCCCGGACGAAGGCATCGCGGGTGATTTCGATGAAGTAGCGGGCGGGAATCACGTTGGAGACCAGGGAGAGGGGGAAGGGGATATTTTCAAGGCGGTAGATGAAGCCGGAAAGTAGGAGGGCGGTGAGGAAACCCGCGATCGCCGTGCCCTGCACCGCTCCGGTCTGATTGCCTGCACGGGCACCGACCAGTAGCCCAAAGGCGACGGCGGCAGCCTCGTAGATTACCAGTCCCAACAGCAGCGGCGTCGGGTCGCCGCGCACCCGAAGGCCAAACAGGAGCATGGCGACAGTCATGACCACGAGGGCTTCGGCCAGGGCCACGATGAGATAGGCCAACTCTTTGCCGAGCAACCATTCCGTTGAACTCAGGTCGGAGGCGTAGGCTTGCACGATGGTGCCCTGTTCCTTTTCGCGGACGAGGGCGATCGCGGCCAGCATGGAGGGAAACACCCAGAGAATGACGCCAAAAATGCCGGGGACGATGTAGAGCGATTCTTGCCGACCGGGGTTGAACCAGAGGCGCACTTGGGCATCAATGGGCGATCGCGCCTGGGGCGGGAGCAAATCGCTGCTGCGCAGAAAGAACTGGGTCGTGGCCCGCAGACTGTTTTGAATGACGCGGGCGTTGTTGACATCGGTGCCGTCGATCAGGGCTTGCACGGTGACGGGTTTGCGGGCTTTGACCTGGCGTTCAAAGTCGGGAGGAATGACGATGGTGGCTTTGGCGGTGCCCCGGTCTAACGCGGCGGTGGGGGCGGTGCCCTCTAAGGGGGTGGGGACGAATTGGTTGGTGGCAAAGAGGCGAGCAACGTAGGTGCGGCTGAGGGGACTGTTGTCGAAGTCTTGCACGCTGAGGGGAATGTTTTTCGCTTCCAGGCGAATGGCGTAGCCGTAAATCAGCAGCACCGCCAGGGGCAGCACGAAGGCGAGGGCGACGGTGAGGCGAGCGCGCCGAAACTGGTTGAGTTCTTTCCAGCACTGGGACAGGATTCGTTTCATGACACCGCTGCCCGTTGCACAATGCCGATGAACGCATCTTCGAGGGAGAAGGGTGCGGGATGGAGGGTGTGGATATCGATGTCGGCGTCGGCCAACCAGCGGCGCACGGTGTCGAGTTCCTGATCGGGATGGTCGAGGACGAGGTGGAGGCGATCGCCAAAAATCGCCACGCGCCAGGGTTCCAGCCGCTCCTTCAAGAGATCTGAGGCGGCCTGGGTTTGGTCGGAGACCAGTTCAAACAACTGACCGGGCTGACTGGTCTTAATATCGCTAGGGGAACCCTGGGCCACAATTTCCCCCGCCACCATGAAGGCCATGTTGTTGCAGTTCTCGGCTTCTTCGAGGTAGTGGGTGGTGACGAGAATGGCGGTGCCCCGGCGAGCAAAGTCGCGAATCAGTCGCCAAAACTGCCGCCGCGCCAACGGATCGACGCCGGAAGTGGGTTCGTCCAGAAACAGGATATCGGGCTCGTGCATCACCGACGCGCCAAAGGACACCCGCTGCTTCCAGCCCCCCGGCAGACTGCCCGTGATCAGATTTTCGCGACCCACCAGCCCACAGGTTGCCAGCACCCAGTCAATCTTGTCTCGCCGCGCTTTTTTGGGCACGCCATAGACGCCGCAGTAAAATTCCAGGTTTTGGCGAATGGTCAGGTCGTCGTAGAGGGTGAATTTTTGGCTCATGTAGCCGATGCGCGATCGCACTTCGGAGCGATTTAGGTTTTGAGTTTCACCCGCTAGCTCTACCGTACCGCTGCTCGCGGGTAGCAGGCCGCATAGCATTTTGATCACGGTCGTTTTGCCCGCCCCGTTCGCGCCCAACAGGCCATAAACTTCGCCGTAACGCACAGTGATATCGACGCCCTTCACCGCTTGAAAGTCGCCAAAGGTCTTTTGCAGATTTTGGGTGGCGATTGCTAAACCGCCTTTTTCCTTCCCGGCACGATAGGCGGGAAACTCCAGGTAGGCGGGGTCGAGTCCCTGCTGGCGCAGCCGATTCACGAACACATTCTCTAGCGTGGGATCGTTTTGGCCCATGGCTCTGACCGTTAAGCCGTGTTGGCTGAGCACTGAGCGGATCTGTGTTTGGCCCCGCTCGGCGTCGGTTACAAGGACATCGAGGCGATCGCCAAAGGTCTGAATATCCACGATAGCTGAGGGCTGATGGCCCCCTAAATCCCCTAATGCTGGAGGACTTTGTCCGGTCTCCCCCAAAGTTGGGGGGCGAGGGGGGCGATTCTCGGATGGTGAAGATTTCGAAGACGGCTCCTCAGACGCCACGGATTGAACCCGCTCTGACAAAACGGCTTCGGCCTGGGTCAGTGGTTCGGCCCGCACTTCGATGCGCTGCAAGCCGAGGCTGTCCCGCAGTTCCTTCAGAGTGCCGATTTGTTGAATTTCTCCAGCATAGATTAGGGCGATGCGGTGGCAGCGTTCCGCTTCATCCAGATAGGGGGTGGCAGCGACGACGGTCACGCCCTCCGTAGCGACCGCTGCCAGCAGATCCCAAAACTCCCGCCGCGATACCGGATCAACCCCCGTCGTCGGTTCATCTAGCAGCAGAATTTTGGGCTGGGTCACCAGCGCGCAGCAAAGGGCCAGCTTCTGCTTCATGCCGCCGGAAAGTTGCCCCGCCAGGCGATCGCGAAACCGCTCCAGATCCACCCGCTGCAACAGAGGGCGGGCCCGTTCCGCAAACACGGCATCGGGCACCCGCCGCAGTCCGGCGCTGTAGCGCATGTTTTCTTCAATGCTGAGGTCAGGATAGAGGGAAAACTTTTGGGTGACGTAGCCCAGGTTGAGTCGCGCCTGCCGGGGGGGAGTGCCGAGCACCGACACCTCGCCAGCGGTGGCGGCCATGACTCCTGCGAGGATTTGGAACGTCGTCGTTTTGCCCGCGCCATCGGGACCAATCAAACCAAAGATTTCCCCCGATCGCACTTCAAAATTGATGCCTTTGAGGGCATCCAGCTTGCCGTAGCGTTTGCGGAGATGGTGAACGGCGATCGCGCGATCGGCCTGTAAGGTCGTTCGCGCTTGGGGGGCTGAGAGTGTCATCTCTCTACCTCCCCATCGTCCAGCAGAATTTCGCCATCAGCAGGCATCCCTGGCTTCGCAAACCCGTCGGGATTTTCAATATTCAGCCGGAGGCCAAACACCTGAGTCACCCGATCTTCTTTGAAATAGATGTTCTCCGGGGTGAAGGACGCCTCGGTATCGACGGCAGAAACGGCGGCCTCCAAGGGCTGATCGGGAGCCGAATCCAAAAACACCTGGGCGGGCTGCCCGACGCGAATGTTGCCAACGTCGCCCTCAGGGACGTAACCCCGCAGGTAGACATCGCTCAAGTCCACTACTGTCAGCACCGTGGTGCCGGTGGCAATCACCTCTCCCGGTTCGACGGTGCGGGTCAATACGACACCCGCGATGGGGCTGGTGATGTCCAAATCATTCAGCCGCGCCGTAGTTTCGGCCACGCTAGCCTGGGCTGCCTTGAGATTCGCCTGAGCCGCTTCGAGCTGCGATCGCGCCTGTTCTTGCTGAGTTTGCAGACGATTGAGCTGCGCGGTACGAATGTCGGGGTTCAGTTCGGTGGTTTGGGCTTGGGTGAGGACACCTTGGGCAGCGCTGACCTGCTGTTGGGCCGCAGCAACGGCGGCCTGACGCGCCACCAGCGTTTCCTGGGCGGTTTCAAACTGGGTTTGGGCCTGGTCAAACTGCTGCTGAGCAATGGCCCCCTGGTTCACTAGGGTGGCGAAGCGATCGCGATCGCTCCTCGCTAACGCTAGCGTGGACTGTGCCTCCTGCAATCGCGCCTGGGCTTCCGCCAGCTGGGCGAGGGCCGCAGCCACTGTCGCCTCTGACTGATTGACCCGCCCGGCAGCGTCCCCCTGAGACTGCTGCAGCGTGAGCTGGGTTTCTTGAATCTGGCTGTCGATCACCGCAATTTGCAACTGGGCCTGACTCACCTGTTGCTGGGCCGCCGCCACCCGCGCCTGGGCCGCTTCCAGTTGGGCTCGCAACTCCGCATCATCCAGTCGTGCGATCACCTGTCCGGGGGTAACGCGATCGCCCTCGCGCACTGTCACCTCCGCAACGTGCCCGCCGACCTTGGCCCCCAAATCAGTTTCGTACCCTTCAATCCGTCCGCTAAGTGCAATCACGCTATCGTCAGGACGAGTCAGCCAATAGCGCACACCCACGCCAGCCGCCACCACAAGCAACAAAAGCGGCAAAATCAACTTCAGCTTTGATTTCAACCTTTGCTGAGGACTCACCGAAGATGCTGAGGATGAGTCAGAATCGCCATGAGTCGGTGCAAGCTGGGTCATCACTAAACCCCAAAGCTAGAGCTAAACTATACGGTGTAGTATAGATCCAACATCCCAGACGTCTAGCGTTATCAATACATTCTTAAAATTTGGAGATAAAGGCTATGGGAGTCCTGCCAGCACCCACTTCAGCGGCTCAACTCAAGCGCGAACAGATCTTGCAGGGAGCCTGGCAAATCTTTTTGCAGAATGGCTATGAAGGGACCAGCATGGATCGCGTAGCAGCGGCGGCAGGGGTTTCTAAAATCACCATTTACAAGCATTTTCAAGATAAAGAAGGCGTGTTCACAGCGCTGATTGAGCAGGTAACGGCGGAGCGGTTTCAACTGGTGTTTGGCGATTTTGCTTTTGACGAGCCGCCCGCGATCGCCCTTCGCAAACTGGCCAAAAAGCTGTTGGATATCCTCGCGATCGATGACGAATACATCGCGTTTTTGCGGCTTTTGATTGGGGAATCAGGACGGTTTCCGGGATTGGCGCAACTGTTTATCAAGGCGCTGCCCCAAAAAGTTTGGACCCTGTTGAGCCAGTACGTAGCGGCTCACCCAGAACTGCCGTCTCCTCATCCTGAGGCCACCGCCCGCATTTTTGTGGGAGCGCTGATCAGCTATGTCATGACCCAGAAGGTATTGCACGGTGAGGCGATCGCCCCCATCCATCAGGACATTTTGATCGCCTCTCTAGTGAAAACCATCGTCGGTCATGCCGACTCTACGAACGATATGGCAGAACAAAATTATGACGCTGCCATGTTCAATGGATATGGGTAGGGCAGATTCCTGACTTGTGACTGAGGCACTTGGGCAACAGAGATTCCCGAATGACCCATTGGTCTATGTCCTTGCCACAATTACCGAGAAATTATCTTCTCGCCAATTTCTGAGCTTGAGATGAGCAACTGATCCAGGTCAGTTTTCTTTGGAACTTGAAGCTTGAGCGATCGCCTTCAAAGCTGCTTGGGGTGGCTTTGGGGTATAACCCAAGGCAAAAGCTTTATGGCTATCAAGAGCAACATCTGGAGGTCTGGGCGTAGAGAGAGAAACTGAAGCCTGTAAAGCTGGCTGAAGCGTAGTCGTCGGCAGTTCAAAAGTCTTGGCTATCAAGCATCCCAGCTCATAGCGATTGATCGGCTGTGGCCCACCTAAGTGCCAGATCCCAGATACGGCTTGGTCAAGGATGAGATGCAAGGCTTGAATAATATCGAATACCGAGGCGGGCGTACGAATCTCATCGGTAAATAAAGTTTGGGGAATATTCGCCGCGATCGCCGCTAGTGTGCTCTGAACAAAACATTGGGCGGTTGCGGTGGGTGGCCCCATCAATAGCGGCAAGCGACAAATCGTCGCAGCGGGATAGGTCGCGAGCACGGTTGCTTCGGCAATCGCTTTGTGAGCGCCATAAATATTCACCGGGTTAGGGCGATCGCCCTCGGCATAGGGCGGGCAAGTACCGTCGAAGACTAGATCTGTCGATGTAAAAATAAACGGAATTTGAGCAGCCGCACAGCGTCGCACCAGTTTAGCTGTGCCCGCAACATTCACCTGATAACTGAGAGTGGGATTTTGTTGGCACTGCCCGGTTGCAGCAAGCGCGGCAGTATGAATCACCGCATCGGGCCGCGCTTGCTCCCAAACCGATTGCACAGACTGCTCATCAGTAAGGTCAAGTGGCAGCGGGTTGATGTTGACCGGGGCGATCGCTTGCGTGTGATATGTGCCCCAAAGCTGCCAGCCCACCTTGGTTTGATGACAAAGGTGACCGCCTAAAAATCCACTGGCTCCAGTAATCAGTAGCGATCGCATCTGTATTCCCTATGGCTGAAATGTCACCAGCTGATTTAGCACATTGTCCAATTTTGACGGATCAGGCTACATTGAGCGATGAACCTGGCCCATGCAAAGGATTTTCGCTATGAATTCTGGTGCCCAGCCCAACGGCGACCCAACTCCTGATAATCGCGAAGACTCGGATATTGCTGCGGCATCTCAGTCATCATCGACCTCTGATCACTCTAATCCTCATGAGCAGCACGCTTTAGAAACTGCAAGCATGGACCATGACCTGGCAGCAGCCGAGCCCGACACCCGTCAGCTATCTCAGAATGGGCGATCGCCTCGTTCAGACGACCTGCCTCCAGCTATGCGGTCAGAGCTAGCCACAGCCCCAATGGCCGTGTCTACAGCCAAGAGTCCCCCTGCTACGTTAGTCATTTTGGTGGGTGTCTTACTGGTTATCTTGGGCTTGGCCTTTAGCCTAAGTTGGCTCACCCTCATTGGTGCCCTCCTAACGCTGGTATTAGCCTGGGGATTGATTTGGCCCTCGCTATCTTATTTTGTGGCCGAACTTTCACCCCAGCAGCGATCGCTCATCGTCGCCATTCCGGCCGCAGTGATTGGTGCCATTGGGCTCACTGAGGCCCTCGGCATTAATCAAGCAATTCGCACCTGGGCACTCACCCTGCGGTGGGATATTTTGGGCTCGTTTGGGGACTTTTTGGGCGCGATCGGGCAAATTTTTGTCGCTCTATTGGCCTTATTTGTGGCCTGGCGACAGTACATCATCTCCCGCGATTTGACACTGCAACAAAATCGCATTACTCAACAGCAAACTATTGATGCTTACTTTCAAGGCATTTCTGAGTTAGTGCTGGATGACGAAGGACTACTCGAAGATTGGCCCCAAGAAAGAATTATCGCCGAGGCGCGGACGGCAGCTATTTTAAGCAGCATTGACGCTCCTGGCAAAGCCAAGATTATTCGCTTTTTATCGCGATCGCGCCTCCTCACACCCCTCAAGCGAGACGAGCATCTGGGGCGGCCCATCCTCGATGGACATGGCGGATACGCCGAAGATCGAAATCGCGGCGTGCGGGTCATCAATCTGGGGGCCATTTTGGCGAATGCAAACCTCTCCGGCAGCGACCTGCGGTGGACTGACTTGAGCGATGTCAACCTCATTCGCGCTGACTTAAGTCGTTGTGATCTAGTCCGAGCCAATTTTTCGCGCACTATCCTCTACCAAGCCAGTCTTGCCGAAGCCGATCTGATGGGCGTGACCTTTTTCTATGGCACAGCTAAATCTGCCTCACCCCGTAGTCGCTTAGAACCGCCTAACTTTTCTACAGGCGAGCATACCGGAGCCGTGATTGAAGACGTAGACTTTTCAGGAGCTAAGCGCATGTCTGATGAACAACGTCAGTACTGCTGTCGCTGGGGCGGCGACACTACCCGCGCGACCATTCCGGGCGGCTGCGAAGGAATTCCTAATTGCTTAGGTCGATAAAAATACGGATTTTCCTTTAAGGTCTTCGTAAAGAATTGACAGCCTCCTCTCAAGCTGGCGGTTGACCTCGTTAGGCTTGGAAAAATCAGTCTGCTTCCAATTGGAGCCAGACGATACATGCAGTGCGGCTCAAGCAGTTTTGAACCCAAGAACGGTTGCTTTGAAGGAGTCTCAGATCTGCAGGGTTATCTCGCAGGAGCGGGATGTCTCACTGTTATTTAGGGGAACAATCCTTTAACCAGTTGCCGTTAGCTCAGTTGCCAAGATTCACTAGCACCGTCCGGTTGTAAGGGAGCTCAGAGAATGGGCGAAGCCATGTTATCCCCAAAACCGCCTGGGTCCGTGCTCCGAAGGAGCGATCGCTGCCCCAGCAGTTACCTTTCCTCTCCGCCAGTTATTGTCCCGCATTAGTCCCTATGCCCAAGACTAAAGTTAAGCCCAAAAGCAAAGCTAAGAAAAAGCAGCAGGCTCAGGCAGCAGCGGCAGCTGAGCCTCAACTTTCAAAAAAAGAACTGCGCAGAATTGCCCGTGCTAAGGCCCAAGATCGGCAGCGGGTGATTTCTGCAATCATTCCCATACTTTTAGTCAGTGTCGTGTTGGGAGCCATCATTAGCTTTATAGCTGAACCCAAGCTCGGCGTTGCTGGTGGGGCCGCGATCGCTTGTCTAGCACTGTCCTATCGCTTTCCTCGATATGCCATTTATGGCTTTATCTTTTATTTACCCATTAGTGGCACGGTCACTTATGCCTTAGGCGGCAGTGCCATACTCACACTCGCCAAAGACGCTATTTTCTTCCCAGCTCTTTTGACAGTAATTCTGTTTTGCCAAAAATACAAACAACCGCTTGTACAACCGCCTGCATTAAGACTGCCACTTATCGTATTTATGAGTTACTCGATAGCAATTCTCCTATTTGTAAATGGCTCTCAGCAGCTTTCATCGAATGGTGAGCAGCCTATTTTACTAGGTGTTTTAGGATTAAAAGCTTTAGTTGGCTACCTCTTGCTTATTACTTGCATCCACTATCTTATTCGCAGCAAAGAAAATCTCTATTTTTTATTACGTACTCAAGCTGTTTTGATCATCATTTGCTGTGCTCTCGGCTTTGTTCAATACATGATGTTGAAAACAGGAATGTGTCCTCCTACGCAAGGTGAGGGCGATGATCTATTCAAGGCATCTCTAGAGGCTCGATGCTTTGTAGGCGGAGCCCTTTTATATTCACCCCAATTTGGAGTTATTCGTTTGCCTGGAACCTTCGTGGCGCCCTGGCAGTGGGCCTGGTTTTTAATTTCCAGCACTTTCTTTGCTTTTGGCACTGCCTTTAACGATCGCTCAATTATCTGGCGTGGCATTGGCATTCTCGCTATGGTCATGGTCGGGGTCATGGCCGTAGTTTCGGGGCAGCGCATTGCTCTAGCGCTAGTCCCTGCCTCCGTGGTGCTGCTGCTCCTCATGACTGGGCAGCTACTGCAGCCCAAGCGATTTTTGCCAATTGCTGTGGGGCTGGCTGGCATTCTAGTTTTCTTAGCGATTCAATATCCTGAGGTGCTCTCAGGCAGTATTGACAGTTTTGTCAGCCGGTGGAATGCTGCCCCTCCTACAAAATTCATTACCCACCAGCTAGAGTGGGCGATGGATCAACAACAAGGGTTACTGGGCAGGGGATTAGGGCGAGCTACGAACGCTGCCCGAATTTTTGGCAAGACCGTTCTTGTGGAAACGTATCACTCTAAGGTGCTGTATGAAATGGCTCCGTTGGGGTTGATTTTACTCTTATCGCTGTTCACAATTTTAGTCATCACCACCTTCAAAGCTTATCGTTCTATCAAAGACCCAAACCTACGTGGCTACGGAGCAGCGATGTTCACCTTTGTGTTGTTCATCAGTTACTTTCCTTACTACTACCCGTTAGATGTTGATCCAGTGAATGTCTATTACTGGTTGGCTGCAGGCATTGCACTCAAATTGCCAGATCTAGATCGTCAAGAGCGAGCTAACAATACGGGGACTGGCAAAAAACTTACGAAGAAAGAGTTAAAGCAATTACAAAAATCACAAAAATCAATTGAGTTTAGATGGCCATAGCTCGCCAGACTTGAGTGATAGTAAGCGCTAAAGAAATGACTTGGTGTCGCCAAGCAGCTGTAAGCTTAGCGACACATTTTTTTAGTTTTCTGAAGCATAGCTGCAATACTGAGTATGCTGAAATTGGGTAGTGTTGATATCTTTACTAGCGTCACGACGCGATTTGATAGATCGATGCAGTTACCCGATCGCTCTGCCACTTAAGTTTATTCAGATGTTCGACCAATCCGTACAATTCCTTACGCCCGAAGAATCCGCCGACGTCGATAAAGCCCTGCTCACTTCGCCCGAAAAATTTCTCACGCGACTGACTATTTCCACCAGTAAGCTGCTGAAGGCGATCGCTGAAGACTGTGAAACGCCGATCTCAGAGTTGACTCCGCAGCAAATTATTCAATGGTTCGAAGCTGACTCTAAGCGCAAGCAAGAGCAAGGCATTAACGCCTCTGTCCTCAAATGGGAGGCTCAAGATCTCAAAGACGTCACCAACGAATAGAAAGTGTTCCCCATCTGCCGGTAACCTGCGGACGAAATTGTTCTGCGCGCTGAAATATGCTGAGTGAGTCTGCTTTGTGACAGAAGATGTCTCATGTCCAACTCATTGGTGTGGCTTTGGAGAGAGTTGCAAGAATGGCTAGCTCAATTGCGGGCAGGGCTCAGGGAGTTTTTCGAAGCGGTTGATTCATCTGCGCAGCCCTCACCTGTGCTTGACTTTGCTAGTCGAGACCATTTTCCCGATATTACCACCAGCAGAGTTACCTTTATCGGCGCAGATATACCACCGTTTGAAGCGCTTGAGGCACTCTTAGATGCCGCTTGGCTCTATCTCACCGCCCAAGAAAGATTTATTGCTAACGAAAACCAGGCTGTGATAGCACTCAATGCCAGAATTGCGGCTCACCAACGTTGGATTCAACGTTATGAGAGCGCGTGTGATGTTCAGCCGGTTGCCTCACCAGATGAACGGAATCTAGATCGCAATCGCTACTACCGCTATCAACAAGAACTGGCTATTTATCAGCAGGTTAACATGCTGAGACAGCAGCAAGTCGATAGCCTAAACCGCAATCGCATTAGGATCTTGATTCAGCTTGACAACTTGAGATCGGAACTCCTTCAACTCCATTCATATTGCCTATCTGTTGACCCCCAGCTGAGCAGTTGGGAGCAGCTATCCCGCTACACCAGAGATTACAGACAGGGTCGGATCAATGATGTGAACCAACATCTTAAAGCGGTGAGAGCAGAGGATAAACGAGTGATTGACACGTTTAACCAACGTCTGACTCAATTGCTCAAAACCTGGCATCCAATCAGTTCGGCCTGATAACTGTCCAAACAGTAACCCCAGAATATCGCCCTTGAGGGGCAGCCAACGTTGAGACCTCGGGAAAAGTGGCGGAGAGTCCAGACCCAAAATTTGGGAGCCCTATTGCAGAAAATCGGTGTTACACCTGCTGATTAGAATGTCTCAGGCAACGGAGTCATGTGTTAAGACTAGAGCAGGCAACCGCCCTGTTGCTTGTCATCAGTTATCTAGTTTCAAGCCAGGTTCTCCTGATGCGTCAGGTTGTGAACCGAATAATAGGGGTTAGAGGCTACGAGACTGATTGGGAGGTGCCTCCCGGTAACACAGCAAACTTAGAAGGAACTACAGAATCATGGGGTTGTTTGATCGAGTCAGCCGCGTCGTTCGCTCTAATCTAAACGCCGCCGTTAGTGGTGCAGAGGATCCGGAAAAGATCTTGGATCAGGCCATCATTGACATGCAGGAAGACCTGGTGCAAATGCGGCAGGCCGTTGCGAAGGCGATCGCTTCCCAAAAGCGGGTACAGCAGCAGTACGAGCGGGCTCAATCAGAAGCTAACACCTGGCATCAGCGGGCTCAGCTGGCGTTGCAGAAAGGTGATGAGAATTTAGCGCGCGAAGCTTTAACTCGGAAGAAAACGCAGAGTGAAACCGCCAACACCTTAAAAACGCAGCTTGACGGCCAAGCCACCCAAGTCGAGCAGCTCAAGAAAAATTTGATTGGCTTGGAAAGCAAGATTTCGGAAGCCAAGACGAAGAAAGATATGCTCAAGGCGCGAGTCAGCGCTGCTAAAGCCAACGAACAGTTGCAGAGCACCATGACTTCCATGAATACCAGCAGCGCCATGGGGGCGTTTGAGCGCATGGAAGAAAAAGTGCTGATGATGGAAGCCAAGTCGCAAGCGGCGCAAGAGCTGGCGGGTTCCGATCTGGAAAGTCAATTTGCGGCGTTAGAAGCGGGCGGTGATGTGGATGACGAATTGGCGGCGATGAAAGCGCAACTATCAGGCAGTGCCCCCGATCATAACCAGCTCCCCGCTGCTGATGAACCGGTGGCTGCGCCTAAGGATGCCGCCGTTGACGCGGAGCTTGAAGAACTCAAGACTCAGCTCGACAATCTTTAAATCACAGACGACGAAACTGTTGGGCCAGTGGGCAGCGATCGCGGCCCACTGGCTTTTTTGATGGGCCTGCGCCACCTTCAATTGCTCAGGCGATCTTTCAAGGTTGAAACATTCGTGGCGACAGTTGCGGTTGACGTTAAGGAAATCGCCCGCATTCAGGATTGCCGCTGGTTGGGGCTCGTGACTCGACGTTAGCCAACGAGGGAACTTGCATTGCGAGAGCACACCTCAAGTCGGCTGGGGCGCGATCGCCGCTGCATACTCTCCTGGCATTGGGGATGATCCGCAGTCGGCTCCCAGAGACATCCAATATTGATTCTGGGTTTTACCTCTCAGCCTCTCAGAAAGGTAAAAACAGGGCACAGAGAACGTTTCAAACCCCTTCTAAACCTAATGTTTACCTGGTTATGAGAAATTATTGGAATCTGTCGCAAAAGGGCATACATTACAATCAATTCGTTTCTGATTTGTGAGGGCTTTGGTTGCTAGCCTTTCAGCCATAAGTAATCGGGTTCCTCTCGCTTGACCGAGTCATCTTGATAGCTACAAAAGCCGTTGTCCTGAGCGCGATCGCTGCCTGGGACGATGTCTACTCATCTCTCAGGGCAGCCTTTTCAGGAAGTGCCCCATTACTACCAAAGGATGAATGTATGAACGCAGAGCAACAGCGCTTACAGGCTGCCAAATTGCAGCAACAGCCCTGGAAAAAGTGGGGGCCGTATTTGAGTGAGCGGCAATGGGGCACGGTGCGCGAAGACTACAGTGACAATGGCGATGCCTGGAACTACTTTCCCCATGACCATGCGCGATCGCGGGCCTATCGCTGGGGCGAAGACGGTTTGGCCGGGCTCAGTGATGATCATCAATTACTGTGCTTTGCGATCACCCTGTGGAATGGTCACGACCCCATTCTCAAAGAGCGACTATTTGGCCTGACCAACAGCGAAGGCAACCATGGCGAAGATGTCAAAGAATACTACTTCTATTTAGACAGCTCGCCCACCCACGCCTACATGAAATACCTCTACAAGTATCCGCAGCAGGCATATCCCTACGAGGACTTAGTGAAGACCAACGGCTCCCTCGGGCGGGATGTGCCGGAATATGAACTGCTGGACACGGGCATCTTTGACGAGAACCGTTACTTTGATGTGTTTGTGGAATACGCCAAGGGCGGCCCCGAGGATGTGTTGATTAAACTTTCGGTGGCGAATCGTGGCCCCGAAGCTGCGCCCCTTCACCTGCTGCCGACATTGTGGTTTCGCAATACCTGGTCTTGGGAGGTGGGCGGTTCCAAGCCTGTGTTGCAAAAAGTGGACGGGCTTGACCATAGTGCCGTGAGAGCCAGCCTCACTGATGAAGCGCTGAAGCCGTTCTTGAGCGATTATGTGCTGCATTGCCAGGGGGGTGTGCCGCTCCTATTCACCGAAAATGAAACGAATCAGGAACGGTTGTTTGGCGCGCCGAACGCCAGCCCGTTTGTCAAGGACAGCATTCACAACTATGTGGTGCAGAGGCAGAGTAGCGTGGTGAATCCGGCCAATACGGGGACGAAAGTGGCGGCCCATTACACGTTGACGATCGCCCCTGGTGCCACGGAAGTCATCTGGTTGCGCCTGTCTGCGGCGGACCTGCACATCAACCAACCGTTTGACGATTTTGAGGCCATTTTTGCGGCCCGCCAGCAAGAAACCGATGAGTTTTATGCCAATGTCATGCCGCCGGCGTTGCTCGCCGATCGCGATCGCGCCAACATTTTCCGTCAGGCGCTCGCGGGCATGATGTGGACTAAGCAGTATTTTTACTACGACGTGGATCAGTGGCTAGAGGAGCATCAGATCACGCCTTGGATGAGTGCCGCCCAGCGGCATGGCGTGCGGAATAGCGATTGGTACCACATGCTGAACGATGACATTATCTCCATGCCCGACAAGTGGGAATATCCCTGGTATGCCGCCTGGGATCTGGCCTTTCACATGTTGCCCATCAGCATCATTGACCCCGATTTTGCCAAAGAACAGCTCACCCTGATGCTGCGGGAAGATTACCTGCACCCCAATGGCCAAATTCCCGCTTATGAATGGAATTTCAGCGACGTGAATCCGCCCGTGCACGCCTGGGCCACTTGGGAAACCTACGCTCGGGAAAAGGAGATCAACAATGGCGAAGGCGACATTGAATTTCTCAAATACGCTTTTTCCAAACTGCTAATCAACTTCACCTGGTGGGTCAATCGCAAAGACGCCAGCGGCAATAACGTCTTCGAAGGCGGCTTTTTGGGTCTAGACAACATCGGCGTGTTCGATCGCAGTTCGCCCCTGCCCACCGGGGGGTATCTGGAACAAGCCGATGGCACGGCGTGGATGGCCTTTTTTAGTCAGCGGATGTTGCAGATTGCGATCGAGTTGGCGCTGCATGATCCCCTGTATGAAGACATGGCGATCAAGTTTTTTGAACATACATTGTGGATCGCGGGCGCGATGGATCGCGTGGGCGACAATATGGACGAACTGTGGGACGAGGCCGATGGTTTCTTCTACGATGTCCTCCGCTTTCCCGATGGCAGTGCCACCCGCATCAAAGTGCGATCGATGGTGGGCATGCTGGTGCTGATGGCGATCGCCGTCTTTCCACCCGAAGTCTTTGAAAAACTACCGAATTTTGTGGAGCGCGCCAATCTCTTCCTCAAGCGCCACCCCGAACTCACCCACGCCATCCATCTACCCACGGAGCCTGGTTTGCAGGGGCGCCGCATGCTGTCTGTCGTAAATGCCGACAAGCTGCGCCGCATTCTCGCCTATTTATTGGATGAGAACGAGTTTTTGAGCGAATACGGGATTCGCGCCTTATCGAAATATCACGAAGAGCATCCCTACGTGTTTCACCACGGTCGGCAAGAGTTTCGCGTGGATTATTTGCCGGGCGACTCCAACACGGGCATGTTTGGGGGCAACTCCAACTGGCGCGGTCCCATCTGGATGCCGGTCAATTTGTTGCTGTTGCGATCGCTGGTTCACCTTTATAGCTACTACGGCGATGACTTCAAGGTGGAATGCCCCACTGGGTCAGGCAACTATGTCACCCTTTTTGAAGCCGCCGCCGAAATCGCCAACCGCCTGGTGAGCATTTTTGCCCGTAATGAAGCGGGCAATCGTCCGGTCTATGGCGGTGCCGACAAGTTTCAAACCGATCCTTACTGGAATGAGTTGATTCTGTTTTACGAATACTTTCATGGAGACAACGGCGCGGGCATCGGTGCCAGTCACCAAACCGGCTGGACGGGTTGCATCGCCACGATTCTCCAAGCCGCTAGCTATCTGACCCCCGACATTGTGCGCACCACCGGCCCCGGTCGTTTTGTGCCCCAGTAGCGATCGCCCCCACTGAAACCGTTTCGGCTACAGTCGCGATGATCTGATTGAGCCCTCGCCCCAATCAAATCATCGCCTGCTCGGCGGCACGCTGAGAGGCGTGACCGCAATGGTAAACAGTACTGCATTCTCCATTTTGAACGCTGCTCGATGGGGGCAAATCGAAACGAGTGCATACCACTTTTGTAAATTGGGCCCTCATCCCCCAACCCCTTCTCCCAAAACTGGGAGAAGGGGGGCCGGACAAGTCCCTCTCCCAGCATTGGGAGAGGGATTTAGGGTGAGGGTAACGAAACTGGGATGCACCCAATCGAAACTGCCCCATCGAGCAGATCCTCAACAAAGTTTGTATCTCCGTCTTAAAAGTCCCCGCAAGTTGCCACTAGAAGAATCGGCATTATTTCCCAACCTCTGCTCCCCAAGGCTCTCAAACATCTCAAAACCTGCGATAAGGTGGAAATTGCCGCCGTCACGTGGTCAGACCCATGCAATTTGCCGATCGCCTCGCTCCCCTTCAAACCAACGTTTTCGCCGATATGGATCGCGCCAAAGCCCAGGCACGCCAGACCGGACAAACGATCATTGACCTATCCCTCGGCTCGTCTGATCTGCCCACGGCCCCCGCTGTGCTCGATACCATCGCCGAAGCCCTCTACGACACCAGCACTCACGGCTATTCCCTCTTTCAGAGCACCCTGCCCTTCCGGCAAACGGCTGCTGAATGGTACACCCGCAAGTTTGGTGTGCCCGTCGATCCAGAAACCGAAGTTCTATTACTGATTGGCTCCCAAGAAGGTACCGCCCACCTGCCTCTCGCGTTGTTAAATCCCGGCGATTTTGCCCTGCTGACTGATCCCGGCTATCCCTCCCATGCGGGCGGCGTGCATCTCGCGAGTGGTCAGTTTTACACCATGCCCCTGCTAGCGGAAAACGGCTTCCTCCCCCGGTTTGACGAGATTCCTCCCGCCGTGCTCGCCCAGTCCCGCATGATGGTGCTCAGCTATCCCCACAACCCCACCACTGGCTATGCTTCTCTAGATTTCTGGCAAGAGGCTGTAGCGTTTTGCCGGGCCCACAATCTTGCCCTGGTTCACGATTTTCCCTATGGCGATGTCACCTATACCGGCGAACCCGCCCCGTCCGTCTTGCAAGCCGATCGCGACAAAAGCGTTTCCATTGAGTTTTACTCCATGTCCAAGTCATACAACATGGGCGGGTTCCGAGTCGGCTATGCGATCGGCAACGCGCAGTTGATCAAAGCCTTGCGACAGGTCAAAGCCGTAATTGATTTCAACCAGTATCCCGGCATCGTGCGAGGGGCGATCGCGGCCCTTTCCGGCTCCCAAGACGGTGTGCAGCAAACCGTCAACACCTTTCGCCAGCGGCGCGACGCCTTTGTAGACGCGATGACGAAAGTTGGCTGGCCCATCCCCAAACCCAACGCCACCCAATACCTCTGGGTCAAACTCCCCGAACCGTGGGCACAAGACTCCATCAACTTTTGTGTCCAACTCGTCGAGGCCACAGGCGTCGCCCTGGCCCCCGGACGCGGCTTTGGCAAACACGGCGAAGGCTACGTCCGCATCGCCCTCGTCCAGCCCCCAAGCGTACTGGAAAGCGCCGTCCAAAAAATTCACCACTTCATCAACCGCTAGCCCTGCCTGCCACCCTCACACCCAACCCCCCTCACACTCCCTGTCCCCCAACCCTGCGGATCGGCAACGCTAACCCACTCAGCGACCCTCAGACCCAACCACCCTCACACTCTTTCCCCATGCCCCTATCTTCAGACGAAACCAAACAACTCCTAGAACGCCTCGTCTTTACCAACAGTACCGCCGAAGACTGGGTACAAGACATTTGGGCGCTGAGCCCGACCCTGGGCGAAACAGCAGCCCGCCTTGTTGATGTGCTCGACGGGTTACTCGACTGCACCCCAGAAGAACGCCTGGAAACCCTTTTGCAGAGTTTCTACCGCGAACAATTGGAAGAATAACCAAGACACAGCCTCTTGCCGACAAGATTGATCTTTACGAAGACAAGTCCACTGCGTTAAAATCATAGACTGTGTTGAAAATTACCAAACCAGATAAATTGCATGGCTAAAAAAAGCATGGTCGCGCGCGAGCGCAAACGTGAAAAGCTAGTGGCAAAATACGCTGAAAAGCGTGCTGCACTAATGGAAGAGTTCGAACAAGCTGAAGGCCCTGGGGCTAAATTTGCGGTTCATCGCAAAATTCAGCAGCTGCCTCGGGCCAGCTCTCGAACTCGTCTTCGTAATCGCTGTTGGAAAACCGGTCGGCCTCGTGGCTATTACCGCGACTTTGGCCTTTGCCGTAACCAGCTGCGAGAAATGGCTCACCAAGGTCTTTTACCTGGTGTGGTGAAGTCCAGCTGGTAATCGCTCGACTTCATTTCCTTCGTTCTTTGCCGACCGAGAGTATCGCCACCACCTCTTGGTTCGTTGATACGCAATCCCTAGATGCGGGGGTGGCAACTAATTGACATCTAAACACTGGAGAAATTTGCATGTCTCGTTATAGAGGACCGCGACTCAGAGTCGTTCGCCGTCTGGGTGAACTGCCCGGTCTATCTCGTAAATCCCCTCGTAAGGCTTATCCCCCCGGACAACATGGTCAAGCTCGCAAGAAAAAGACCGAGTACGCCATTCGTCTGGAAGAGAAGCAAAAGCTTCGCTTTAACTACGGTGTTAGTGAAAAGCAACTAGTCCGCTATGTGAAAAAGGCGCGGCGAGCTGGCGGCTCCACTGGTTTGGTAATTTTGCAGCTGCTGGAAATGCGCCTCGACAACACGATTTTCCGACTTGGGTTTGCTCCCACGATTCCGGCAGCGCGGCAACTGGTTAACCACGGTCACATTACCGTCAACGGTCGAGTGTTAGATATTGCTAGCTACCAGTGCCGTCCTGGCGATGTGATTGCCGTTCGCGATCGCGATGCCTCTAAGAAAATGGTTACCGCCAATTTGGAATTCCCCGGTTTGGCCAACGTTCCCACTCACCTGGAACTCGACAAGGATAAGCTAGCCGCAAAGGTCAACGGCATTATTGATCGAGAATGGGTGGCTCTCAACGTCAACGAGCTGTTGGTGGTTGAGTACTACTCCCGTAAAGCTTAAACAATACTGCTGGTTTCCTACAGCTGAAAAGACAGCTGTTTTTGACCTACCGTCTCGGTTCAAAGCCCTGCTTTGGACCGAGTTTTTTATGATTGCTCAGTTTCCTGACGACTATCGTCGCTCGGCGGCCCCAATATAGCGTTGCGCAGATAGCTCCGTTCATTGATTTGACGGAAAAACGAGGGGCTTAGGTTAGGAAGCAGGATTTTTCAAATCCAACCCAAGTTTTGTTGAGCAAGCATCT